>CAYHEX010000320.1:0-4943 GCA_964355365.1 uncultured Solibacteraceae bacterium | reverse complement strand
CGTAGTGCCGGCTATAGAACTCCAGGGCTTTGCCGCGCAGGATAACGCGCAGGTCGGATTCGGGCAGGGCACCCCCATGGGTGTGTTCGAGCATGGTCTTGAGGCGGCCGGTTTCCTCCTTCACCCAGCGGCGCATGCGGGCGTAGCTCACGGCCTCGGGCTCTTCGATGCGCTTGCGGCAGACGTGGACGATGTCGTACTCGATCTTCTTCGAGCCCTACACGCAGAAGTTTCTGTTTCACTCGCCCGCGGAACTTCACCGGGACTGGGGTCGGGCCGGCGTGAACCGCGCGGTCATCGACAAGCGCGCGGAGACGGACTCGCTGTTCGGATTGCTGAAGACGACGTTGCTGCCGAAGCCGGCTGAGATGACATTCATCTACGGACCGCAGGGCGTCGGTCTGTTTTCCGAGAAGCTGGCGTCGGAAATCACGCAAGCCGGTGGCGCCGTCAAACTCGGTCAGCCGGTGACCGCCATCGAGACGAGAGACACGCGGGTAATCGCCGTGCATGCGGGGGCTGAGCGGATCGAGTGCGACGGTCTGATCTGGACCGGGCCGTTGACCGAAGCCAATACGCTGCTCGGTGTGCCGGGAGTCACGCTGAAGTATCTGTCGACGATTTTTTACAACCTCGAGATCGACGCACCGGCGAAGCTGGATTACCAGTGGACGTACTTCGGCGGGGATGAGATCTTCTCGCGCATCTCGACGCCGACAGTCTTTGCCCCCTCGATGGCGCCGGCCGGGAAGAGCGGGCAGTGCGTGGAAGTCACCTGCATTGAGGGCGACGAGCGGTGGCAGCATCCGGAGCGTTTGACCGATCAGATCATCAAGGATCTGGTGCGGACCAAGACCATCGACCGGGCTGATCAAGTGCTCAACGTGCACATCGAGCGCGTGCCGTTCACGTACCCGATTTATACACTCGACTACCTTCGTACCCTGACTCAGAACCTGAAAGTCCTGGGAGGCTACAGCAACCTGTTGCTCGCGGGCCGGTCCGGGCGGTTTTGGTACAACAACATGGATCACTCGATCGGCCAGGGGCTGACCATGGCCGACAAGATTCTGCGCGGCGACGCCTTGGCGGCCGTGGAAGACACCGGCCGCGAGTTCTGGGACGCCGACGATGCCGCCGCGGAGTCGCCGCGGCAGTGACCGAATCCGCCGCGGTCCGACGGACGCTGCCGTTGGCCGCAGTGTTGCTCGGGTTGGCTGTCACAGGTCTGGCATGGTGGCTGGGCGATGGCGTGGGCGGCGTGCTCTATCTCGCGCTGTATCTTGCGGCGCTGGTGCCCGGGCTGCCGATCGGCTTCATGCTGTTCGGGCGGCGCCACGCCGCCGGCTGGATCGCCGGTGCCCTGGTGGGCTACGTGCTCACCGCATTCTCGATTTGGGTGGCCGAGGCCGTCGGCGCGCCCGGCGCTCTGGCGTTTGCCGGCGCGTGGGGTGTGACGTCGCTGGTGAGTTGGGGGCTGTGCCGCGGCGGGCGGGCCGCAGCGCCGCTGGTGGTTTTGTCGGCTTGGGGCCGCCGAGACACTCTCGCGTTGGTCGTGGCTCTGTCCCTGGTACCGGCGCTGGTCGCGCCGACCTTCCGGAACATCGGCGCGAAAGATGCGCAGGGCAACGAGCAGTATCGCGCGTATTTCACGGCCGACTTTCTGTGGCACGCCGCACTGACTGCGGAGCTCGCCCGATTCGAAATGCCGCCGAAGGACCCGTACGCGGCCGACCAGACGCTGAATTACTACTGGACGTATTTCCTGCTGCCAGGCAGCGCGCTCGGCACGAACCCGGTCGGCGTGTGGACGGATGCGATGGCCCTGCTGAAGGTCAACGCACTGCTCTCGGGCATGCTCTTCGTGGGCGCGATCATGATGTTCGTCTGGTCGGCGCTGCCGCGCGCCTGGGCGGCGTGTGCCGCGGTGGCGCTGTCGGTGTTGTCGGCCAGCGCCGAAGGCGCCTACGCGCTGTACGACCTGGCGGTGCGGCATCAACCGTTTGCCGTGGTGCGTGAGCTGAACATCGACGCGATCAGCGCGTGGTACTTCCGAAGCCTCACGATCGATGGCTTGCCGCGTTCGCTGTGGTACACGCCGCAGCACGCGATGGCTGTGTCGCTGGGGCTCATTGCCCTCATCGTGGCCGGCCGGGCGCGCGATGGGCTGCGTTGGCCGGCGGCCGTGGTCGCCGGCTGCGTGCTGGGTGGCGCGGTGATGGCGAGTCCATTTCTGGGCGGCGTCTTCTCCCTGATCTATGGGCTGGCGGTGGCGGTCACGGTGTCCGGCGGGTGGCGCGCGTGGAGCCGTCGTCTCGCCACGCATGCTGCCGCGGCGGTCCCCGTGGTGATCGCGATTGGCTGGTGTGCGCTGAATCACAATTTCGATGGCGCGGGCAACGCGCTGCATTTCGGTTTCACCGGTCCGATCACGCGCGCGCCGTATCTCACGCCGGTTCTGGCACTCGGGCCGCTGCTGTTCGTCTGCATCTCGGGCGTGTTCGTTCTGCGTCGCGTGCCGGACGCACGACTCGCGACGGCAGTGGTGGGTGCACTGACGGCACTGGTGCTCTTTTACTTTGTGACGCTGCCTGGCGGTGACCTCGTCTGGATCGGCTGGCGCGCCGGTCAGATTCTGCTCGTGACGTTACCGGCCGTGGCCGCGGTCTGGTTTGCCTGGAGTTTCGCGACCCGCCGTCGCCTGTTGATCGGCATCCCGGTCGCCGCGTTGGCGTTTGCCGTGGGTTTCCCGACGACCGCCATCGACCTGTACAACGCGCAAGACATTGCGAATCGCGCGATGGGGCCCGGCTTCAAGTGGACCGTGATCGTGTCGGCCGCGCAGCGGCGCGCCGCGACCTGGATCCGGCGGGAGACGCCGCGCGATGCGGTGGTACAAATGTCGCCGGTGCCGCGTGGCCGCGAGACATGGACGTTTGTGCCGACATTCGCGGAGCGTCGGATGGCCGCCGGCCTGCCCATCTCGTTGCTCAAGAAGCCGCTCTACGACGAACGCAGCAGCCTGGTGGACACGATGTACGGCAGCGCGCCGTATTCGCAGGCGTGGCAGATCGCGCAGGACCTCCACATCGACTACATCTACATGGACGCTGTGGAACGGACGGCGTACGGGGAGAGCTTGACGAAGTTCGGCGAACACGCTGACCTGTTCCTGCCGGTGTATCAGGCCGAAGGCATCACGGTCTTCAAGGTACTGCCGCCGCGCTAGTGCCCGGCGCGCCCCGGCTACCGCCGGGCTTGCCCGAGAGGACTAGCAACAGGCCCGGCAGGTTGCCGACGATTCCCAGCGCGACAAAGAGCACCGACAGCGCGAATACCGGCGCGGCGGCCGTGCCGGCACGGACGAACAGCCAGTCAAACGCCAGTTGGCTCGTGCCCATCCCGTTGATCGTGATGGGCAACAGCATGATCAGCAGCACGATCGGAATGTTGGCGAAGTACGCCACGAGCGGCGGGGCCAACCCCAGGCTAACGCCGAGACACCAGCCTTGAATGATACGCAGCACCTGCACGCCGACCGATGCGGCCAGCACGACCAGCACCGTGCCGTGGTGGGCCTGATACGCCTGAAGCGCGGCGAGGATGCGATCGGCGAAGGATCGGATGCGGGTGGGCAGGCGGGGCAGGAGCCAGCGACGGATCATCGCGTCCCATCCGGCGCTGAACACGAACAGCAGCGCGATGATGCACGCGCCGACGGCCGCGAGAAACCCCAACAGCACGCCACGGCGCGCCAGAAGTTCCGGATAGACGGCCAGTCCGCCGAGCGCAGCGATCAAGATCGAGGCGACGCCGAGCACGCGATCCATGAGCACCGACGCGAGTGCTTGCGGGCCCGGCACGCCGCGCTGCGTCACCTGCCAGGTGCGCACGGCATCTGAACCGACGCTCGCCGGCAGAAACGTCCCGACAAACGTGCTGACAAAGAAGATGCGCATCAACGCGCTGGTCGGCGGCATGTGCTGGCGCTCGACGGGACGCAAGAGCCAGATCCAGCGCACCGCCATGAGGGCGCGATCGACAAGCACCAGCAATACGGCCGCGCCGATCCATACCCACGACACGCCGCGCAGTGCGCCGCCGACGGCGGTCGGGTCAGACCGATAGAGGAGGTACGCCGTCAGCGCAACGGCAAACAGGATTCGGAGAACGTTCGAGACTCGGGACGACACGCCGAGCCCGAACTATCGCACGGGCTTCGGCAGCGTGTCGAGGTGCCGTTCGGGGTGTTGCTTCAATTCGCGGGCGCGCCGCAGGAAGTTCACGTACGGGAATACCTGCTTCATCGCGCCCACGTTCACCTGGCACGGGCTGAGGCAGGTCGGGCACGTTTCTTTCTTCATTTGCTCGCGATGCGCCAGGTTCTCGACCTTGAGGTACAGGTCCTTCGCCGACGCGTCGAGCACGTTGCCGAGCTTGGCCGAATTCTCGCAGTAGAACAGGTCGCCATTCGGATTGAGCAACAGTCCCTGTCGCTGGAACGGGCACGGCATCGTCCGGTGGTACCCGTTGGCGATCATGTCGGCGTAGTGCAGGTACATGAACGCCTGTCCGCTCAGGATCGATTCTTCCGCCACGCGCTCGAGGAAGAACTTGCGCATGAACTCCTCCTCGCGGTCGCCGAAGCCGATCGTCTTCTCCAGTTCCTTGTTGTGGAGCATCGCGTCCGTGAAGCGGAGCATGTTGAAGACGATGTCGAGCTTCTTCTCTTTGGCGAACTCGAGGATGTGCTGCGCATCTTCGAGGTTCTTGTTGAAGATCGTGGCGGCGATGCCGAACTGGAAGTGCGGGTTGGTGGCCGCGAGCGCCTGCATCGCCGCGATGGTCTCCGATGCTTTGTCGAACGCATTCTTGACGTTGCGGACCTGCGAGTGCACTTCGCCGATCCCGTCGAGCGACACGCGCACGCTCAGCAGGAGGTC
>CAYHEX010000319.1:0-4966 GCA_964355365.1 uncultured Solibacteraceae bacterium | reverse complement strand
GCGGCGGACCTTCAGGTCCGCCGATCAACTCCGATAGATCCTGTCCTTCGACCAATTCCATGACCAGCGCGTGCGACGGCGGACCTGAAGGTCCGCCGCTACGTACTTCTTCCAGTCCGTAGATCGCCGCGATGTTCGGATGGTTCAGCGACGCGAGCACCTGCGCTTCGCGCGTGAAGCGCGCGACACGATCCGCGTCGAGCGCGAACGACTCGGGCAGGACCTTGATCGCCACGTCGCGATTGAGCCGGGTGTCCTTCGCGCGATACACCTCGCCCATGCCGCCGGCGCCGATGGGCGCAACGATTTCATAGGGACCGAGGCGGGTGCCGGGGAGCATGGTCAAGAGGGTCGCGTGATTATAGGGGCAAGACTGATCGGCCTCGACGTCGTGTCGTACTCACGAGCTGCGCGCTGACCGCTGCGCTACTTCGTCATCACGTCAGGACGCGGCTCGCCAATCCGCACCTTCGGCGAAGACGGCCTCTGCACCGTCAGCGTGCCGCTGGCTTTCGCGGCGCCTGATTGCAGCTCGATCCGATACTCGCCACTACCGATCAGTTTGGCACCAGGGCCAAGCACCGCCGGCGACAGGTAGCCGCCGCTCACAAGCAGATCCCATGCGGCCACGTTGATCCCCGCGCGGCCCTGCTCTTCGCGCGCTAACACGACTTGGCCCTTCTCATCGAGAATGCGGAGCGACACCGGGCCCGCGCTCTTCAAGGAGTACGTAAACGCAGCGGGCCGCCGCGTCTCGAGCGCCCAGTCGCCGCCGTAATCGCGTGACTGCGGCAACATGGCCGGCCGAGTCGGGAACAGGTGAATCGACCCGGCGGTGATCGCCTCCGACAGTTCCTGAACGGGCACGAGGTCGACCTTGAAGATGCTGCGGCCGTGCGTGGCGATCACCATTTCTCTCTCGCGCGCATGAATCGCGATGTCGTGCACCGGCGCCGGCGGCAGATTCGCGGACATGGACACCCACGACGCGCCGGCGTTCTTGCTGACATACACGCCGCCCTGATCGGTGCCGATGTAGAGCATCGCAGCGCTCCGCAGATCTTCGCGGATGACATTGACCTGCTCGTCCGGCAGCCCGGCCGCGATGGGTTGCCAGGTTGCGCCGAAATCGGCGGTCTTGAAGATGTACGGCGTGTAGTCGTTCTCCCGATAGCCGGTGAGGGTCACGTACGCCGTGCCCGCCGCGTGGCTCGAAGCGATCACGCGGCTGATCCACTTCCGCGGCAAGCCTCTGCCAATCTCGGTCCACTCGGCGCCGTCGTTGCGCGTCACCCACACCCGGCCATCGTCGGTCCCCACATAGAGCAATCCGGGCCGAAGCGGCGACTCGCTAATCGTCGTGATCGTGCCGTACGGCACGTTCCCCTGCTTCTCGGGACCGGGCTGCGTCGTGAGATCCGGGCTCACCGCCATCCAGTTGTCGCCGCGGTTGAGCGAGCGGAAGAGTCTGTTGGCCCCGAAGTACACGATGCCGGAATTGTGGCTGGAGATGATGAACGGCGACATCCAGTTGTAGCGAAGCTCGGGCTCGCCCTTCTCCGCTTTGGGCTGGATGCGGCGGATCTGCCCGGTGCGCATGTTCTTGCGCTGGAAATCGCCGAACTGCTGCTCGAAGTAGATCGTCTCCGGATCGGCTGGATCAACGGCCGTCACGTAGGAGTCTCCGCCGCCCCACAGGTCGATCCACACGTACCGCCACGGATCTCTCACGCCATCGAGCGGCACACGATCGGACGGTCCAAACAGCGCCGAGTCGTCCTGCGTGCCGCCATAGATGAGGTAGGGGTCCGCCTGATCCAGAGAGATCGAGTAGAACTCGGCTGCCGGGATGTTGTTGAGATGGAGCCACGTCGCGCCGCGATCGCTCGTCACGTACACGCCGCCGTCGTTGCCGAGGATCATGCGCTTCGCGTCGGTGGGGTCGATCCACAGATCGTGATGGTCGAGATGCAGCGCGGGCGACGGATGCTCGTAGAGATGCGTCACGAGACCGCCCATCTGGTCGAAAGTGCGGCCGCCGTCCGTCGAGCGCTGAAGGTTCGGCGCCAGCGCGTAGAACAGATCCGGATTATCGGGCGCGACCGCAATGACGCCGTACGAGCCGAGCCGCACACGGTCGTTCTGCATCGGCAGTTTGCGCCAATGCTCACCGCGGTCGTCGGAGCGATATACCTCAGGCCCCGTCGCGACCATGCGCTTGCCCTCAGGTCGCGTTTCTTCGACCGGCGTCTGGTTCGCGATAAACGCGTACACGGTCTGCGGCGCGGACGCCGCAACAGCCAGTCCGATGCGGCCGATGAACGCGCCGTCCGGCAATCCACCCGCCAGCTTCTTCCACGTCTCGCCGCCGTCAATTGACTTGTACACGCCCGATCCCGGCCCGTGCTCGACCGAGTTCCACGCCGTGCGATCGTGCTCGTTGGTGGCCGCGTAGAGCGTGTCCGGCCGCGAGGGATCGAACACCACGTCGGCCCCTCCGGCCTTGTCAGAGACGTACAGGACCTTTCTCCACGTCTTGCCGCCGTCTTTCGTCTTGAACACGCCACGCTCTTCATTCGGCGTGAACAGATGCCCCAGCGCGGCCACAAAGACGATGTCGGGGTTCTTCGGGTGGATGGCGACGCGTCCGATCTGATGCGTGTCAGCGAGCCCCAGGTGCGTCCAGGTCGCGCCCGCGTCGACGGACTTGAAGACGCCGACGCCGGCGAACGAACTGCGCGCCAGCAGGCTCTCGCCGGTTCCCACGTAGAGGATGTTGGGGTTCGACGGCGCCACGGCGACGTCTCCGATCGTGCCGGTCGGTTGGTCGTCGAAGATCGGCGCCCAGGTCAGGCCGTTGTTGACCGTTTTCCAGAGGGATCCTGATCCGAAGCCCGCGTAGATGATGCCGGTGCCAGGAACGGCGGCGATGCGTTCGACGCGGCCACCCTGAAAGCGCGGGCCCAGCGACTGCCAGTTGAGACCGCGAAACGGCGAAGCGTCCCGCAGCTGCACGTGGCGAGCCCACGACTGCAGCCGCGCATCCTGCGCGGACACCGACGTCGCCAGCGCGACAAGGACCCATCCCAGAATCTTCGATCTCATCGTGCGCTCCTCGCGAGTGGACCGGCGCATGCTAACAGCAAGACCGCCGCGGGATCTTCCCCAAATGAAAAACGCCGGGAGCCCTGAGGCCCCCGGCGTTCGGTCAGAACCGACGGTCGCAGTTACCGGCGACGGTCGTGGTCGCAGCCGTCACCCTGACGGTGATTGCCGCGGTGGTTGTCGTGATCGCAGTTGTCGCCGTCGTGGTGGTCGCCACGCGTCGAGCGGTCGTGATCGCAGTTGTCGTTGCCCCGGTGGCCGCTGCGACGACGGTCATGATCGCAGCCGTCGTTGTCCCAGTGCGCCAGCACGTTCAGCGTCACCGTAGCCACGTTGCTCGCCAGGCCCGTCACATCCGTCACCTTGTAGGTGAAGCTGTCCGCGCCCGTGTAGCCCGTTGCCGGCTTGTAGACGAACGAGCCGTCCGCGTTGAGCGTCAGCGTCCCGTGCGCCGGGCCGCCCACCAACACCGCCGTCAGCTTGTCGCCGTCCGGATCGGTGTCGCCGTTCATCACGCCCGGCTTGCCCACCGTCAACGTGGTGTTCTTCTTCACGTTGTAGCTGTCGTTGTCGGCCACCGGCGGATCGTTCTTCTTGATCTTGATCGTCGCCGTCGCCGTCGCACTCGCCACGCCCGCCGCGCTGCGCGCGACGTAGACGAACGCGTCGTAGCCCACGTAGCCTGCCGCCGGCGTGTAGACGAAGCCGCCGTTGGCGCCGAGCACCACCGTGCCGTGGGACGGCCCGCTGATCAGGTTCGCCGTCACGCCGAGGTAGTCGTTGCCGAGCACCCCGTTGGCCGCCACCGTCAGCGCGATGTTCTTGCGCGTCGCGTAGCTATCCTTCTTCGCGATCGGCGTGCCCGGGCGGCAGTCGCCGCGCTCGAACTCGCGGTCGCGGTCCCGATCGCCCTCGCGGTCGCGGTTGCGCGACGCGCGGTTGTGGCGGTCGTGCTCGCAGCCGTCGCCCTCGCGGTGGCCGTTGCGGCGGCGGTCGTGTTCGCAGCGATCACCATCGCCGTGACCGTCGTGGTCGTCCGTGCGGCACGGCGAGGTGATCGTGAGCGTCACCGTCACCGTGTTGCTCGTCGCGATGCCGTCCGACACCTTGTAGCTGAACGTGTCGATGCCCGAGTAGTTCGGGTTCGGCATGTAGGTGAAGCCGCCGTTCGCGGTGAAGGCCAGGACGCCGTGCGTCGTGCCCGTCACCAGCGTCGCCGTCAGCGGATCGTTGTCCACGTCCGTGTCGTTGCCGATCACGCCGTTGGGCGCAATCGTCAGCAGCGTGTTCCACTGGCCCGTGTAGGTGTTCGCCACCGCCACCGGCGCGCCGTTGGTCACCGTCAGCGTCCCGTTGACGATCGTCACCGTGTAGTTGCCCAGGCGACCGTTCGGATCCACCAGCGTCGGCACAATCGGATACGTGCCCGGCGTCGTCGTCGACGTCGCCGCGTAGGTCGCCGTGATGGCGTCCGCGCCCAGCACGCCCGTCACCACCCCGTCCAGCACCGGGTTCGCGGCCGTGTGCGACCGCGTCTTGTCATTGGCCGTCACCGACAGCGCCGCCGGCGTGATCGTGAACGTCGCCGAGCTGTTGCTCGCGTCGTGGTTCGCGTCGCCCGCGTAGCTCGCGCTACCCGTCGCCGTGCCCACGTTCGTGTTGTTCGCGTAGGTCACCGGCAGCGACTCGCTCAGGCCACCCGCGCCCGTCACGTTCGCCGTGCAGGTCGCCTGCGCCGCGCCCGTGTAGACCACGTTCGTGCAGGTCACGACCGTGGTCGTGCCCGCCGGCGTGATCTGGAACGTCGCCGAGCTGTTGCTGCCGTCGTGGTTCGCGTCACCCGCGTAGCTCGCGCTACCCG
>CAYHEX010000318.1:0-4974 GCA_964355365.1 uncultured Solibacteraceae bacterium | reverse complement strand
CGGACCGTCGAGCCGCTGCAGGTTGCAGTTGATGACAAAGATGAGGTTGTCGAGCTTCTCGCGCGCCGCCAGGGAGATCGAGCCGAGCGCTTCGGGTTCGTCCGTTTCGCCGTCGCCGAGGAAGGCCCAGATCTTCTGATCGGACGCCGGCTTCAAACCGCGGTTCACGAGATACTTCGCAAACCGCGCCTGGTAAATCGCCGAGAGCGGGCCGAGGCCCATCGACACCGTCGGGAATTCCCAGTACTCCGGCATCAACCACGGGTGCGGATAGGAGGACAAACCACCACCCGCCGCCTCTTCGTGACGGAAGTTGGCCATCTGCTGCTCGGAGAACCGCCCCTCGAGGAAGCCGCGCGCGTAGATGCCCGGCGAAGCATGGCCCTGGAAGTAGATGAGATCCGCGTCATGGCCGGCGTCCTTGCCACGGAAGAAATGGTTGAAGCCGACCTCGTACAGCGTCGCCGCCGAGGCGTAGGTCGACATGTGACCGCCGATGCCGTCCGACTCCCGGTTCGCCTTGACGACCATGGCCGCGGCGTTCCACCGGATCAGGCTCTTGATGCGCCGTTCCATGTCGCGGTTGCCCGGGTACGGCACCTGCTGATGGACGGGAATCGTGTTCAGGTAGGGGGTATTCGACGTGAAAGGCTGTTTGACACCGGCCTGGCTGGCGCGGAGCCGGAGCGCGTCAAGCAACCGCACCGTCCGGCCGTTGTCGCCGCCGTGGAGCACGTAGTCAAACGAGTCGATCCATTCGCGAGTTTCAATGGCCTCGAGGGCAGAAGCCTCGTCAGGCGAAACGTTCTTCATAAGTCCGCACATCCCTCTATGAGTAAGTCTTCAATTGTACGGCAACCACACCCCTGCCGACGCCTGAAGTGGCGATGTGCAGACAAAAACACCGGTCGGGGGTGTGCAGAACAACAGACACCGGTCGGAGGTGTGCAGGCAAGGGCGCCGGTCGGGGGTGTGCCGGCAAAAGCACGGGTCGGGGGTGTGCAAACAGGAGCACCGGTCGGCGATGTGAGGGCTTCGCCAGGTCGGGCCGGGAACTTCAGCGACTGATCGCGGCGATCGCGCTGGCCGCATCTGCGCCAACCGTGCCAATCGCCTGCGCCGACCAGGCCGCGTCAGCCGCCATGCGCGCCGACCACCGCGCACCCGACAAAGCGAAGCCCCATTGCCGACCAGTGTCTTTCACCGCACATGGCCGACGGGTGCCCTTGTCTGCACACGACCGACAAGTGTCCTTGCCCGCACATTACCGACAAGTGCCTTTCACTGCTTCTTGACTGTCGCTCCACTCAGTTGCGCCACCGCACTGAGCGTCGTCTGCGCCGCGTTGAGACCGAGGCGGAAGTCCTTGTCCGAGAAGGTCGACCAGACGTCGAGCACGGTGTGCCACGTCGGGTTCCATCCCGCGCCCGTCTGCGCGCCGCGTTCGTTCTCGCGCAGGCTGATCGACGGGACGATGTCCTGGAACGCGCCCGAGTCGGTGTTGGTCATGTGCGGGCCCACGTTCACGGGGTAATCCGTCGCGTACTTCTCGCCCGCGTACTTGAACTGGAACGCCAGCTTCATCGCCTCGTCAGCGAACTTGGACGTCACCTGGAACTCGACGTTGACGTCCGCTTCGGGTCGCTGTTCCTTCGCCACCGCAAAGACCCCGCGGCCGTTCGCGTCCATGACCTGCTTGCCGTCCGGCCCCATCTGCGGCATGGGCATGCCGTGGTCCCACATCATCATGTCGTGCTGAATCATCGCGATCCACTTGGGCTCCGGGTACTTGCCCGAGCCCTTCGGATTCTCGATGCCCTGAAGCGCCTCACGCTGCGCGACATACGCCCTCGCGCCGTTGAGGCCGGTCTCTTCGCCGTTCCAGAGTGCGAATCGAATCGACCGCTCCGTCTGCACCCGCGGATCGGCAAACACGCGCGCCAGTTCCATCACGAGCGCCGTCCCCGAACCGTCGTCATTCACCGCTTCGTTGTAGCCGTGCCCGTCGAAGTGCGCGGCCACGATGTACATCTCGTTGGGGAACTTGGTGCCGATCTTCGTCACGAAGACGTCGTCAACGGGCGCGTTGATGAAGGGACCGGAGTTGAGCGCGCGGATCTTCTCGTCAGGCTGCGCCATCGGATCGCAATTCACGCCAGTGCGCGCTCGGTTGCCCACATACCGGCCGCCGCCCTGCGCGATGTTGCTCGGCGCGCCGCCTCGCCCGCCGGCACCGCCCTGACGCGCAGCGCCGGCCGCGCCGCCGCCAGCCGCCGCGCCTGCGGCACCCGCAGCCCCTGCCCGTGGTGCGGGCCGCACGACAACCGATTCAGGCACGCTCGGACCGCACGGCGACGTGGGCACCGGCGGGTTGTAGGTGAGGCGCTCGACGTTGGTGTAACCGTAGCTCTTGAGCTGGGCGGAGATCCAGTCCGTCGCGTCGCGATTACGCTGCGTGCCCTGCCGCCGATCGCCGAACTGCGTGAGGCCCTTCAATGTGGTCTTGTACTTCTCGAGCTCGAGCTGGTCGACCATCGTCTTGATCGGATCGTCCGCGGGCGGTGCCTGTGGCGCCTGCCCTCCACCCTGCGCGAACACCGTCACGACCGACGCCGTGGCCATCACACCAAACAGAACCAGCAGTCTCTTGGAACGCATCACGAGCCTCCGAAGCGAAAGTATAGAGCGTGGGGGCTTCGCCGGGTCGGCTTTGTGCAGGCTGCGCAAGGCGTGCGGGCTGCGCCGGTCGGCAGGGTGCGGGCTTCGCCTCGTCGGCACTGTGCAGGCTTCGCCGGTCGGAAGTGTGCAGGCTGCGCCCTGTCGGGCTCGCGGAAGTTGCAATTTCTGACGGTGATTGAGTCGCAGAAACTGCCAATCGCCGCCGCGCCGTCTGGGACGAAACGCGGCACCAGTTTTGCTCCAGCTCACTTCATGGCTGAACGAGGAATTGGCAATCTTGTGGTGTGGCAACTTGCGAACCAGTACAAGAAGGCCGTGTACGAGCTTGCCGCGCGGCCACCAGCGAGCCTCGATCGCTCATACGCCGATCACCTCAGGCGCACAGCGGCATCTGTCGAGTTAAACATCGTCGAGGGCTATCACCGGAGCGGCCCGCGCGACTTCGCGCGATTCCTCACAATTGCCCGTGCATCGCTCGCGGAGGCCGACGCGCAACTCCATGACGGCATCGACCGCGGCCACTTTCAACCCGCAGACCTCGCCGCCAGCAACGCACTCGCCCGCCGCCTCGTTCCCGCGCTCATGGCGCTGCGCCGCTCCCTGCTCGCGAAGGCGGCCCACTGCACCACACCGACGAGGCGCAGCCTGGACAGCGCTGACCGGGCGAAGCCTGCACACATCCGACAAGGCGCAGCCTGCACGCCCTTGCGAAGCCCGCACACGTCCGACCGGCGCAGCCCGCACGCCCTTGCGAAGCCTGCACATCGCCGACCACGAAGCCCCACGCCCTGGCACTCCTCCGACTAGCGCTGTTCCTGCACGATCTTCATCGCCGTGTCCGGAGTGTCGCTGATGATCCCCGTCACGCCCCAGTTGAGCAGTCGCCGCATGTCGGCCTCTTCATTAACCACCCACACGTGCACCGGCAATCCGGCCCGGCGCGCGATGCCGACGAATCGCGGTGACACGATGCGCCAGCCCCTACGGACCTCGGGCACCTGAAAGAGTTGGTAGGAAGGCTGCCCGGGACCGATCCACACATACGACCGCATCAGCGCCCGCAGGCCCTCGGGCACGGCCGCGCTCGTGATGAACTCTGGACCGCTCGCGCGCACGGCGTCGACCGACACCGCGCTGAACGACCCGAACAGCACACGCTCAGCCGCATCGCAACGACGCACGACCTCGACCGCGCGACGCGCCAGTTCCGTCGACGCGCCCTTGAGCTCGATCATGAACGGCATGTCGCGCTGACGCCTCAGGACTGACTCGAGGGTCGGCACGCCGATCCCCTGCCCGCGAAATGGAAACGTGTCGGAGTCCCCGAACGTGGACGCCGCGTCTAACCGAACAAGGTCGTCCGCGGTGTGATCCGCCACCGCGCCACGCCCGTCGGTGGTGCGTTCGAGCGTCGCGTCGTGAATCACGACGGGGATTCCGTCTTTCGACAAATGAATGTCGAGCTCGATCGCATCCACACCGAGCTCCACGGCGTAGTCAAACGCCGCCATCGTGTTTTCCGGACGGCGTCGCGCGCCGCCGCGGTGCGCGATGGCGAAACAGCGGTCGAGATCGAGAAACTGTTTCATCAGGAAACTGTTCTACCATTCTCCCATGCCACATCCGCATACACTCGGCGAGCTCGTCGCCTCGCCGAACGGCCGCACGCGCCGGTCCGTGAAGGACGAAATGCGCGCCAACCTGATCGCGCGCCTGGCCTCCGGCGCCCCCCTCTTTCCCGGCATCGTCGGCTACGACGACACGGTCGTGCCGCAGGTCGTCAACGCCATTCTGTCGAAACACAACTTCATCCTGCTCGGCCTGCGCGGCCAGGCGAAGACGCGCATGCTGCGTGCGCTGACGTCGCTCCTCGACGCGGAGATCCCAGTAATGCCGGGCTGCGAGATTCACGACGACCCGCGCGCGCCGATCTGCGCAGCGTGCCGCGCGAAGGTCGCGCGCGACGGCGACGAGACGCCCATCGCGTGGCTGGCGCGCGAGCGCCGCTACGTCGAGAAGCTCGCCACACCCGATGTCACCATCGCCGACATGATCGGCGACCTCGATCCGATCAAGGCGGCACGCGCCGGCCTCGAGCTCGGCGACGAGATGACGATGCATTACGGCCTGATTCCGCGAGCGAATCGCGGCATCTTCGCGATCAACGAGCTGCCCGATCTGGCGGGCAAGGTGCAGGTCGGCCTGTTCAACATCCTGCAGGAAGGCGACGTGCAGATTAAGGGCTATCCCGTGCGACTGCCCCTCGACGTCATGCTCGTCTTCAGCGCGAACCCG
>CAYHEX010000317.1:0-5014 GCA_964355365.1 uncultured Solibacteraceae bacterium | reverse complement strand
CGAGAATCGTCTCGGCGTTGCGTGTGAGCTTCTCGAGTTCGTCATGCGACTGCTCGGGCGTCGTGAACTTCACGAGCTCGACCTTGTCGAACTGATGCTGGCGAATCAGGCCGCGCACGTCCGCGCCGTACGAACCGGCTTCGCTGCGGAAACACGGCGTGTACGCCGTGTAGCAGATCGGCAGCGTGCGGCCGTCGAGAATTTCCTCGCGGTGCAGGTTCGTGAGCGGCACTTCCGCGGTGGGAATCAGGAACAGATCCCACTCCCCCGCAATCTTGAACAGATCCTGCTCGAACTTCGGCAGATTGCCCGTGCCGGTCAGCGCGGCGCGGTTCACCAGGAACGGCGGCTCTACCTCGGTATAGCCGTGCTCGCGCGTGTGCAGGTCGAGCATGTAATTGATCAGCGCGCGCTCGAGCTTTGCGCCGGCGCCCATCAGCACCGAGAACCGTGCGCCGGCCATCCGCGTGGCACGCTCGAAGTCGAGAATGCCGAGTGCTTCGCCGATTTCCCAATGAGGCTTCGGAGTGAAATCAAATGTGCGCGGCGTGCCCCACGTGCGCACTTCCGGATTGTCGGCCGCGCTCTTCCCCACCGGCACGCTCGCGTGCGGCAGATTGGGGATGCTCATCAAGATGTTCTTCAGTCGTTCATCGATCGCGGCACGCTTTGGATCAAGAGCCTTGAGATCCAAATTGCGCTGCCGGCCTTGCTGCTTCAGATCGTCCTTGGCCTCTTGGGTCGTGGCCATTTGGAACACAGCATTTGCGGTGTTCTGCTGAGCACGGAGGTCCTCTTCCTGCTTGATCAATTCTCGGCGTTCGCGGTCGAGGTTCTCGATCTCCGCGAGCTGCGGCGAGAAGTCGCCGCCCCGCGTGGCAAGACGAGTCGCTACTTCATCAATGTGGTCGCGGACGTAGGCCGGGTCCAGCATGGGCTAATGCTACTTCGACTCCGGCTTGGCCGCCGGCTTGGAGTCAGACGAGCTCGGCGCGGAACTCTCGCTCTTGGCCTCGGACTTCGATTCCGACGCCTTCTCGCTCTGGGTACTCCCGCTCGAGCCACTCGGCGAGTCCGCTTTCTTCTTCTCCGTTTCGGAGGGCGAGTTCTTCTTGGCGTAGTCGGTAATGTAGAAACCCGACCCCTTGAACTGGATGGCCGGCGAGGACACCAGCTTGGTCACAGGGCTCTTGCCGCACTCGGGGCAAACCTCGAGCGGCGGATCCGAGAACTTCCGGATCAACTCAAAGCGGTGACCGCAGGCATCACACTGATATTCGTAAAGTGGCATTGTTTGGGCTCAGGAACAGCCTCTCATTATAGATAATCCTTCACACATGCCCGGCACGCTCTTCGTCGTCGCCACCCCGATCGGCAATTTGGAAGACCTGACCTTCCGGGCACGGCGGATTCTGGGCGAGGTGGATCTGATCGCCGCGGAAGACACACGCCGAACCAGCAAGCTGTTGGCGCACTATGAGATCCGCAAGCCAATGGTCAGCCTGCGCGAACATAACGAGGTGCGCGAGAGCCCAAGACTCGTCGCCCGAATGCAGGCAGGGGAGTCCATTGCGCTGGTGACGGACGCCGGAACACCAGGGATCGCCGACCCTGGCGCCCGCCTTGTGAAAGCAGCCAGGATCGGAGGGATCAAAACCGTCCCGATTCCAGGGGCCTGTGCCGTCTCGGCCGTAATGAGCATCTCTGGATCCGAAGCCCCCGAGTTCAGCTTCTTCGGATTCCCACCAGCAAAAGGGACCGAGAGACTGGACTGGTTCAGGAGACTGGCAGCCTCCGAACACCCAAGCGTCTTCTTTGAAGCCCCACATCGAATAGAGCGAACGCTCGCAGACTGCGGCAAATATTTGGCCGAACAACAGATAATTGTTTCAAGAGAGCTTACTAAGATCAATGAAACATTGGTTGTTGCGCCAAACATTAGATTACTTGGGCCTATAAATAGTATTGGTGAGTTCGCTGTCGTCGTTATTCCTGAAATAGACCGACCCCACAGAGAACGGCAGACAGAGGAAATCCAACGAGAGGCGCTGAATCTTTTCTCCAGCCTGGCTGCAGCTCCAGGGATTTCTGATGATTTGGCCATAGAATTGACCGCGCTAAAGCTGGCTCTGACTCCGTCCGATGCTAGGAAGGCCGTCAAGAAAGCCAAAATATTGGTCAAACAGCAGAACAGCTAGATTCGAGGGGATCCATGGCCAAAGGGCCCGCAAAGAAAGCCGCCAAGAAAGCTCCCAAAGCTCCGGTGCGACCGGTGGCAAGTCCCTCGAAAAAGGCGGCCACCAAACACAAACCGACTGCCAAAGTCGTGACGCCTTCGCCGAAACCGCAGGCCGCAAGGGCAGCCTCAGCTCCAGCGAAGCCGACAAAAGCCGCCAAGCCGGCCCCTGTGTCGCATCGCCAGATTCTGCCGCCACCGGCACCTCCGCCGCGCGACGTGAATATTCCATCCACTGAAGCGGTCTCCGTGTTCGAGCGCGGCATGGCCGCGTTACAGCGGCACGACTACAAGACCGCGTCGGCCGAATTTCAGACGTTGTTGACCCAATTCCCAACCGAAGGCTTCATCATCGATCGCGCGCGCGTCTATCTCGAGCTCGCGACC
The DNA here is from genome assembly GCA_964355365.1 of uncultured Solibacteraceae bacterium. GTDB lineage: Bacteria > Acidobacteriota > Vicinamibacteria > Vicinamibacterales > SCN-69-37 > SCUN01. The sequence continues at coordinate 2,391 of CAYHEX010000317.1, read as the reverse complement.
CGTGAACTTCGTCGGAAACCGGCCGGCAGCGGTAGTGTCGAAGAACGAATCACCGCCGCCACGCACGCTCTCAACGAACACAACGACGATGAAGCAGAGCGATTGGCAGCAGCGGTCCTGAAGGACGACCAGTCCCAGGACCTCGCCGCGTATTTGCTGGCGGTGGTGGCCTCGCGACGAGGCGACATCGACGCGGCGCTGGCCCACTTACGCAACGCCATCAACATCAATCCGGAGTGCCGGCTGCAGGCCCGCCAGGATGAGGAATTCGATCCGCTGATGGACAGCGACGACTTCCACCTTCTGATCGAGGCACCGGCATCGGCAACAACCTCACCCACGGCAGCATTGGGCAGGAAGCCGGTTCGCAAAGCGGGGCGCTAGTGAAGCACGAACTACACGTCGTGGTCCTCGCCGCCGGCAAAAGCACGCGGATGAAGTCCGCGCGCCCGAAGGTTCTGCACGATCTGGCCGGACGGATGCTGATCGAGCACGTCCTCCATACCGCGCGCACACTCGCAGCGGCATCCACGACGTTGGTCGTGGGCCACGCCGCCGACGATGTGCGAGCGGCGCTGGCGGGGTGGCCTGAATTGCAGTTTGTCGTGCAGTCGCCACAGCTCGGCACTGGCCACGCGCTGCTGCAGACAGAATCCGTGTTGGCGGGCCACACCGGCACCGTCCTGCTGCTGTACGGCGATGTGCCGCTGCTCACGTCTGGAACACTTCAGCGCCTGCTGGAAACCCACCACGCCAGCCACGCCGCTGCGACCGTCCTCACGACCGAACTTCCCGATCCGTACGGCTACGGCCGGATCGTTCGCGACGGAGGTAACCGCATCGCGCGCATCGTTGAAGAGCGCGACGCGTCGTCAGAGCAGCGCGCCATTCGCGAAATCAACAGCGGCATCTACGCGCTGAGTCTGTCGAAGCTGTTCGACACCCTGCACCGTTTGGCCACCGACAACGCGCAAGGCGAGTACTACCTCACCGATCTGGTCGCGCTGTACCACCAGGAGGGCCGCAGAGTCGAAGCCCTCTGCGTAGACACCTCGGATCAGCTGCGTGGCGTGAACAGCCGCATTGAGCTCGCCGACATGGCGCGCGTCGTTCGCGAGCGCAGAAACCGGAGGGTGATGCTGTCGGGCGTCACGCTCGAAGATCCGGCAACGACGTATATCGATGAGGATGTGACGATCGGCATCGACACAACGATCGGGCCGGGCGTGCGCTTACAGGGCAAGACGTCGATCGGCACGCGCTGCGTTATTCAGGCCGGCTGCCGGTTGACGCATGTGTCGGTCGGCGACGACGTCACCATTCTCGACCACTGCGTGCTCACAGACGCGATTGTGGGCAATGGCGCACGTCTCGGACCGTTTGCGCATATCCGCCCTGATTCTGTCGTCGGACCCGCCGCCCATGTCGGCAACTTCGTGGAGTTGAAGAAGACAGTGCTCGGCAAGGGCTCCAAGGCGAATCATCTGGCGTACCTCGGTGATGCCGTGATCGGCGAAGGCGTCAATGTCGGCGCAGGCACGATCACCTGCAACTACGACGGCAGCCAGAAGCACCGGACGACGATCGAAGACGGCGCGTTTATCGGCAGCAATTCCGCCCTGGTGGCGCCGGTCACCATTGGCGCGGGCGCCTACGTCGGCGCCGGATCCACCATCACCGAGAACATTCCGGCCGGAGCGCTCGGCGTGGCACGCGGACACCAACACAACAAAGACAACTGGGCGGCGAGCCGAAAGGCGCGATCGCCAAAGGCGAAGACATAGATGTGCGGCATCATCGGCTACGTCGGGCCAAGACCTGTGCTGCCGATTCTCATCGAGGGACTTCGGCGCCTCGAGTATCGCGGCTACGACTCGGCCGGAGTGGCGCTGATTGCCGACGGCCGGCTTGAACTGCGACGCAGCGCAGGGAAGTTGTCGCAACTCGAGGATCGTCTCGTCGCTGAGCCGCTGCAGAGTGTTGACGGGCAGTATGGCGTCGGCCACACACGGTGGGCCACACATGGCCGGCCAACAGAAGAGAATGCGCATCCGCACCAGGATTGCCACGGGCGCATCGTGGTGGTCCACAACGGCATCATCGAAAACTACCTGGAGCTGAAGCGCGAGTTGATCGCGGCGGGACATCGGTTCGTCACGGAGACCGATACCGAAGTGGTCGCGCACGTCATCGAGCAGGAGAGTCGTGGCGACGGATTGGTGGCCGCCACCCGACGCGCGTTGATACGGCTGCGGGGGCTGTTCGCGCTGGTGCTCGTGTCAGTTGACGATCCGGAAACCATCGTGGCGGTTCGCAACGGGCCGCCGGTGGTTATTGGACTCGGCCGAGACGAGTAGTTTGTGGCGTCGGATATTCCGGCCATTCTCGCGC
>CAYHEX010000316.1:0-5064 GCA_964355365.1 uncultured Solibacteraceae bacterium | reverse complement strand
CATGGAGGTCCATGGAGGGCCATGGAGCTGCACACCGAGGGGCCTGGCGGCCGCCTCCGGCGGCCGGCTGCGAATGGAAAGAGCCAAGAACGAGAAAGCCCGTCGATCATGGGGCTCTCTCGTTCTTGGCTCTTTCCATTCGCAGCTAGCCCGGCGCAGCCGGGCCACCAGGCCCGAGTCAGGTCAAGAGCTCCGTGTGCTCCGAAGCCCCCGCGTGTGAAATGAGTTGATCTTCTCCATGGCTCTCCAGGGCCCTCCATGTTGATCGCTCTTGATCTTGTCTACTTGCGCCCGAGCGCCTTGCCGATGGCCTCGCCGGTGAAGCCCTTGCGGAGGAGCTGCTGGAAGATCTTCTGGCGCTCTTCGGTGGTGGGCTTGGCCGGGTAGCGCTTGCGGGCCATGAACTTGGCGATCGCGGCGGTTTCGTCCTCAGGCGGCAGCTCGGCGATGAGCTCGTCAGCGAGGTGGCGGTCGATGCCGCGGGCCGCGAGTTCCTGGCGGATGCGCATGCGGCCGCGGCCCTTGATCTGGCTGGCGATGCGGATGTGCGAAGTCGCGACGCGGCGATCGTTGATCGTGCGGTCTTCGATCAGCGCGGCGATCTCTTCGTCGACCTCGTCGCGCGGATGTTCCTTGTCGATGAGCCGCTGGCGCAGTTCGGCGGCGGTATAGTCCCGTCGTCCCAGCAGCGTCAATGCGGCGCCGCGCACTTTCGCGCTCATGCGTCGGCTCCAGCCATTGGTTAGGCCCGGCTGCCTGAGGTGATGCCGCGCATGCGCATGTCGAACTCGTCGACGTTCGTGACCCAGCGCCGCGCTTCCTCCACCGTGACCACGTTCTGCTGGCAGAGGCGCAGGATCGACTGGTCGAACGTCTGCATGCCGTACTCGGAGCCGCCGGCCGCGATGGCGCCGTGGATCAGTGCCGTCTTGTCCATATCGGCGATCGCGTCTTTGATGAACGGCGTGGCCACGAGCACCTCGGCCGCGAGCGCGCGGCCCGTGCCGTCAGCGCGAGGCAGCAGCCGCTGCGACACGGCTGCGCGCAGCACGCGCGCGAGCTGCAACCGAATCTGAGGCTGATGGTGCGGCGGAAAGACCGAGATGATGCGCGTGATGGTCTCCGCCGCGTCGAGCGTATGGAGCGTCGACAGGACGAGATGACCGGTCTCTGCGGCGATCAACGCGGTCTCGATCGTCTCGATGTCGCGCATCTCGCCGACGAGGATGACATCCGGATCCTGGCGCAGCGCGCTCTTGAGGCCGGACGCGTACGACGTCGTGTCAAAGCCGATCTCGCGCTGGCTGATCACGGCCATCGCGTCGGCGTGCACGAACTCGATCGGGTCTTCGATGGTGAGGATATGCACCGCGCGGGTGCGGTTGATGCGATCGACCAGCGCGGCGAGCGTCGTGCTCTTGCCGCTGCCGGTCGCGCCGGTGACGACGACGAGCCCGCGCGATTCGGTGGAGAGGGCGGCGACGGCCGGTGGCAGGCCGAGCGACTCGATCGGCGGCACCGTGGCCGGGATCAGTCGCAGGGCGAGGCCGGTGGAGCCGCGCTGGCGGAACACGCTGGCGCGGCAGCGGCCGACGTTGGGGATCTGCCAGGCGATGTCGACTTCGAGCTCACGCGTCAATCGATCGTGTTGGGCGGGTGTGAGCAGCCGAGTGACGAGCGTGTCGAGATCAGCGGCGTTGAGCGCGCCGACGTCGGGGAATCGCTTGAGTTCACCATGCAGACGCAGCAGCGGTGGTTGCCCTGCGCGCAGGTGAACGTCCGACGCGCCAAGCGCCGCAGCGGAAGACAGCAGTGCATCAAAGGTCATTGAGTCCAGAGTCCAACGTCCAAGGTCCAACGTCCGCGTCCACAGTGCGTTCGTCCACGGTTCATTGTCCACATTTCCGCGCGGGCCGTGCGGGCAAAACGTAGCAAGCGCAGGAATGTAATAGCGATTGCGAAAGTAGCGACGCTGTAACCGCACCTGCATCCCCGCGTTGCCTTTTTGTACTGCGACCCTGACGACCGCAAAGCCCAAGGATTCCGCATATCCATATCAGCTGGTCACGCTGGGAGATCACATCCGGAAGCGCCGGCTCGACCGGGGCCTGCTCCAGCGAGAGGTAGCCAACCAGCTTGGGGTGTGCAAGTCCGTTATCTGGCGTTGGGAGACCGGCGAGACCAAACCGGAGCTTCGATTCCTACCAAAGATCTTTGCGCTTCTCGGCGGGGACCCGCGGCCAGAACCGACGGAAGTTGGGGCAAGGCTGATTCGCTGGCGAGAACATAGAGGATGGTCGCGGAGGCGGCTCGCGGCCAAGTTGGGAGTCGATGAGGGCACGCTGTGGCGTTGGGAATCAGGTCGGAGTTGCTGGGGGCGCCGGACGCAGCTGCAAACCCGTCACTTTTGCGCCCCCCGCCCGACCGACCGTGGCAACCCCGACGGGAGATAGTCCCGGCGCTTGCGCTGCCGTTGGCTGCCCCATTGTCCGCATTGAGCGGGCAGGCCGACGCGGATCAGGCGTGCGAGGTAATCGCCTCGGCCGCCAACTGGCTGCCGAGGCATTGATTCAGCCCTGCTCGCGGGCGCGCCCCTGCGCGGCACCGACTGCGGCCTTGGCGCCTATGGTTAGCTTCAGAAGATCCCGCACTAGCGTGACGGCAAACGGCACCAACATGGCGAGGAACAACGCCGGGAGAATCCAGCGGTCGGCGGATCCGATGAACCCACCTGGGCTGGCGTCCATTCTCCAGGCGAGCGCAAGGACCGTCGCGGCGCATAGAACGGTCCACCATCTGGCGAAACCGGTTTGATACAGAAACGCCGCTATGAGCAGCAGCGCCACGCCTGCCGCCTCAACCGCGAGCGACCAGTGAAATAGGCGCGCCGCGATCACGAGTATGGCACCCAGCAGGCCAACGATCTTCGTCATAGGTTCTCTCTCCAGCCCCATCGACTGCCCGATCCTCAAAGGTATCGCAAAGCACCCATGGCATGCCGGCACTGGTACGCTTCATAGGCCACATAAATCGCCGCCCCGACCAGCGCGGCTGCCGCTATCCAACCGACGCTGAGCGACGCTACGAACGTTGACGCCGCTGCCAAGACCGCCGCGGAGGCTTCGGCGGCGGTCATCGCGGCCAGTTCGGCACTTCCCATGAATGCGACGAAGTTGTTGTACGCACTGGTCGCATACGCGATCGCACCGGCAGCGGCGGCCGAGAAGCCGAGAGCCTCGCCGAGGGCATGAATTGCGAAGTCCAAGCACCCCTTGTACTCTACGCGATCTGAAGGACCGGAGACGACCTCGCACTCTTCCGAGTCGTTGAATTCGCCGTTAGCAATTCCATTCGCGATGTCACCGGCGACCGACGCGGAGTCGCTCTCAATCACCGCCAGATACCCGACCAAGTCGTAGTACTCCTGAATCGCATCGTCCACTTCATCCTTCCAGGCCGGTTCGGCAGAGGGGGAATCGGAGGCGCCGTCTGGACTCTCGACTCGTGACGAGTGACGCGGCGCGGCGCTTTCGAAGACGCGGAGTCGTGGGCGTCCATTCACACTGAACATGGTTTCGACGCCGCTGCCAGAGCTCCGCGTGGCGAGCGAAGCACCGAGCAATTCCAGCAGGCGCGCACGCTCCTCATGAGACGCAGTCCGACTCGCTTCGAGCGCATCGAAGTCAGCGAGCAGCTTCTTGAGCAGCGTAGATCCCAGGCGATCCTTCGATGCGAACGCCTCGAACAGCGAGCGATCCGATGCCATTCGCACGGCGATCTCCGCGTGCGACGCCGCGGTTGCCCGAACGTCGCTGCTGATTCTCGCGGCCATGGCGGCGCCCGGCGCCTGCTGAATCCACTTGAGCGAAACGAGCGAGCGCGTCGCGACGGCGACGGACTCCTGCTTGCCGGCTGCGGCAAACAGGGGGGCCGAGCCGAACGTCACGATTCCGGCGGTTGCTGAGAGTGTTGCGGCGACCTTGGATAGCCGAGCGAAGGCCGCGCCTAACCTATATGACCGAGCCATGAGATCCCTCTCTGATTGCCGCGTACTTCGAACGAAATCGCCCGAAGCCCGATTGCGGATGACTTGCGAACGGATGCAGTATGAGTTTGGCATTTGATCAGTTCCATTCGAATCGATACGGGAAATCCGATATCGGTACGCGAAATCCGACATCAGGCAGCCAGCAGCATCACACCGCACGGAATTGACTTGGCACCGAGCCGCGGAGTCGCCGGAACCAACTGCCGAACTTGCTCGTGCGCTGGTATCCGCACGCGTAGCCGATTTCGTAGATGCTGAGGTCGGGTGAGAGGGCCATCAGGTCTTCAGCTCGGCTGATGCGTAGTTCGTGAAGGTGTTCAAGCGGAGAGTGGCCGAGCCGAGCTTTGAAGAGCCGCGCTAGATAGTCTGGAGACACGCCTCCCTCCGCGCAACGTCACCAACAGTGAGATCGAACTCCGTGTAGCGACGCTCCATGATCTTGATGGCGCCGCGCACATGGGCGGCACCCGCTTCGTCGTAGGGCAGCGCAAGCGCATCATCTGTTAAAGAAACGTCGATCGTCGGCTCAGAGGCGTCAGCGACATCGGTGATGGCGTGATCCAATGTGGCCAGGAGCGCTGCGGGGCGGCCGGGTTTTTCGAGGAAGTCCGTGGCACCGCGAAGGAACGCTTCTCGGCAGCGGCCGGTGGAGCCATGTGCGGTCAAGATCACGAACGGCGTCTCCTTGTTTCTGGACGGCATTCGCGAGAGCACATCGAGCCCGTTCGGACCTCGGCCCAGGTCCAAATCGCAGAGGATGATGTCGAACTCGAACCCCGCCAGGCGCGCGAGCGCCTCGTTGCCCGAACTGACGGCGGAGACGGTCCACGCGTTCCTCTGCAGGAAATCCCTGAGGTAATTACGGACGAGTTCCTCGTCCTCGACGAGCAAGATGGTTCGACGTTGTGGCATTCCCGACCCTTTCCGGACGCGCGTAGCGTTCGAATGCAAGCACCGAAGGAAGTTCAGGCTGAGGCGGGGAGTCCTGAGCCAACGAGGGGCGAGGCGGGAGGATA
>CAYHEX010000315.1:0-5067 GCA_964355365.1 uncultured Solibacteraceae bacterium | reverse complement strand
TTGACGATTCGGAGTGTGCGGCCCACGAAGGGCTGGAGATCAAAAGGAAAGAAGAAGACGGCATCGACGTCCGGCAGACGGGTGCGGGCGATTTGCTGGCCGGTGAGCGTGGTGGTCGAGACAAAGATCTTCAGGCCGGGATACTGCTGCCGGAGCGCCGGAAGCAGCGATCGGGCGACCAACGCCTCGCCGACCGACACCGCATGAATCCAGATGGACTCGTCGCCGTCGAGGTTGAGGCTGACGGGCAGCACGCCGAGGCGCTGCGTCAGGCTGCCAATATACTTGCGGTACCGGATCGCCTGATACACGAAGATCGGCGAGGCCAGCAGCGCAAAAACGAGGATCGCGAGCGAGTACAGGACGTGCACGACCTCCACAATATACGCGGGTTCCTGCTACAATTTTTTTGTTTGACTCCCCTTTTCGGAGCCAGCGTCGCGAAACCCCCACAGGAGCACAAATGGCCATCAGGGTCGGCATCAACGGATTCGGCAGAATTGGGCGCAGCATCATGCGCGTGGCGATGGCCCATAAGGACATCGATATCGTGGCGGTCAATGACCTGACCGACACCGGCACGCTGGCCCATCTCCTCAAATACGACTCGATCATGGGCAACCTGACGGCCGACATCACGGCCTCGGGCGACACCATCACGGTCGACGGCGACTCCTTCAAGGTGCTCGCCAGCAAGGATCCGGCCCTGCTCCCCTGGAAGGACCTGGGCGTGGATGTGGTCTTCGAGGGCACCGGCAAGTTCACGAATCGCGACGACGCGGCCAAGCACATCGCGGCGGGGGCCAAGCGCGTGATCATCACCGCGCCGGGCAAGAAGGTGGACGGCAGCTTCGTGATGGGCGTCAACAACGAGCAGTACGACCCCGCGAAGCACTTCATCGTGTCCAACGCGTCCTGCACGACCAACTGCCTCGCGCCGGTCGTGAAGGTGCTGCACGAGTCGTTCGGCCTCAAGCGCGGCTGGATGACGACGGTGCATTCCTACACGAATGACCAGCAGCTGCTCGACCTGCCGCACAAGGATTTGCGTCGCGCGCGCGCCGCAGCGCTGTCAATCATCCCGACAACGACGGGCGCGGCCTCGGCGGTCGGCGAAGTGATGCCGGAGCTGAAGGGCAAGCTCGACGGTATCTCGCTGCGCGTGCCGACGCCGAACGTCTCGTGCGTCGACCTCGTGGCTGAGCTCGAAAAGAAGGCCTCGGCGGCCGACATCAACGCCGCGTTCAAGACCGCGTCCGAGGGCGCGCTCAAGGGCATCATGGAATACGTCACGGCGCCGCTCGTGTCGATCGACTTCCGCGGCAACCCGCACTCGACGATGATCGACTCGGCCTACACGAAGGTCATGGGCGACGACTTCGCCAAGATTCTGGCGTGGTACGACAACGAGTGGGGCTACTCGAACCGCTGCGTGGACCTGCTCCACTACATGGCGTCCAAGGGTCTGTAACAACGGGGAGAGGGTTCGGCCATGGCTACACGTTCCATTCGCGACGTTCAACTGCAAGATCGACGCGTGTTCGTGCGCGTCGATTTCAACGTGCCGATCAAGAACGGCGTCATCGGCGATGACACGCGCGTGCGCGGGGCATTGCCGACGATTACCTACGCGCTCGGACAGGGCGCCACGGTAATCCTGGCGTCGCATCTCGGCCGTCCCAAAGGCAAGCCCAACCTGGAATACACCCTGAAGCCGGTCGCCGAGCATCTCGCGAAGTTACTCGGGCGGAAGGTGGCATTTGCGGCGGATTGCATTGGCGCGCCGGCCACGGAGGCGATTGCGGCCAATCCGGGCGGGGTGATTCTTCTCGAGAATCTGCGTTTCCACGCGGAGGAAGAAACCAACGATCCGGCGTTCTCGAAGCAACTGGCCGACCTCTGCGATGTGTACGTGAACGACGCGTTCGGCTCGGCGCATCGCGCGCACGCATCCACCGAGGGCATCACGCATCACGTCACCGACGCGGTGGCCGGTTTCCTCATGGCGGATGAGGTCGAGTATCTGGGCAGAGCACTCCACAACCCGGATCGGCCGTTCGTGGCGATTCTCGGTGGCGCGAAGGTGTCGGACAAGCTCGAGGTCATCGAGAACCTGCTCGGCAAGGTCGACGCGCTGCTCATTGGCGGCGCCATGGCCTACACGTTCTTCAAGGCGCAGGGCATCCCGGTGGGCAAGTCGCTCGTGGAAGACGACCTCGTCGCGACCGCGACGGATCTGCTCGCCCGCGCCAAGGCCAGAGGTGTGCAGCTCGAACTGCCGGTCGATCACGTGGTCGCGCCGAAGCTCGAAGCGGGCTCGCCGAGCGAGACGCTCGCGATCGGCGACACGAAGATGGGCGACCGGATGGGCCTCGACATCGGCCCGAAGACGGTTGCGGTGTACCGCGACATCATCGGCCGCGCGAAGACGGTGGTCTGGAACGGCCCGATGGGCGTGTTCGAGATCGACGCGTTCGCCGCCGGCACGCTCGGCGTCGCGCAGGCGGTGGCGGCGGTGCACGGCACGACCATCATCGGCGGCGGCGATTCGGTCGCCGCCGTCACACGCGCGGGCGTCGCCGACCAGATGACCCACATCTCCACCGGCGGCGGCGCCTCACTCGAATTCCTCGGCGGCCAGACGCTGCCGGGGGTGGCGGCACTGCAAAAGACATAGACAGTGAGATTGAGGTGCCGGGTCCCGGGTCCCGGGTTCCGGGGTCGCCTCGGTCCCAGGTCTCAGGTCCAAGAACCAAGAACCAAGAACCAACCTGAACCCAGAACCCGGCACCGGGGCGAACCCGGGACTGGGGACCAGGGACCAGGCACCGCAGGGTAACTGCCCATAACGAGGTCTTTGATGAGAATCCCCCTGCTCGCCGCCAACTGGAAGATGCACAAGACGCAGCGCGAGGCGGCGGCGTTCATCCGCGAAATCGCGCCGCTGGTTCAGCCGCTCGCCAACGTTGAGGTCGTCGTGGCGCCCGTGTTCACGGGCATCAGCGTGGCGGCCGAGGCGGCGCGCGGCACGAAGATCCAGATTGCCGGGCAGAACCTCTACTTCGAAAAGCAGGGCGCGTTTACGGGCGAGGTCAGCGCCGACATGCTGAAGGACGCAGGCGCGTCGCACGTGATCCTCGGTCACTCCGAGCGACGTCGGCTCTTTGGCGACACCGACGAGCTCGTGAACCGCAAGCTGCGGGCGGCGATCACGGCCGGTCTGACGCCGATTTTTTGTGTCGGCGAAACGCTGGCTGAGCGCGAGGCGGATCAGACGCTCACGGTGCTGGATCGTCAGGTGAAGGCCGGGCTCGACGGGCTGACTGGCGATGAGATCGGGGCGCTGGTGATCGCGTACGAGCCAGTGTGGGCCATTGGCACCGGCAAGAACGCCACGTCGGCCGAGGCCGGTGAGGCCCACGCTCACATTCGGGGCCGTCTGCGCCAGTGGTTTGGCGGCGTCCCGGCGGATCGGTGCCGGATTCTCTATGGGGGATCGGTCAAACCGGACAACATCCGTGAACTCATCGGGTTACCGGACGTGGACGGGGCGCTCATCGGGGGCGCCAGCCTCGAAGTCCGCAGCTTTTTCGAGATCGTCAGCCGGAGCCTCTGAGGTATACTTTTCCTCTTATGTTGTACTCCATCGGCGTCGCCTTCTATCTGATCGTGTGCCTCCTCCTTCTGGTGGTGGTGTTGCTCCAGCAGGGCAAGGGTGGCGACATCGCGGCCGCGTTCGGCGGGTCCAGCAGCCAGACGGCGTTTGGCGCGCGCGCCGGCGCCACGGTGTTGACGCGGGCGACGACGATTCTTGGCGCGTTGTTCATGGTCGGGTCGATTGTGCTCGGCATCACGACGCGGTCGGGTGGCAGCTCGGTGGTCAGCGGCGTGAGCGGTCCGGCAGCCCCGGCGTCTACGGCCCCGACGGGTCCGGCGCTTCCGGCGGACGCGGCGCAGCAGCCGTCACTGCCGGCACAGGTTCCGGCGACGCCAGCCCCGGCTCCGGCCGCGGGCAAGGACGCCGCGAAAGACGCGAAGCCGGCAACGGCAGCGCCGATCAAGAAGTAGTCGTGGACCTTCAGGTCCACGAATCGTAGTCGTAGCCGCGGACCTTCAGGTCCGCGGGTTCTAAGCGCGGCGGTCCTCAGCTCCGCGACGTGTTCGACCCGGTGGACATCGAATCGCCGGTATTGCCTGCAAGTGCGGAAATGGCGGAATTGGCAGACGCACCAGCTTGAGGGGCTGGCGGCCGCAAGGTCGTGGAGGTTCGAGTCCTCTTTTCCGCACCATCTTTACAATCAACAACTTAGAGAGATCTTCAGTTCGGGTCCCACACAAGGGCCGGGGCGTCCGCTATGCGACGCGAACGGCCTGGACGGTCAATCCGACTCTGAGCTTCTTGCGAAGAGCCTTGAAGATCGCGGCGAGATTATCCATCCCAGGATTGCCGCGCGCCGAGAGCATGCGGTGCAAGCTCTTCGAGGGCATCTCGGTTTTCACGGCGAGCTTCTCGAACCCAATGGTGGCGTTCACCAAGTCTCGGAGAATCATCCGCGCCGGCGCGGGCTCGCCATTGAGAAACAGCGTCGCGGCCTCATCGAGCAGCGCCTGAGCGAATGCCGGATCGCGGCGCACGCGCTCAGTCACGGTTTGTTTGCAATCACGAGTCAACGCCACGATGTCTACCTCTTCGTATTCCTGACGATGGCAGCGGCAGCCTTGCGTGCCTTGTACTCCGCATGCAGCGCCTTCGCTCGCGCGATGTCGGCGTCTCAAGCTGGGCAGATCTCTAGGCACCTGTGAGCCACTAGCGGGCCACTTCTCCAAATCGCATGATCTTGACGGAGCCATCGGGAAATCGCGCGACGATCTCGAGCTCGCCGCCCATGGCCTCGAGGTACTTGCGGAGCGTGCTCACGTAGAGGTCCGCTCGCTGTTCGATCTTGGAGACCTCGCCCTGCGATGTTCCCATCGCCTCGGCCAGCGCGTTCTGAGTCACATCTCGGGCCCGCCGCAGTTCATGCAGGGGCATCTCCTTCAGCACCGCCGCCGTTCTCGCGGCCACTC
>CAYHEX010000314.1:0-5087 GCA_964355365.1 uncultured Solibacteraceae bacterium | reverse complement strand
TGCCCTGCAGTCCGATGACATTGAGCATGCCGGACGGTGTTTCCACGATACGTGGTGGCGCGTGGCCCTCGCGCGCTTTCATGAACAGGCCCTTCGAGACGACGGCGCCCAAACCGCCGACGTCGACTGAGCCGGCGTACTCGAGGCCGTAACCGAAGCAGCCGGATGCCGCCATGAGCGGGTTCTTCAGCGAGAGCGCGCCGATCTGCACGGACAGGTCACGTGCCGCCATCAATGCACCAGCCCTTCCCAGACGAGGCGTGACGCGTCGAACACCGGGCCTTCGATGCAGGACCGGACGAAGTGCGGCTGCCCGTGCTCGAGGACCGGGACGACGCAGCTGTAGCAGCCGCCCATGCCGCAACCCATGACCTGCTCGAGTGAGACGTAGGTGTGGCAGCGGTGCACGGCGCCGAGTGCGGCGACGGCGCGCATCATCGGCGTCGGGCCGCAGCTGTAGAGCGTGACGTCGGTGGCGCCGCGGGCGGCCAGCGCGCGCTCGAGCGGCGCGGTGACGCGGCCCTGCTCGCCGCGCGTGCCGTCTTCGGTGGTGAGCACCAGCGTCGCGCCGAGATCTTCGAACATCGTCGCGTAGTAGAGGTCGCTGGCGCTCCGACCGCCGTAGAAGAGGCGCATGGTCGTCTTTGCCGCGGCGAATGTCTCCGCAAGGGTCGCGAACGGCGCGAGACCCACACCACCGGCCACCATCCAGTGTTCATGCGAGGCGGCGGTGTCCATGACCGGCCACGGCTGGCCGAGCGGGCCGAGGATCGACAGGTGATCCCCGGGTTTCGATGAATAGAGCAGCCCGGTGCCGACGCCGACCTTCTTGTTCAGAATCGAGAGGCCTGTCGGTCGTCCCGCGGCATCGCGCAGGATTTCGAAGATCGAGAACGGGCGGCGCAGCAGGGGATCGTCGCCCGACGACGTCTTCACCATCACGAATTGCCCGGGTTGCGCCAGCCGCGCGAGGTCGGGCGCCGCAAATTCCACGACGTTGTAGTCAGCGGACAGGGCGCGGTTGGTCAGTATCTCCGCAAGAACATCGATGGCCACTTGAGTAAGTATATCGACATGCGATTCCTTCGCATGTTCACCAACGCGGTGGTCGTCGGACTGCTGGGTTCGGCGTACGTGACGGCGCTCGTGCTGCAGCTCAACCCGCAAGTGCCGCTGGTGTCGATGACGTCCGCCCACTGGGCGCAGGCGGTGGTGAGTTTCTACGGCCTGGTGATCACGGCGCTGGTCTGGCTGCTGCTGTTTCTGCGCGAAGCGTTTCTGGTCGTGCCGTCGCGCCCCGGGTGGCTCAGCGTGCGGGTGCTGGCGTGGATTGGCGCGGTATTCACCGGGCTGATGTCCTGGATCACCTGGGGCAATCTGCGCGGCCTGCGTGCGGTGCTGGACGACGCGGCGGCGGACCGGTTGCAGTCGGGCGCCGTGGCGATGACGGTCTGCGCGATCCTGCTCCTGCTGACCGCCGTGTTGCGCTATTCGTTTCGCCGCGGCGGCCGGCCCACTGGGGTGATGCTGGCCATCGTGATGTTCGCGTCCGTCATGGTGCCGCTCGGCACCCGCGGCGTCGGCGACATCGCGCCGCCGAGCGTGCCGTCGCCGCGCGTCAGCATCAAGCCGGCGATCGCCGCGCCATCGGTGCGCCTGATCCTGCTCGACGGCGCATCGCTGGGCTTCATTCGCATGCGAGTGGCGGCCGGGCAACTCCCCACCTTTGGCCGCATTCTCGATCGCGGCGCCATCGTCAGCCTGGCGACGCTCAAGCCCACGCAACCCGAGCCGGTGTGGGCCGCTGCCGCAACAGGGAAGTACCCGCCGAAGAACGGCGTGCGGTCGTCGTTCAGCTATCGCGCGCATCCGTCCGACACCGACATCGTCAACCTCCTGCCCGACTACTGCTTCGCGCAGGGCATGATCGATCTCGGGCTTGTGACGGCCACGCCGGCCGGCGCCGACGCGCTGCGAGCCCGGCCGCTCTGGGACATCCTGGCGGACTATCAGGTGGCGGCCGGGATCGTCCGCTGGCCACTCACGTCGCCGGCTCGCGCCACGCGCGGCTTCACGATCAGCGACCAGTTCGAGAAGGGATCGCGGTCGCCGCTCCGCCATGACGACGCGGTGAATGGTGCGCCCACGACCGCGGCTGAATTGGCGCGCGAGGCGTTCGACGCGACGCAGTTCCGGCCGTGGCCGGAGGCGCTCGCGGACGATCTCACGGCCGCCGCGTCATCGTCGTTGATTGCCGAAGCACGGTGGGATCGCAGCTATAGCGAGACCATGGCGCGGCTGAACGCGCAGTTCGTTGTGCCGTTCACGGCGGTCCGGTATACGAGCATCAACGTGTTGTCGCGCGCCTACTTCGCGTTCACCGAGCCGGCGCGGTTGTCGAGCCTGCTCCGCAGCGTCTCGCCTGAGGACCAGAAGCGCTACGGCGGCACGATCGAGAAGTACTACGGCTGGATTGACGAACAGGTGCGCGCGGCCATCGCGGCGCTCGAACCCGGTGACTTGTTGCTGGTCGTGTCGGGTTTCGGGATGGATGGT
Organism: uncultured Solibacteraceae bacterium; assembly: GCA_964355365.1. Lineage (GTDB taxonomy): Bacteria > Acidobacteriota > Vicinamibacteria > Vicinamibacterales > SCN-69-37 > SCUN01. The sequence continues at coordinate 2,531 of CAYHEX010000314.1, read as the reverse complement.
GTCTCGCTGCCGACCGCGATTCTCAATCGCATCCTGCCGGTTCCCGAGCAATCGGGCACCCATGACGATGCGCCGGAAGGCTTCCTCCTGGCGTACGGCACCAACGTCGAGTCCGGCGAGTTTCCGCGCGGCTCGATCGTCGACCTCGCGCCGACCGTGCTCTATTACATGGGGGTGCCCATCGGCCGCGACATGGACGGGTACGCGAGGACCGACATTTTCCAACGGCCCTTCACGCTCGGGAGGCCGACGACGTCTATTGCGTCGCACGAGAAATAGACAGAAACAGTTCGGGAGGTTCGTAAGGTGCGAGGGTTCGTGGGGTTCTGTTCGCGAGGTTCAGAAGGTGCGTGGGGTTCGTGAGGGTGGTTCGGGGAACCGCCCTTACGAACCCGACGAACCTCAAGCACCCTGCGAACAGAACCCCACGAACCTCTCGAACCCTCGAACCCCCCGAACTGTACTGTTATGATCTGTGTGCTCTTTAACCCGTTCCTGAGAGAACGAGAAGAGGTGGGGTGTTATGCCGGTCGTAATGGATGCCGATCGCGTCGCGAAAAGTCTGACGCGCATGGCGCACGAAATTATCGAACACAATCAGGGCATTGAAGAGATTCGTCTCGTAGGCATCCGCACGCGCGGCGTGCCGATCGCGAAGCGCATTGCGGCGTGCCTGAAGGACATCACCGGCGCCGACGTGCCGACGGGCGTGCTCGACATCACGCTCTATCGCGACGACCTGATGCGTCACGACGTGGGCGTGCAGCCGATCGTGCGCAGCACGGAGATTCCGTTCAATCTCGAAGGCAAGCACGTGCTGCTTGTGGATGACGTGCTCTACACGGGGCGCACCATCCGCGCGGCGCTCGACGCGCTGATCGACTTCGGCCGGCCGCGTTCGATCCAGCTGGTCGTGCTGGTCGATCGCGGCCACCGCGAGCTGCCGATTCGCGCCGACTATGTCGGCAAGAACGTGCCGACATCGCGCAAGGAGAAGGTGCAGGTCCATCTCGTCGAGATCGATGGCCGCGATGAAGTGGAGGTGCTGGGATGAGCGACGTCACCACGCTCCGCAGCCGCCATCTGCTCGGCATCGAAGGCCTCGAGCCGGCCGAGATCTCGCTGATCCTCGAGACCGCCGTGGCGATGAAGGAAGTTGGCTCGCGCGCGATCAAGAAAGTGCCGGCGCTCCGGGGCCGCACGGTCGTGAATCTGTTCTTCGAGCCGAGCACGCGCACGCGCCTGTCGTTCGAACTCGCCGAAAAGCGACTCAGCGCCGACACGATGGGGATGACCACCGCCGGCTCCAGTGTGGTGAAGGGCGAAACGCTGATCGACACCGCGCGGACGCTCGAAGCGATGCAGCCCGACATGATCGTCGTGCGGCACGCGTGCTCCGGTGCGGCGCACGTGCTGGCGCGCGTCTGCAAGTCGAGCATCATCAACGCCGGCGACGGCACGCACGAACACCCGACGCAGGCGCTGCTCGACGCGTTCACGATCAAAGAACGCAAGGGCCGGCTGGCCGGCCTGCGCGTGGCGATCATCGGCGACCTGATGCATAGCCGTGTGCTGCGGTCGAATGCGCTGCTGCTGCCGCGGATGGGCGCCGAGGTGATCGCGTGCGGGCCGCCGACGCTGATTCCGCTGGGCCTCGATCGCATGGGCGTGACGACGACCACGTCGATCGACGAGGCGTGCGAAGGCGCGGACGTCGTGATGATGCTGCGCGTGCAGCACGAGCGCATGAACGGCCTCTTCCTGCCGTCGGTGCGCGAGTACTTCTCGCTGTTCGGGCTGTCGGCTGAGCGATTGTCGAGAGCGAAGCCCGATGCGATCGTCATGCATCCCGGCCCGATGAACCGCGGCGTGGAAATCGCCAGCGACGTCGCCGACGGCAATCAGTCAGTGATTCTGGATCAGGTCGCGAACGGTGTCGCCGTCCGCATGGCCGTGTTGTATCTGCTCGCCGGTGGCGAGCCTAACGAAGCATCGTAGTCGCGGACCTTTAGGTCCGCGAACGCAAGCAACCGTAGTCGCGGACCTTCAGGTCCGCGAACACAAGGAGACACATGAAGACGCTACTCAAAGGCGGCCACGTCATCGACCCCGTCGCCGGTCGCAACGGCCAGTTCGACGTGCTGATCGACGGCGATCGCATCGCGAAGATTGCGACAGACATTCCGCTCTCCGCGCTCGGGGGGGAAGAAGACGCCAGGGTGATCAATGTCCCGACGGGCTTCATTGTGTCGCCCGGCCTGATCGACATGCACGTGCATCTGCGCGAGCCGGGTCAGGAACACAAGGAGACGATCGCCACCGGTCTTGCCTCGGCTGTCGCCGGCGGGTTCACCGCGGTCGCCTGCATGCCGAACACATCGCCGGTCAACGACCAGGCGGGGATCACGCAGTTCATCCTGAAACGCGCGGCCGAGGTCGGCCTCGCGCGCGTGTATCCCATCGGCGCGGTCTCGATGGGCTCGAACGGCGAGCAAATCACCGAGATCGGCGACCTGCATCAGTCTGGTTGT
>CAYHEX010000313.1:0-5087 GCA_964355365.1 uncultured Solibacteraceae bacterium | reverse complement strand
TAGGCCCGCTCTGCCCGTACTCGGCATTCAAGTACGCCCCAGCGCTGACGCCGCCCTCGACAATAAAACCGCCCTCTTGATAGCCGACACGTGCCGCGGTGGCGACCAATGAGTAGGAACCAGGAGGGAGACCGGTGAACATGAACCGTCCGTTGCTATCGGCAAGGACGCGCTTCGCCCCGCTCGAATTCGATGGTGTGAAAGATGGTGGCCATGCGCCCACGGGACGCTCGGATGGGCTCGAATCGCGTCTCTCCGATGCAGTGACTACGACTTCGGGCACTCCGCGCTTAGAAACCGCGTCAACCACGCGGCCGAAGATCACGGCTCCTTGGGTAGACTGTGAAGAAAGGCGAGAATCGCAGGCGAAGCCGGCGAGCGCGACCGTCAACGCACACCGTGCCAAACGACCTCTTGCAGCGGCACTTCCCAAAGCGACCCTTGAAACACGCACAGCCATCTAGAGACCGCCTAACTCGATCGCGGAACTACCTTAGCGCACGGCCGCGGATCGCTTAACGTCGCGAATGGCTGACTCGAATTCCGCCAGCGGCCGTACGCCAGACCATGTTTTGTGAGCCGTAATTGTACCGTCGGAGTTGGCTGTCCCCACGACGAAAGTCGGGGTTGAATTGAAGCCGAGATCGGCCCCGGACTTGCGATCCGTCCGCACGGTCGCCGCGGCTGCCTCATTGAAGCAACCGTCGGGATGTGCGATGGCTGCGTCGAGAAGCACGGCCCGGATGCTCTCCTCGCTCAATGGCTGGGCTGGCCCAAACAGTCCAGCGTGAATCTTCGAGAATTGTCCAGCGCGCGCGGCGCACGCGGCGGCTTGCGCGGCTTGCAGCGCCATAGGGTGCGGTTCCTCGAGTGGGAAATTCATGAAGGCAAACAGGACTTCACCAGGCGCAACATGTTTCCGTTCAAGCTCCGGGAAGACGTTGCGGGCAAATGTCACACAAAACGGGCACTGAAAATCCGAATACTCCACTATGACGACGGGAGCGTCGGCTCGTCCTACCGTCTGGCTCCGTTCGATGGCAATAGGTTTCTTCGGCAACGGCACGACGTGCTCCGGGCGGCTATTGCCGCCAGCGCCAACATTGTTCCAAAGGACGAACGCGCAGGTCCCAAGGAGCAAAACGTCCAGTAGGCGGCGGCCAATAACCGCCACAGACGAACGCGTGCTTACAGCGGGAGGGCTTGACTCGTCAGTCATGGGTCATTTCCTCGGCCGGACGAAGACCGTGTCGTTTGGCTGCAGCACTTCCTCGCCAGTGGTAACGATTTCGCGTTTCTTTCCGTCCACCAGACGGATCACGACGCACTCGGTTCCCGAGGTTTGCGCATTGGGATGCACTCCGCCCGCTCTCCTCACTGCCCACGCCGCTGTCAGTGAAGTCTGGGGGAGGGCGTCATCCTTAAGGTCGTAGCGCCCGGGCTTCACGACCCAGCCCAAAATGGTAATTGTCGGTGTTCCGCGTTCTTGCTCGAACGTGACCAAGTCCACACTGGCACGAAAGACGTCTGGTGCCGCTGACGGTGCGACTGCGAGTGCAAGAGAGAATAAGGCAACGCTGATCATACGACTCCTACCTTTCTAGGCCCGCGGCCATCAGGACGGCGTGCTCAACCTCCGGCGGAAGTCGGCCCGTCCAAATTTTTCGCGCGAATCCGAGCTCGTCAACCAGGATTACGGTTGGCGTTGTTTTCCACATATCCGATCGGAGAACAGCTACTTCATCCGGAATGATGCCGTTCTTGTCGAGAAATGCTTTGAAGTCGTCCACATGGTCCCGGGCCGCCGCGACAACCTGCAACGCCTTCGACTGGTCATTGCGCATTTGAATGAGCCGGCGATAGAAGGGGGCCGAGTCCACGCAATCGACGCAGGTTCGACGCAGGATCAGCAGGACGGTGTAATGGGTCTTTGAGTAGTCAACCCCTTCGATTTGAGGAGCATTGGGAGTTGACGTGGTGGGAGGTTCGGCTCTTAGCCAGCGCAAACTGGCAACAGCGAGCATCACAACAACAACAACGATATTCGTCGAGACGAGAATCTTGTTTCGGGATGTCATCTGTAGCGCTTTGAGATCCAGCGTGCCATCGTCGGTTGTCCAACGCGCACGCCGGAATTCAGATAGCACGCTATCTACACGTTGGGGACCCAGTAGCACCCGGCGCTTCCGTAGCAGGTGCAGTGCGCATCGCCGGGCTGCCCTGGGTAGATCGTGGAGCATTCCGAGCCGCAGAAATCCAGCGACCCGTTGATGTACCACGGGCACTGATTGTATTCACAGTCGTCGAACGCCTTGGCCGGCGCCGCGCCGTACCACAGACAGACGACGACTGCGACCAACCGCAGGGCGACTCCAGCTAACACTTTCCATCGTTCCATACTCAGCCTCCAATCATGACGCCCCTAGAGTAAGCGCCTTGGCTTCCGTTCATTGGGCGCCTGCCTGCGGCATCGAACCGACGGGGCTCAGCACGAGCCTTTCGTCCCCCTATGCCGTTAGTAGGTAGAACGACACACCCGCGAAATCCGAACATCGCGGGCCGCGTTCGCTTTCGGGCGGGCTGTCGTTCCCTCTGATGAAGCCATCACCGGAACACTTTCGCTCCGGAGCGACGGTGACGGCAGATCGGCCAGGGAGCTGCCAGCCACGCGACGACACTTTGGTCGGCTCACCGTCTCACGTCGCCCGATGGCCCACACCCGTCAGGAGACGCTCATGAGCACACCGAACCGTACGACCACCATCACCCTCAACGCACACGCAGTGGAAGACATCCTTGGACAGTTCTACTTCGCCCTGGGACAGGGCGCCGGCGCCATGCGCATTCAGCGCAGCGCCATCGCGGCCCTGCGAGCGCGCTACGCCGACCCCATCGCCGCGAACGTGGCGCACTGGAAATCCGGCGCCCCGAACGTGCTGGCGTTTGTCACGCAAGTCGGTCGCCTCGCGGCCCAACTCGCCACGGCGGCCGGTCGCACGTTCATCTCGGAAGCCGACTCACGCAGACACGCACCGTCGTGGAAGCCGGCGTGCACGCGTCCGGCGATCGCCTCCACGGCCTCTTCGCCGGGCCGTGGTGTCCCACCATCGCGCCGCCGAAGACCGCACGCCGCGATCACCGATGGCAGTGGCTCCCGGAAGCGTGAACTAGATGTGTACGACCCGGCGGCCGCGTCAGCTGCCGCCGGGTCTGGAATGACGACGCAGCACAGTGACGGAGACGCGCGGCACCGGCATGATGAATCGACGGCCAACGCCATCGCGGCGCATGGATGGGGCCACATGCTATGATCCGCTTCTACTCTCATGAGGGCGGTGGCCATGGCTGAACTGCTTGACCGCATCACGATCGACCCGGCAATCTGCCACGGCAAGCCCTGCATCCGCGGGCTGCGGTATCCCGTCGAAGTGATCCTCGAACTCCTAAGCGCCGGCGAGACAACCGAGGATATCCTTCGCGACTATGAGGATCTCGAGCGAGAGGACGTGCGAGCCGTCCTGGCGTTCGCGGCCCGACTCGTGCAAGTCAAGCGCATTCAACCGCCGGCCGCGTGAAGCCCCGTTCCACCGACACCGAGATCTGTGACATCGCTGACCGAGAAGGCCGCGTCGTCGTCACGAAGGACACGGACTTTGTCACCAGTTTCCTGCTGACCAAGCGTCCTCGCCGTCTGGTGCTTGTTTCCATCGGCAACACGACCAACGACGCGCTCGAACAGCGTTTCTTTGCTGAACTCGACGGGCTCATGCTCGCCCTGGCCGAGTCAGGCTTTGTCGAACTGACAACCGCCGGGCTCGTCGTGCACGCCGACTAGCGGCCGCACGCGTCTCGAGTTCCGCATTCCGGCGTGCGGCCTGATCGGTTTCCGGTCGCAGTTCCTCACGGAGACGCGCGGCACCGGCATCATGAATCACATCTTTCATGGCTGGGAGCCGTGGCATGGTCCGATCGGATCGCGTCAGAACGGCGCGCTCGTGTCGGATCGTCAGGGCAAGTCGACGGCCAACGCCATCGCGGCGCTGCAAGAGCGCGGCGAGATTTTCATCGATCCGACGACGGAAGTGTACGAGGGCACGATCATCGGCGAAAACGCGCGCGAGAACGACCTCGACGTGAACATCTGCAAGGAAAAGAAGCAGACGAACATGCGCGCCGCTGGTCACCAGAACGACGAGCTGGTGGAAGTGACGCCGAAGAGTCTGCGGCTGCGCAAGCGCGTGCTGCAGGCGAACATGCGGCCGCGGCGCAGCCAGGAGTAGCTCACGCGGAGGCACGGAGAAGGCCTCGGGTTTTCTAAGATCAAGAGCAAGGTTCGGCGGGGCGGACTGGAGACGGTCCGCCCCGTTCTCGCGAACAGGCGACGGACATTACCGTCCATACTTCCATCTGTATGAATTGCCATACTCCTGTTAGACTGATTTCGTGGCGGCTCATTTCGATTGGGACGACGCCAAGGATCGGGCCAACCAGACGAAGCACGGGGTGGCGTTCGTGGATGCCCAGCGGGCATTTGCCGATCCGCGACGCGTGATCGCCATCGACGAGTCTCACAGCGCGACAGAGCCGCGCTACTTCTGCTTCGGTGTGGTCGATGGCGGCGTCATGACCGTGCGGTTCACCTATCGGAACGAGGTGATCCGCATCTTCGGCGCGGGCTATTGGCGAAAGGGTAAACAGATCTATGAGCGCGAATATCAAATACACGAATGAACGGCTGGGGCCGCTCGCGGTCGTCGACGACTTTCTGCCTAAGCCGGCGGATCTCGTGTTCCGAGAAGCCGGCGTGAAGATCACGATTGCCCTGAGCCAGCGCAGCGTCGACTTCTTCAAGCGCGAAGCGCAGAAGCACGGCACGCAGTATCAGCGCATGATCCGGCAATTGCTCGACATCTACGCCAGCCGCCACACCGATCCGCCGCCGGCCAAGGCGAAGCGTGCGTCGCGGAAGGGCGCGGCGGCGTAGACAGCACCGTCAGCCGACCCGACTGCGATAAGCTGGCGCGGATGGAGTCTGAGTTGCTGCGCATCGCCTCGCGCGTGGTGTGGTGGGACACGCCGGAGCATGT
>CAYHEX010000312.1:2040-5110 GCA_964355365.1 uncultured Solibacteraceae bacterium | reverse complement strand
CCGCGCGCGTGCGGAATACGACCGCTGGTATCGACACATCGACGCGTGGGTGATCCTGCGTGCGCTCGATCCGAACTATGTGCTCACGTGGCGGGTGGAAGCGGAAGAGCGGATGAAGGCGAGCGGCAAGCCCGGCCTCAGTCCCGCAGACATCGAGGACTACATCCGCCGGTTTATTCCCGCATACGAGACATGGGGCGGGGCGCCGACTGGCGCCGCGGCCTCGCGGTGTCTGGAGCTTCGCGTGGATCTGGCGAGGCAGATGCTGTAGTCCAGGGTCCAGAGTCCTGGGTCCAGGGTCAGTCCAGAGTCCGCGGTCCGGGGTCCGTCCAGAGTCCTGGGTCCAGGGGCCGTCCAGAGTCCGGGGTCCGTCCAGCGTCCAGCGTCCAGGGTTCGTCCGGGCCAAGCCGATTGCAGTCATTGCAAAAATCTGCGCCTGCCTTCGTGAAAGAAATTGCGACGACGTCGCGTTGTTGGTGCCTTCGTCCCAGAGGGACGCTGTGGCACTGGAATTGCGAATGTCGCGGCCATGGGGGTGCAGCGACTTGAGGATCTGCGCGCGTTTCAGGCGGCGATTGAGATGAAGCTCGCGGTGTATGCGCTCGTGCATGACCACCGGCCCGCAGGCGACGATGCGCGGTTCCGCACGCAGTTGTTTGATGCGGCGGCGAGCGTCGAGATGAACATCGCCGAAGGCTGGCGCCGGCACAACGCCGGGGAGTTCAGCCAGTTCCTGCGCTACTCGCGCGCGTCACTCGAGGAAGCGGAGCGCTGGATCCGCGACGGCATCGCCCGACGACACTACTCCATCGCCGACGCCCAGCGCGCCCTCGATCTCGCCGACACCAGCGGCCGACTCACGATGGCGCTATGGAAGAGCCTGCAGCCGTTCATCAAGGACAAACGCAAACGCTGATGCGGGACTCTGGACCCCGGACGGCCCCCGGACCCTGGACGGACCCTGGACCCCGGACCCTGGACTGACCCTGGACTCTGGACTCTGGACCCTGGACTACACCGTCCTACGGCTTGTACGCAATGCAATCGATCTCGACCCGCAGTCCTTTTCCCGGCAACGCTGCCGCCTGGATCGTCGTCCGCGCCGGACGATGGTCGCCGAACATGCGCGAGTAGACGGCGTTCATCTCGGCGAACTCCGTCATGTCGAGCAGGAAGACGCCGCAGCGCAGCACGTGCTGCAGGTCGCTGCCGCCGGCCTGCAGAATCGCCTGCAGATTCTTCAGGCACTGCTCGGTCTGCGCGGTCGCCGTGTCGCCGGCGAGCTGGCCGGTGGCTGGATCGGTCGCGCCCTGACCGGACACGAAGATGAGACGCTCGAAGCCCATGCCGGGCGAGTAGGGGCCAACAGGTTTCGGAAGATTCGGGGCGTGCACCGGTGAATGGCTCATGGCGCGCGATTGTACAAGACGAACGACCATCCCGAGGCCCGCGGTGTCTAAGTCCTCAGGATTTCGCCTGCGGAGGCTGCCATGAGACGAACCGTGTCGACCGTATTGGGACTCGCACTGCTGACGATCGCCGCCGGTGCACAGACGCCGGCGAAACCGGACTTTTCCGGTACGTGGGCATTTGATCAGGCCGCGACACTCGAGAACGCCAGAGCCGCCCAGATGCAGGGCGGGCCAATCTTCGGCGACGCCTTCATTGCCGCACAGACCGCCGCGGCGCTGACGCTCAATATCTCCGCCGGCACTCTGCGCGTGACCGCCACCTACTCCCTCGACGGCTCGGCCAGCAAGAACGCGTCGCCGGCCAGCGCGCCGGGCGCCGCGCCCATCGAGGTCACTTCGCGCGCGCGATGGGATGCGGACCGGCTGATGATCACGTCGAACAGCCAGTCGCCAGGCCCCGCTGGGCCGGTCACCGTGGAGTCCACGCGCACGATGTGGCTCGATGCGAACGGCCGACTCGTGATCGAGCGCACGGGAACGCCCCGCGAAATGGTCCCCGCGAGCCGCAGTGTCTACAGCAAGCAATGAGACAATGTCCGCGGAGCGTCTGATGAAGCGTGTGGTGACATTGGTAGTCGTTGCGTTGGCCGTGTTCGGAACGTCGTGCGCCAAGGCCAAGCCGAATTTCGCCGGCACATGGGCCTTCGACGTTGAGGCGACCAAAGCGAGCGCAGGCGAAGCGAAGATGGACGGCCTCGCGCTCTTCATGGAGAAATTCTCGTCCGAGCAGAATGCGAAAGTGTTCTCGATGAAGGTGGAACTGGGTCAGATATCCGTGACCGCCGCCTACAACCTCGATGGCTCCGTCAGCAAGAACATGTCGCCCTCGGGCGTGCCCGCCACACCGCCCATTGAAGTCACGTCGTACGCCACGTGGGACGGCCCGACGCTGGTGGTGACGTCCACCAGTTCGTCGCCGAGCGCGAACGGGCCCATCGAAGTGAAGTCGACGCGCAAGATGTGGCTCGACGCCGAGGGACGCCTGGTGATTGAACGCTCCGGCACACCGGAAACACTCGTGCGGTCGAGCCGGAGCGTCTACAAGAAGGCGCAGTAGCTACCGGACCACGGTCCCGTACTTCTGCGTGGCGTAGCCCACGATGAGGCCGACGATACAGCCGGGCACCATGATTTCGACCCAGTAGTGCGTGCCATCCGGCTGCGGAAACGCGGCGACGGCGAACGCAAATATCGCCGACACAACCAGACCCACGAGTAGTCCTTTGGGCAGCGAATGCACGCGCGCGGCATACCATCCCGTCAGCACGCCCACGATCAGGCCCTTCATCGTTGAACCAACCACGATGCCGGCGATCTGTGCTTTGACCTCCGGTCCGCCCGAGAACAGCGCCGTCAACCCATCGATCGAACCAAGCACCCCACCCAACACCAATCCCAGCCACGGCTTTCTCATGTCACGCTCCTCGATGACCTATTACACAAACCGGGTCAGGTCCTTTGTTGGTAGAACAAGAACGCCATCCGCATGAACAGATAGGCCAGGACCAGTCCGATCACCACTCGGTGACGCGAGAACCACGCGCCAGCATGGTCGAGCCAGGTGTCCTGATAGGCCGTCACGCTCTGTCCTGCGCGCT
>CAYHEX010000312.1:0-2030 GCA_964355365.1 uncultured Solibacteraceae bacterium | reverse complement strand
CCGCGCGAGGTCAGCGCCGAGCGCCGCCGCGGAATCGTAGCGGTTGTCCGGCTGCAGCGCCCGGCATTTGTCGATGATGGCCTGCAGCCGTTTGGTGCGCGGAAGGTCGCCGAGCATCCAGTGGAGCAGCGCGCCAAGCGCATAGACATCGGCCGACGGACCCGCCGTTGCGGCGCCGCCGTCGTGTTGTTCCGGCGCGGTGAATCCCGGCGTGCCGAGCCGAAGCCCATCGTCTGCCGCAGAGGTCTCGGCGCCGGCAGCCAGCACACGCGCCACGCCCCAGTCGAGCACGAGCACTTCGCCGAATCCGCCGATCATCACGTTCGAGGGTTTGAGGTCCCGATGCACCACGCCCGCGGCATGAGCGAACGCGACGGTCTCGACGATGCGCTCGAAGACGCCGATGCGCGCCGATCGATCCGGTAGTGTGTCGATGCTGTCGGCGAGCGTGCGTCCGTGCACCAGCTTCATGACGTAAAACGATCGGCCGTCGCCCAGCGTGCCGGCGTCGTGCACGGGGACGATGCCCGGATGTTCCAGACGCGCGAGAATGCCGGCCTCGTCGTTGAGTCGTGCGTCGAGTGCGTGGGTGTCGGCTGCGGCGATCCGCGCGGCGTTCGACACTTTGATGGCCACGTCACGATTCAGCAGCGTGTCCTTCGCCGCGTAGACGGTGCCCATGCCGCCGCGGGCCAGACGACTGATGATGCGATAGCGCGCGCCCGGCAGTTCGGGCCACATGGCCGCGTCACGCAGCCGGGCAATCGTGTCGTCGTCGAGCGGCGTCACGGTTCGATCTCCGCGCCGAAGAGCGCGCGGGCGTCGTCGCGATACTCCGCGTCGGTGGCCGAGATGGCGCGCAGTTCTGCGAGGGCAGCGGCGCGAAAGCGGCGGCGCGCGTCGTGCAGGTAGTTGGTGACTTGTGCGACCGACAGCGCGAGGTCGGCCGCGATGGTGGCGTAGGTCGTCTGCGATTCCGGCTGGAGGTCGTGACGTTCGAAGACCGCGAACGTGGCGTCCTTGCCGTCGGCCGTGCACTCGCGCCGCAGCGCGTCCACCGCGCGACCGAACAGCGCGCGCACGGTTTCGTCGTGGAAGAACCGCTCCGCATCGGAGATCACGTGCGGCACCGACGCGAGGTCGCGCTCGGCGCCGGGGAAGTCGAGCGAGAGCACGGTCACGCCGCCCCCGCGTTTGGCCGCGCGGTCGGCCTTCTGCGAGTTCTGCACGAATCGATCGAGGCACACGCGCAGGAACGTGCGGAAGCGCGCCTGCGCAGGGTCGTATTTCTCGAGATACTGCTTCTCGAAGGCCGCGGCAAAGAACGACTGCACGACGTCCTCAGCTTCCTCGGGCGGCAGCCGCCATTGCCGGCGCAGATACTTGTAGCTCGGCTGCCAGTAACCCGTCGTCAGATCGCCGAATGCGGCATGCCGCGCATCCGCGTCATGGCTCCGCACACGTTCCAGGACCGACCGGCGAGTGTCAGGAAACACGGCACTAGCCTAGCTCAGGACGCGTTCAGTCTCTGATGGCTTGGAGCGGATCGATGCCGGCTGCGCGTCGCGCTGGTATCCACACGGCGGCGAGCGTGACGACGATCATGAGTACGGCTGTGCCGCCGAAGGCGATCGGATCGATCGTCGCGGTGTTGAAGAGCAGGCCGGCGCTCGACAGGCCGAACGACGCGCCGGCAGCGAGCAGCGCGCCGATGGCGCCGCCGATGAGTGTGAGACTGAGGCCCTGTCGCATCACCATGCGAATCACATCGCGCCGATCCGCGCCGAGCGCCATGCGGACGCCGATCTCGCGCGTGCGCCGGGTGACGGCGTACGCCATCACGCCGTAGAGCCCGACAGCCGCCAGCAGCAGTGCCAGCACGCCGAGCGATCCGGCGACCGAGGCGGCAATGGTCTGCGGCAGCATGCCCATCGCCGCGAACTCGTCGAGGGGCGTGAAGTCGATGAGCGGCAGATCGGGATCGATGGACCGCAGCACCTGGCGCACGGCCGGCGTCAGATCCGCCGGCG
>CAYHEX010000311.1:0-5132 GCA_964355365.1 uncultured Solibacteraceae bacterium | reverse complement strand
TCATGTTCAACGTGACGATCGACTATCCGTCACCGGATGAAGAACGCCGCATCCTGTCGCAGACCACGTCGAATCAGTCGGCCGCCGTCTCGCGCGTGGCCACCGGCGCGCAACTTGAAGCCGCCCGCGCGCTCGTGCGCGAGTTGCCGGCCGCCGAGAACATCGTCAATTACGCGATGCGCCTCGTGCGTGCCACGCGACCCACCGACGACACGGCCGCGCCGGTGATTCGCCAGTGGTGTAAGTGGGGCGCGGGGCCGCGTGCAGGGCAGGCGCTGCTGCTCGGCGCGAAGGCCGCCGCGCTGATCGACGGCCGAAGCGTGCCGTCGCTCGACGACGTGCGGTCCGTGGCGTTGCCCGTGCTGCGCCACCGCATCCTCCTGAACTTCCAGGCGGAAGCTGATGGGATCGAGCCGGATCACGTGGTTCACGAGCTGCTGAAAACGATCAGCGTGTGAGTTCCCCCTCCGTGCTCGACCCCAAGGTGGTTGCCGCCATTGACGACCTCGAGGTCGTGGCGCGGCACATCGTCGAAGGTCTGCGCACCGGTGAGCATCGCAGCCCGTTTCACGGGTTCAGTGCGGAGTTCAGCCAGTACCGTCCCTATCGTCCGGGCGACGACCTCAAGTACCTCGACTGGAAGGTGCTCGCGCGCACCGATCGGCTCTACACGCGCCAGTTTCGCGAGACCACGAACCTCTCGGCCATGCTCGTGCTCGACTCGAGCGCATCGATGGCGTACCCCAACGACCCGCGGGGCGATGGCGTGGCGAAATTCGCCTACGCGCGTCTCATCGCCGCGGCGCTCGCGTATCTACTGGTGCAACAAGGTGATGCCGTCGGGTTGATGACGATGGCGGACGGCAAGTTCGTCTATGTGCCGCCGCGCGGTGGGCGCATGCACTTGCGGCGCGTGCTGGCGCACTTGTCGAAGCTGACACCGGCGGGGGCCTGGACGCCAGGCGCGGTGATTGCCCGCGCGGCGGAGTTACTCCGCCGTCGCGGCGTGATGCTCGTGCTGTCCGACTTCTACGATGCCGAGACCGAGACACTGACGGAACTGAAGCGCGCCGCACGCCGCGGTCACGAGACGGCACTGCTGCAGGTGATGTCGCGCGCGGAGATCGAGTTCCCCTATACCGGCGGCGTGGAATTCGAAGACCTCGAAGGCGCCGGCACGCGGCTCGTCGAAGCGTCGGCGCTCGCGCCCGGGTATCGCGCCCGCGTCACGGACTTCCTTGACCGCTGGCGCACACAGGCGCGCGGGAGCGGTCTGGACTACTCGCTCCTGATGACCGACGTGCCGCCTGACGTTGCCCTGCGCGGATACTTGATTCGCCGCGGCGCCGGGCGCGACGTGTCGCCGATTGCCGGGAGCCAACGCTGATGTGGGCGCAACCCTGGGCCTGGCTTGGGTTGCTCGGCGTCGCGGTGCCGATCGCGCTGCACCTGCTCGCGCGGCATCAGGCTGTACGAACGCCCTTTCCGTCACTCCGCTTCATTGATGTTGCCGACGTCACGTTCATCAGGCGCCAACGCCTGACGGACGTGCCGCTGTTGCTGGTACGCCTCGCGATCATCGTCACGGCCGTCGCCGCGCTCGCAGGACCGCGTTGGCCGTTGCCTGGCGGCACGGCACGCGGCCCGCTCTCGTTGGCGGTGGTCGTCGACACCAGCGCGAACGTCGCCGGCGACGCCGGACTCGCCGCCGCTCGCGGTGCGGTGTTGTCCGCCGCGTCTTCGACCATCATCGAGACCGAGTCATTGCCGGTCGGCATCCGGAGCGCCGCCGCGTGGCTCGCACGGCAGGACGGACGGCGCGACCTGCTGATCGTGTCGGACTTCCAGCGCGGCTCACTCACCGCCGAGGCAATGGCTTCCGTGCCCGACGGTGTCGGCCTGCGCTTTCAGACGCTGCCGATGTTCGCGCCGAAGCGGCTCGACGGTTCTGACGTGACGGGCGAACGGTCGCGCATGATGTGGCCGGTGCCGCCGCGCGGCGTGCCGCTGCCGCTGGCCGTGCAGGCCGGCGCCGATCAGGCGCGCGCCGACACGATGCTGTCTGCGGTGGCGTCGCTCGTGATCACCGCGCCGGTGGACGCCACCGCACGCCACGCCACGATCATCTTTCGGTCGGCGCCGGCGTATGCCGCCCTCGCGGCGTCCGCCCGGCCGATCGATCGCCCGTGGATGTTCGATGTCATCCGGCCGCTGATCAACGACGCGGCAACGCGCGCGCATGTGATCGCCACGCCCTCGGGCGCGGACTTGATGATCCTGATCGACGACGCGCCGGACAGCGTCTTGTCGGCCGGCATCACCGCATCCGTGCTGAGCGCGCTGCTTCAGCCGCTGCCGTGGTCCGAGTTCGAGCCGTCGACGATTTCGCCCGAGACGTTGCGCGGATGGGAGCGTGCGCCGTCCGACGCCCCGGGCGCGATGACGGGGGCGCCGCAGGGCCGCTGGTTGTGGCTGATTGTGCTGCTCCTGATCGGGGCCGAGACGTGGATGCGGCGGCGCATCGTGACGCAGCGACAGGAGACGGCGCATGCCCGCGTGGCCTGAGGCGCTGCGGTCGCTGTTCGCGCGCGCGGTGTGGCGCCTGCGTCTGAGGGCGGCGCTGCGCTCGCTCACGGTGGCCCTCGTATTGTGCCTGCCGCTCGTGGCGGCGCGCGGCGTCGGTTGGCTGTCACTGCCGGTGGTGCTGGTGGGCACGGTCTGGATGGTCGTCGTGGTCTGCGGCGCGGCCGTATGGCGCGCGCCGCGCCGGCCGGAGTCCGTGGCCTCCGCGATCGAATCGCGCACGAACGCGGCGAAAAACCTGTTCGTCACGGCGGCCGAAATCACGGGGCGCCCGTCCTCGATTCGCAACGATGTTCGCGATGTGGTGCTGCGTGATGCCGCCGAGGTCGCTGCGCGCATCGATCTGGCCGCCCTCTTTCCGTTCAAGCGCTTCGTTGTGGTGGCGGTGACGGCGGCTGCGCTCTGGACGACGGGGATGGCCTTCGATCGCACGTGGATCGCGCGCGCGCGTGACATCGCACGTGGCGGCCTCCCCGGAACCCCCGCCATCGCACGCGTGGTCGTGACCGTCACGCCGCCCGCGTATGCCGGGCGGCCGGTACAAACGCTCACCGATCCTGAACGCATCGACGCGCTGAGCGGCAGTGCGATTCATGTGGAGGTCGAGGCCAGGGCCGAGCACGTTGACCTCATCGGCGTCGGCGATCGGCACGCGCTCACACGTGCGAGCGATGGCGCGTTCCGCGGCGATGCCATCGCCACGGCGGACGGGTTTCTGGCGCTGCAGCCGTTTGGCACCGGCGACGCGGCGGGGATTCGACGCGTGATCTCGCTCGCGGTGACGCTCGATCATCCGCCGATCGCTCGGATCGTGACGCCCGGCAAAGACCTGTTCCTGACCGCGAGCACGAGCACCGTGCCGGTGACAATCGAGGCCAGCGATGACATCGGGCTGGCTTCGCTGAAGCTGACGTATACCAAGGTGACCGGTTCGGGCGAAAACTTCGAGTTCGAGAACGGCGAGTTTCCGCTGCAGATTCGCCGCGATCACGCCGAGCGGTGGACGGCCACGACGTCGATCCCGTTGCCGTCACTGGGGCTGGAACCCGGCGATGTGCTGGTGTATCGCGCCGTCGTCGGCGACACCCGTCCGGGGCAGGCCGCCATCGAGTCTGACGCACTGGTGATCGAGATCCTTCGGCGTGGTGAGGCGATGGCCGAGGGCTTCTCGATCGATGAGGAGAAGGACAAATACGCGCTCAGTCAACAGATGATCATCATCAAGACCGAGCGCCTGATTGCGAAGAAGGCCACGCTCGCGAAGGACGCGTTCGCCGACGAGGCGCAGACGCTCGCGGCCGAGCAACGTAAGGTGCGCGCGGAGTTCGTGTTCATGATGGGCGGCGAGTTCGAGGACGCGTCAACCGCGACCGGGGATATCAACGAAGAGGAAGAAGCCGCGAACGAAGTGGAACTGGCCGCCGGGCGGATGCAGAACAACGGCCGTCGCGACATCATTCAGGCCACGCGGCACATGAGTGACGCGGCGCAGCTGCTCACCAACATCAATCCCGTGCAGGCGTTGCCGCGCGAGAAGGCCGCGCTGGTATCGCTACAGCGTGCGTTCACCAAGAGCCGCTACATCCTGCGTGTGCTGACGCCGCGCGAGCGCATCGACGACTCGCGACGGCTCAGCGGAAAACTCGGCGACGCGGTGGCGTGGCGCCGGCAGGTCGCTGACGTGCCCGACGACCCGCGCACCGCGGCGCTGCTGGCCGCACTGGCACGCGTGGCCGGGGTCGCGGCATTGCCGAAGTACGGTCCCGCAGAGGCCAACGCGCTTGCCGGCATCGCCGAGTCGATCCTGCGCGTAGACGCGACGCTGTCGCCCGTGGCTCAGCAGTTCGCGCAAGCGGGCGCCGCGATTGCGGCGGGCAGGTCTGCGGTCGAGACGGCGGCGTTGATCGACGCGGCCGCCATGAAACTGTCGGCGTCAGCCCGCACCGGCCTGTCGACCTCGCCGGCCACTCCGGATCCCTCGCGCGCGCGGCTGCAGGGCGCGCTTGCCGACGCGCTCAAGCGCGGCGGGGGACGACCATGATCTGGGTCGGGCGGATGCTGCGAATGCTCGCGGTCTTGATCGCGATCCTTGGCCTCGTCGATCCGGTGCTGACGTGGCCGCGATCAGATCGGCCTGTGGTCGCGGTGATCGATGCCGGTGCTTCGTCGCTCGCGACCCGATTGACGACCGAGCTGGCCCGCGACTTCGACGTGCACACCGGCCCGGTTGCGGGATCCGCCGCCACTGTGCTCGCCGGGTGGGCTCTGCCGGCCGCGCCGGTGGCCGTGAGCGGCGCGCTGATTGCCGTGACGCCATCGCCGGTCAGTCCGCGCGTGGACATCGAGCACCTGTCTGCACCGGCCACATCCGCGCCTGCCGCGAGCGTGCCGGTTGATGTGGCGCTGCGGGCCGTGGGCGCGCGCGGCAGAACACTGCGTGTCGATGTCTCCGACGGTGCCCTCCTCCTCGATCGCACGACGCACATCGTTGCAAGTGACGACGAGCGATTTGCGGTAACGCTGTCGGCGCCGGCCATCGGCACGGGCGT
>CAYHEX010000310.1:0-5133 GCA_964355365.1 uncultured Solibacteraceae bacterium | reverse complement strand
GGCACCTACACGCGCGCCGGCGCCCGGTTGCCGGCCATGTCGCTCGCCTACGGCGACGTGAATGCGCCAAGCGCGCGGGTGTACCGTTGGGTGGACGCGAACGGCAACGGCATCGCGGATGGCACCGAGGGCAACACCGTGTCGAGCCTGATCGCGCGTGTCGGGCCCGGGGCCGGTGGCGGGCTGACCGCACTCGATCCGGCCGTGAAGCGGCCGGTGATCGACCTGTTCATGGGCGGCATTCGGGTCGACACCTCGCGCTTTGCGCTCTCCGTGACCGCGATCTCGCGTCGGCAGACCCAGTTCGTCCGCGCGGTGGCTGATGGCGGCGCCGCCTACACCGTCGTCACGCAAGCGGACCCCAACGCCGATTTCTCGCATCCGAGCGACGACCAGCAGTTGGCGGCCTACAGTCGCACGATCTCGAGCTTTGGGTTGGATCACTACACGCTCACGAACCCCGCCGGTCTCGGCGACGGTTCGTCCTACACGCTCGACATCAGCGCGCAGTACCGCGGCCCGCGCGCGCGGCTGGCGTTTTCGGCGGCGGCCGTCAAGGCGATGGGCACCGGCGCGAACCGCGGGTTTCGCGCGGTCGAGAACGACGCGGGGCTGATCGGCGAGGTGCCGTCCGATCCCAATGCGGCGTCACGTGCCGCAGGCGGCCGCATGTTCTTCGATCGCGGTTATGTCGGCAAGATCCTGGGTGTGTTCACGCTGCCCGGCCACGCGACGCTGGGGATCGTCACGCGCTATCAGGACGGCCAGCCGTTCTCTCGGCTCGCCATCTTCAGCGGTCTGAATCAGGGACCCGAGGCCGTGATGGCGTACGCGAACGGCCGGCCGACACGATTCACGTTTATCTCGACCACGGACGTGCGCCTCCAGAAGACGTTTGCGTTTGGATCTGGTCAGGCGACGCTGATCGTGGACGCGTTCAACGCGTTCAACATCGGACGGGAAGTGGAAGAGTACGTGCTGACCAACGCCGCGTTCCGCACGGTCACCGCGATCGAGCCGCCGCGCACGATCCGCGTGGGACTGCGCTTCGCGTTCTAGGCAGGTCAAGTGCAAGAGCGTTTCACCATGGAGATACATGGAGTCCCATGGAGAAGAGCTCATTGCCCGCTGCGGGCCTGGCGGCCCGGCTCCGCCGGGCTGACGACGAGTGAGCAAGACCGAGAACGAGAGAGCCCGGAGATCGAGCGGCTTTCTCGTTCTCGGTCTTGTTCACTCGTCGTGCCGCCGAAGGCGGCCGCCAGGCCCCAGCGGGGAGCCTTACTTCATGGGCTTCATGCGCTTCATGGTGAATGCTCTTGATCTTGCCTTCTCCATGGAGCTCCATGGCCCTACATGGTGAATGCCCTTGATCTTGGTATAGTCCGCCCATGTCCGCGACCGCTCTCAACCTCGCGCATTTGCTCGACAACACCGCCCGGCTGACGCCGGACCGCGACGCGCTGGCGATCCAGTCGCCGCGCGGGATGATCACGATGACCTACGCGCAGCTGAGCGCGATGGTCTCGCAGACGGCCAATGGCCTCCGCGCGATCGGCATTCGTCCGGGCGATCATGTCGCGCTGTCGTGCCCGAACACGCCGCACTTCGTGGTGGCCTATTACGCGATTCTGCGCGCCGGCGCGGTTGTTGTGCCGCTGAACGTGCTCCTCAAGCCGCGCGAGATCGCATATCACCTCAACGATAGCGACGCGGTCGCGATGATCGTGTTTGAAGGCACGGCCGAGTTGCCGATGGCCCAGATGGCGCGCGCCGCTTGCGACGAAGTCACCGCCTGCCGTCAGCTCATCGTCATCACGCTCGACCCGCACGCGCACAGTCCGGTTGATCGCGCGATCACGCTGAGCCAGCTGATGCACGGGCAGTCGCCGATCTCGGAGACACATCCGTCACGGGCTGACGACACCGCGGTGATGCTCTACACGTCGGGCACCACCGGTCAGCCGAAGGGCGCCGAACTGACGCATCTGAATATGACGCTGAATGCGATCGCGGCGCGCGACATCACGGTGCCGCTGCTGCAGTACGACCTCGCGCATCAGAACGTCGCGCTCATCACGCTGCCGCTGTTCCACTCGACCGGTCAGACGTGCCAGATGAACGCGGGCGTGGCCGGCGGGCATCGCATGGTGCTCTTGCCGCGCTTCGATGCGACGGCGGTGCTGGAGACGTTCGAGCGCGAGCAGATCACCTGGTGGGTTGGCGTGCCGACGATGTACTGGGCGCTGTTGCAGCACGCGCGACAGCACAGCATCGACACACAGAAGTCGGCGGCGTCGCTGCGAGCGTGCTTGTCCGGCGGCGCGCCGATGCCGGTGGCGCTGATGAAGGAGTTCGAGGTCGCGTTCGGCGTTCGCATTCTGGAAGGCTACGGCCTGTCTGAAACCGCGCCGCTCGCGTGTTTCAACCAGCCGTTCCGCCCGTCGAAGCCGGGCACGGTCGGGCCGGCGGTGTTCTCGTGCGAGGTCCGCGTCGTGGACGCCGAGGATCGCCCGTTGCCGTCGGGCGAGGCGGGTGAGGTGGTCATTCGCGGCCACAACGTGATGAAGGGTTACTACAAGCGTCCGGCCGAGACGGCCGAGGCTCTGCGCGGCGGCTGGTTTCACACCGGTGACATCGGCGTGATCGACGAGGACGGGTACGTCGCGATCGTTGATCGCAAGAAGGACATGGTCCTAAGAGGCGGCATGAATGTGTATCCGCGCGAGATCGAAGAAGTGCTGATGACGCATCCGTCGGTGTCCCTGGTCGCGGTGATCGGCATCCCGGACGAGCGCCTCGGCGAAGAGGTCAAGGCGTTTATCGTGCGCAAGCCCGGCGCGACGATCACGGAAGACGAGCTGATCGCGTGGTGCAAAGAACAGTTTGCCGCCTACAAGTACC
Source organism: uncultured Solibacteraceae bacterium (assembly GCA_964355365.1). Classification (GTDB taxonomy): domain Bacteria; phylum Acidobacteriota; class Vicinamibacteria; order Vicinamibacterales; family SCN-69-37; genus SCUN01. Next base: position 2,232 of record CAYHEX010000310.1, on the reverse strand, counting down.
CGCGCCACATCGAGTTCAGGGACTCACTCCCCATGGGCGGAACAGGGAAAGTGCTAAAGCGTGAGCTCAGACATTTGGCGAATTAGCGAATTAGCGAATTAGCGAATTAGTGAGTTAGTGAAGTAGTGAGTTAGTGAATTAGTGAGTTGTTGAGTTCGCAGCCAATTCGCTAACTCGCTAACTCACTAATTCGCTAATTGCTTGAGTTTCTGCCGAGTTGTGGCTCGCGCCTTCGCGAAGATGGCTCTGAGTTCTGCGGCCTCGCGGTGCAGGGCGGCGGTGCGAGGTTCGTCGCCGACCGCTGCGCGAATGATCTCGAACCAGTAGCAGGCTTCGTCGATCTCTTCGACGACGATCTGGAGTTTGGCGGCGAATTCCTTGAATGAGCGCGCCCGGCGCATCGCGCGGTGGTTGGCGCCGACGCTCGACGACGCGCGCGTCATTTGGCGGACGACGTCCCAGAGCTCGCTGGTGTTGGCGAGCTGCTTGGCCAGGATGAGCGCATCAATCGCAAATTGCCTGGACCGGAGCTCCAAGTCGTCGAGGGAAGATGTCACCCCACCGGGCAGTGCAATCGGCATGCCGTGTCGGTGCCAGCGAATCGCCCGTTTCTCGAGGCTCTGGGCCCGTCGCACGGGTAGCGGCTACCCGATCGCCTCCACTCGATGCCCGGAACTACCCCACGGGGACACCTCGGCAATTGGCGAGTTGGCGGGTTAGCGAGTTAGGCGAATTGATGAGGCAGTGGGTTGTGGGGGCCGCACCCAATTCGCTAACTCGCTAACTCACTAACTCACTAACTACTGAATCGAGTACTCGTAGCAACCAGGTGTAATGAGCACGCGGTTGCCCCTCGCAAACGACAGGCTCGTCGGCGTCATGATGCCCGCGCCGCGGAACTGCACCGTCCGTGTCTTGTTGCCGTCTGCGCCGTAGACGTAGGTGAACGGCACCGCCAGCGAAATCCACAACTGTCCCTGCGGATCCACTGCGGCGGTCAGCACCGTGCCCTGTACGTTGGGGAACTCGCGGCTGTTCACGGTGCGCTTCGGCCATTCGGTCGGCAGTGACTGCAGCGTCGTGTCGAGCTCGGGACCTTCGATGTGACGCTCGTAGATGAGGTCGCCCGCCGCCGAGTACTTGCGGAACATCGGGACGCCGGCCGTGAAGACGAAGTAGATGCTGCCGTCCGGCGCCGCGAGCGGCAGACCGGCGTTGAGCGCGCGATGCAGTTCCACGTCGCGCTCGTGCCCGGTCGGCCGCAATTGCCCGAACCGTTTCGTGACCTGCCCGGTCATCGTCATCACGCTCATGAGCGCGGCGCCATCGGGGATCTGGGTGAGGAGATCGCGGCCCATCATCGCGATCGCGCCGAAGCCGCTCGACATCATCGCGTCCACGTTCAGTCGCATGGAGTCGCCGGGCGCGGGGAAGCGCCGGAACACCGACAGCGCCGTGCCGGTGTCGTAGAACATCTGCACGCGCTCGTAGTCCTTCGGATTGTCGAGGATGACAAAGTTGCGCTCGGGCCCGGCCGCAAACGCGAGCGGACGCAGGATCTCGCCGTCGGATGGCCCGATCGGCACGATCTTCTTCAGTGTCGTCTTCTTTGCGTCGATGCTGAAGACCGTCTGCGCCCGGCGATCGTAGACGAGATAACGGCCGTCGGCGGTTTCCATGAACGCCGCCGGCTCGCGCATCTGCCCGACGATCTGCGGCGGCAATCCACCGATGGGGGAGAGAACATCGACCGCCGGAAGTGCGGACACCCACACGCCGGCGAACGCCAGTGCAGCGAGAGTCAGAGCCCTTCGGACCCTGGACCCTGGACCTTGGACCCTGGACGACTCAGTAACGAGCCGTGTCCCGGATCGCGTCCAGAACATTCGCAGACCCCGGCAGAATCACTTCTTCAAGATCTGGACAGTACGCCACTGGGCAATCGAGCGCGGCGACGCGCTTGACCGGCGCGTCGAGGTACTCGAACAGGTCGCTGGCTGTGCGCGCCGCGAGTTCCGCGCCGAAGCCACACGTGAGCTGATCCTCATGCGCGATGACCAGACGGTTGGTCTGCTTGACGGCGTCGGCGATCGCGTCCATGTCGAACGGCATGATCGTGCGCATGTCGAGGACCTTGACGCTGATACCTTCCTTCTCCGCCTGCTGCGCCGCGAGCAGCGACCGCTGCACCATCGCGCCCCAGGTGACCACCGTCACGTCCGTGCCGTCGCG
>CAYHEX010000309.1:0-5173 GCA_964355365.1 uncultured Solibacteraceae bacterium | reverse complement strand
TTGGGCTCTGCTACTTCTTCGCGTCCGGCAGCGTGAGCGCCACGAGCGACGTGGACGGGCCCGAGCCGGTGGCGAACACGATGTACTGCTTGCCGTTGTGCATGAACGTCATCGGCACCGCGCTGGTCTTTGACGGGATCTTCACTGCGCCGACCTGCTTGCCTGTGGCCTTGTCGACCGCGAAGAGCTGCGGATCTGCGCCGCGCGGACCGCCGCTGCGGCCGGTGCCGTAGACGACGAGCGATTTGGTGGTGATGACCTGCGGCTGACCGCCGGCGCCCTGCGGCGGCAGCTTGACGTCCTTGAACATGGGATCGGTGCTCGTCACCTGATTGAAGCCGCCGTTCGGAATCCACCAGCTCTTGTCACCGCTGTTCATGTTGTAGGCGGTGACGCCGCCGTATTCCTTCGGCTTCGCGATAGACACGCCGCCGATCTGCGAGCGGTTGCCCCGATTCCCGAACCCGCCCGCGCCGCGTCCAGCGGGCGCCGGGGCCACATAGCCGGGGGGTGGCGGCAGCGCGCCCGCGAGGCCGCAGCTGTCGTGCGTGGAGCTGTAGTCGAACTCGGAGCACGGATCCTTCTGCAACGTGATCGTGCTCAGCACCGTCTGTGCGCCCACGTAGAGGAAGCCTGTTTCCGGATCCACTGCGGCGCCGCTGTCGATGTTGACGCCGCCGGCAGCGCCGGGCGCGTACCACGCGCACGTGAGCGATCCCGGAGGCCCGTCATTGGCCGCGCCCGGAATGTAGTACGGGCCCATGCGGCACTGCTTCGCGGCCGCCAGCGCCGCGGCCTTGATCTCCGGCGTGTAGTCGATCAGATCCGACTCGACGAGGCCCTGCTGCGAATACGGCGCGGGCTTCGACGGAATCGGCTGCGTCGGCGAGGTCTTCTCGCCCTTCACATCGCTCTGCAGCACCGGCGTCTCCGGCATCGGCCAGATCGGCTCGCCTGTGGCGCGATCGAACGTGTAGACCCAGCCCTGCTTGGTCGTCTGCGCCACCACCTTGCGCACGCGGCCGTTCACCGTGATGTCCATGAGGTTCGGCGCCATCGGGTTGTCGTAGTCCCAGATGTCGTGATGCACCATCTGGAAGTGCCACTTGCGCTTGCCGGTCTTCACGTCGATGGCGACAAGGCTCGTGCCGTAGAGGTTGTCGCCTGGACGATGGCCGCCGTATTCGTCCATGAGCGGCATGCCGACGGGGATGTACACGAGGCCGAGTTCCGGATCGGCCGAGTACGGCGCCCACGCGTCGTTCTTGCCGACGCCCGGCGTACCGACCTTGGTGCCGCGCTCCCACGTGTTCGCACCGAACTCGCCCGGCTCAGGAACCAGGTTGAACTTCCAGAGCTGTTTGCCGGTTCGCACGTCGAAGCCGCGAATGTACCCGGGGATGTTGTGCAGTTTGTTCGGATAGTAGCCGTGGATCGACGAGTTGCCGACGATGATCACGTCGCCGACGATGATGGCGGGTGAGCTGGCGGCGATCTGGCCGTACGCCGGATCGATGCCGACCGTGCGGTCCGCGCCGGTCTTCTTGATGGGATCCCACGTCTCGCCCGGCTTCGCTTTTCGTGCCGGCGCGTTGTCGCTGATGATGAGCGGGCCGTTGTCGTCAACCGCGAGCGGCACGAGCGGCAGGCCGAGGCCGTCCATCAGATCCACGACGCCGTCCTTGCCGAAGCCGGCGGCGGGGCGGCCGGTCTTCGCGTCGAGCGACACGAGGTGATAGCCGGGCGTGATCGTAATGACGCGCTCGGTGGCGCGGCCGTCATTCCAGTAGGCGAGACCGCGGCCGGCGAACTGCCGCGGCGCTTTCTGCCAGCGGATGCCTTCTTCGAGCCGATACATCCACAGCGTTTCGCCCGTGGCCGGATCGAGCGCCGTCGTCACGCGGCGCGTGGTGGCCACAGTGAAGAGGCGGCCGTTCGCAAAGAGCGGTGTGGCGCGGTAGTACTCGTCTTCGCCGAAGGCACCGGCGTTCCACTGCCAGGCGACCTTCAGCGTGTTGAAGTTCGACGCGTTGATCTGGTCGAGCGGCGAGTAGCGCGTGCTCCACGCGTCGGCGCCCCAGTAGCGCCATTCGCCCGGCGCGTTGCCGCGCACGAGGTTCGAGGTCTGCCGGGCGTTCAGCGAGAACGCGGTTGCGGCAAACACACCGAGGATTACTGCACCAAACAACGCGCGTCGCATGTGGGCTCCTTCTCCGGAAGGTCGATCACGATTCGTTTCAACAGTTCGATGTTGGCCGGCAACTCGTCGGCGCCGGCGGCCAGGTCATTGATCTTGAGCAAATATGCAATCACGTCGATGCGTTCCTTCGTCGTCAGGCTGCCGGGATCGTCCTTCGGCATCGTGTCGGTCATCAGCGTGAAGAGGTCGGACAGCAGCACACCGCGCCAGCGTTTCGCAAACGCCTCGCCCGACTGCGAGCCGATGTTGTGGCAGCCCTGACAGATGTTGCCGAACACCTCGCGGCCGCGCGCAGCCTGTTCGGCGGTGTAGACACCGGCCGAGGCGGGCTTCGGCGCGGGCGCATCGGGTGTTTGCGGCGCCGACGCGCGCACGATCACCCCGGCCGTCCACACGGCCAGCGCACACACGCCCAGGGCGTGCTGCCAGATTGGTCTTGGTTGCACGCGCGGATTGTAGCAAACGAGCGACGCGGTTAGACTCTGCCGATGCGCCAATCTGTCGCCGCCTGTTCGCTGGCTATTGCTCTGCTGTTTGCGCCCGTCGCGGCTCGCCAGGCCGCGGCCCCCAAGGCGCCCGGGTTCCAGGTGGACAAGCTGTGGCCGATGCCACTGCCGAACCACTGGGTGTACGGGTCGATTACCGGGCTGGCCATCGACAGCCGCGATCACATCTTCGTGGCCACGCGGCCCGCATCCGTGGCGGCGGGCAACGAGGCCGGGCTGATGTCGAATCCGCCGACGGCGGAGCACTGCTGCCTTGCCGCGCCGCCGATGCTCGAGTTCGACGCGACGGGCAAGCTCGTTGCGAACTGGGGCGCGCCCGGGGCCGGCTACGAGTGGCCGACATCGACGGGCGGGATCGCGATCGATGGGGCGGGCAACGTCTGGATCACCGCGGCCGGCGTGCCGGAGCCGGCGGCCGCGGCGGCCGGCGCAACGGGCGTCGTGCCCGGCGCAAATCGCGGTGGGGGGGCGGGAGCCGCCGCACCGGCTGCGGCGCGCGGAGGTGCCGCCGGCGCTGCCGTCGGCGGCCGAGGTGAAGTCGTCATCCCCGGCGCGGAGGGCGCGCCGGTGGCGGCCGCTGGGCGCGGCAGCGCGGCGCCGGCCGGGCCGGCCGACGCGCACATCCTGAAGTTCACGCGCGACGGCAAGTTCCTGCTGCAAATCGGCAAGGCTGGCGACACCGGCACGAAGGACAGCCAGACGCAGCTCGACAAACCCGCCGACGTCTTCGTTGACGGCAACGAACTCTACGTTGCCGACGGCGGCACGCATCAGCGTGTCGTGGTGTTCGACGCCACAACCGGCGCGTTCAAACGTCAGTGGCGCGGCAACGGCGCGGAGTTTCAGCGCCTCAGCTCTATCGCGGTGTCGAAAGACGGGCAGGTCTACGTTGGCGATCGCAAGGGCAACACGGTGCAGGTGTTCAAGAAGGACGGCGCGTTCGTGAAGGAACTCGAAGTGGCGAAGGGCACGCTCGCGAACGGCTCGGTATGGGACGTGAACGTCTCGTCTGACGCCGCGCAGCAGTATCTCTTCGTGGCCGACGGTCAGAACTCCACGGTGCGCGTGTTCGCGCGCGCCACGCTCGCGCCGCTCGGCACGATTGGCGACGGCGGACGCTGGCCCGGCCGGTTCTACGCGGTCAACAACGTCGCGATGGACTCGAAGGGCAATCTGTATACGGGCGAAGGCTACGAAGGCAAGCGCGTCCAGAAGTTCCTGAAGAAGTAGGCGAGGACATCATGCTCAAGAAACTCTCATTCGCGCTCTTCGCCGCCACGTTCTTCGCGCTCACCGTGCCCAGCGCTGGGCAGCAGCCCGACCTCGTCATGGCGCCGAAGTTCGAGGTGGATCCGGATTTCCCCAAGGAACTGCCGAAGCACTGGGTCACCGGCATGTCGGTCGGCGTCGCCGTTGACGAGCAGGACCACGTGTGGATGGTTCATCGTCCGCCGACGATCTCGCCAAACGAACGCGGTGCCGATCAGACGCCGCCGACAGGTGAGTGCTGCATGTCCGCGCCGCCGATCATGGAGTTCGATCAGAGCGGCACGCTGCTGCGCCGCTGGGGCGGGCAGGTTGAGGGCGCGCCGTATCAGTGGCCGCTGTCGAATCACGGCCTCTGGGTCGATCAGAAAGGCTTCATCTGGATCGGCGCGAATCACAACACCGACTCGCACATCCTGAAGTTCACCAAGGACGGCAAGTTCGTGGCGCAGTATGGCAAGCCCGGCCAGGCCACCGACAGCAACGATCCTGACGACTTTGGCTCACCCGCGAAGATCCAGGTTGATCCGAAGCGCAATGAGGCCTACATCGCTGACGGCTACCGCAACAAGCGCGTCGTCGTGATCAACTCCGACACGGGCGAGCGCCTGCGTTACTGGGGCGCGTACGGCAACACGCCGGATGATGCGAGCCTCGGGCGGTACGTGCCGGGCGAGAAGCCGACGCAGCAATTCCGCGGCCCAGTGCACTGCGCGATGATCTCGACCGACGATCTCGTCTACGTCTGCGATCGCCAGAGCAATCGCGTGCAGGTGTTCACGCGCGAGGGCAAGTTCGTCAACGAGATGATCATCGCGCCCAAGACCGGCGGCGACGGCTCTGTGTGGGACATCACGTTCTCGAAGGACGCCGCGCAAAAGTGGATGTACATCGCCGATGGCAAGAACGAGCGCATCTACATCGTGGATCGCAGGAAGCTCGAGCTCGTCTCGAGCTTCGGCGACGGCGGCCGCCAGCCGGGGCAGTGGTTCGGCGCGCACTCGATCGCGATCGACTCGAAGGGCAACCTCTACACGGTGGAGACGTATGAAGGACGCCGCCTGCAGAAGTTCGTCTACAAGGGCGAGCAGATGGTGCCGCGCTGGCAGGGCGTGCCTTGGCCGAAGCGATAGGAGACACAGAGAGTTAGCGAATTAGCGAATTAGCGAATTAGCGAATTAGCGAATTAGCGAATTAGCGA
>CAYHEX010000308.1:0-5174 GCA_964355365.1 uncultured Solibacteraceae bacterium | reverse complement strand
GCGAGCCGTGGCCGGGCGAGGTCACCGAGGCCGCCACCACCGTCACCGGCTGGCCTTCAGGATCCGAGTCACTTCCCGCGGTGTTGGTGATGATGCCGCTGGCCGCATTCACCGTCAGCGTGGTGCCGCTGAGGACTTCGTACGAGTCGTTCCGGGCCACCGGCGGACCGTTGACGACGACCGTCACGGTCGCGACGTTGCTGGCACCGGTGGGCGCGTAGTTGTCCTCCACCTGATAGGTGAACGTCACGACGCCGGTAAACCCGACCGGCGCGGTGTACTGGAACTGCTGTCCGACCTGCGTCACGGTGCCGCTGGCCGGCTGCGTAAACGTCAGCAGACTGATCGGGTCGCCGTCGATGTCGCTGTCGTTGGCTTTCACGTCGATCAGCACGCTCGCGCCCGCAAGCACTTGCGCCGAGTCATTCACGGCCACGGGCATGCGGTTGGTGTTGTAGATCGTCCAGTCGAGCACGTGACTGAAGTGAACCGCGGTCCCGCCCTCGGGGGTCCACGTGCCGTCAATCGTCACGCTATAGACCTGCGCGGGAGACGAGGCGCTGTTCGGATTCACAATCGAATACAGCGGCGACCCGGTGATCTCGCCGGTGCCGGAATCGATCGTCAGTCCTGGGGGCAGACCGGTCGCCGTGTAGTTGAAGGCCCACGTGGCGCAGTTCCCGCCCACGCACGGCAGCGGCGGAGCCAGCACCGAGACGACGTCGCCCTCAGCGTTCGCGCGGTTGCAGAAACCCACCACGGAGGCGTCCGTCGGGCCGGCCGAGGCACACTGCTGAGACTCGGGAGCACCGCAGTCCGGATCGTTGTAGTCGTCGAAGCCGTCGCCATCATCGTCACCCGGGCTGGTGATGGAGCAGATCTCGATCCGGAAACAGCCTTCGTCAATCACGCCGTCTTCGTCATCGTCGATGGTGTTGCCAAACCCCGTCACGCCGCACGATTCCTGTGCCGCGCGGTATTCGTTCATGATGCAGAGACCGGCGAGTTCACCAGCCGTGTGCACGATGCCGTCCGTGGCATGAATCCGCGAGCCGATCTGCGCGCCAGACGCGATGTCGAAGCGATAGACGTCCTGGCGGGTCGCCGCCCAGAAGGACCGGCCGTCCGGAGCAATCGCGACGGAGAACCAGCCGTTGACATCGCCATTCTCGTACGAGAAATCGTCCTTGATGTCGTAGCCCTGCACGATTCGGCCGTTTTCGTCGACGCGGTCGATGTGCACTTCGTTGGCAATCAGAAAGCCGCCCGAGCCGTCTCCCGGCGGCAGCGCGCGCATGCCGTACGTGATGCGCGGCGAGATCGGCTGCGGGGCGTTGATGTTATTCGAACCCAGCACCGGAAGCTGAGTCCCCGCGCCCTGCAGATCAAATCGGTAGATGTACTGCGACTCGGATGAGTACAGGAACGTGCGTGAATCCGACAGGATCTCGGTTTCGTCCACGCCGGATGCACCGCGGCGCACTTGGAAGGCGCTGCGCAGGGCATTGCTGTAGCCGTTCACGCCGAACGCGAACTTGAGGAGACTGCCGCCATAGTTCGTACGCGCCGGAATCCGATCGCCCAGCGCATCGAGGAGATAGACCGGCGAGCCGGTGTCCCAGTTCTGATAGAACCCGTCGGGCGAGACCCATGTGTCCCAATAGATCGGCGAACCGGTTTCGTCAAACAGCGGCGTGCCGGTCGCATCAACGACCACGTATCCTTCCGCACCAGGCGGATCAAACAGCCAAATGGCGTTGCCGTTCACATCGGCGGCATCGCCGCCCGCGTTCGCCAAGCCCGCCGAGTTGCCAACCCACATGTTCTGCGCGTTATCAAACGCGACGTTCTCCGGGTTGATGTCCACGGAATACGGAGAGACCGGCAGGTACCAATCGGTGGCGAGTCGGCGCGTCTCATCGGTATACGGAAGACCAGGACCGGCCGCATGCCGGGTGATGACGTTCACTGCCGGCGAGATGTCGTCGAAATTGGTCGCCCACACTTCGCCGGTCTTCCAGTTCGCCGAGCATCCCGTCGTGTTGCCCCAGGTGTTCGGATTGTTGATATCCGCAATCTTGACGTCGTACTTGAAGTCGCCGTCCTTCGAGTAGACCTGATACGTCCACAAACCTGCGCCGACAAACACGTCGCCCGAACCCCAGCGACCGATGTCCCACGTGAACGGATTCGACGCGCTGCCATCGCTGCCCTGTACCGTGACGGTGTAGACACCCTCGGAACCCGCATACGTGCCCGCGTCCGTCACCGGATCAGTTCCGCCCACACCGCTCGGCAGCGTCCCGGTGAAGAGACCAGTGACATGACCGTTCACATCCACCGCGGTCGTCATCGTGATACCAGGCGGCATGCCCGTGGCGGTGTACGTCACATTCGGGAAACCCAACGCAGCGACCGCGATCGTGATGTCATCGCCTTCGCCGTGCTTCAAATCCGGCAGCGTCGGAAAACCTGCGCCAGGTGAAGCGTGCATCCCGGAGCGCGCGCCGGCGATGACGCCCGCAAGCGCCACAGCCACCACGAATCGGATCCAAAGTCGTCGGTTAGTCATATGGAAATCCCGAACTTCTTTCGCTCAAACAAGCCACGTAGATACACGTAATGCCAATGTCGACAATGGGAGTTTAGCTTGGAAATGTCCCTTTGTGTCATATGAAAAATCGGCGCGGTACAGAAAATTCTGAAATGGTTAAATTTTACCTTTACTGACGAAATAGAGTACACGCAAGGACGATGGGCATTGGCGCTTAAACCATTGCAAATAAATGGATTAGCTATGCAGCCTGGCGGGTGTCTTTCTCGACCTGACCATCTTTAATGTGAATTACGCGCCGCGCATGCGCAGCAATATCAGCTTCGTGCGTCACCAGGACGATCGTGTTCCCTGCTTCGTGCAGCGTGGAGAAGAGCGTCATGATTTCTTCGCCCGTCTTCGAATCGAGGTTCCCTGTGGGCTCGTCCGCGAGCAGGATCGAGGGATTGTTCACCAGCGCGCGCGCAATGGCGACGCGCTGCCGCTGACCACCTGACAGTTCATTCGGACGGTGCGTTTTTCGGTCGGTCAAGTCCACGCGCTGTAGCGCCTGCATCGCGCGGGCTTCGCGATCCTTTGAATTGACGCCCGCGTACACGAGCGGCAACTCCACATTGTGCAGCGCCGTCGCACGCGGCAGCAGATTGAACGTCTGGAAGACGAACCCGATCTCCTCGTTCCGAATACGGGCGAGCTCATCGTCGTTCATCTGGCTGACCTGCTTGCTGTTGAGCAGATAGCTGCCTTTGGAGGGCGTATCGAGACAACCGATGAGATTCATCAGCGTCGACTTGCCAGAACCGGAGGGCCCCATGATCGCCACGTACTCACCGCGTTGGATCTCAATCGACACGCCGCGAAGCGCATGGATTTCTTCCGAGCCCATTACGTAGGTCTTCCACAGGTCTTTCGTCTCAATCAGCGCCATAGTGGTCCAAATCCCTCTGCCTCGTCAGGATACGCGATCCCGGCGTCCAGCGTTCCGCGTCACGCGGGCCGTGCCGCCGCCGCCCACGCGAGTTGACGACCGCTCGTCTCATCCGGATCGATCTCGTCCCGGAAATCCGGGACCAGTCCGGCATCCAACACATCCACTTCCCGGTCAAGCTCCTCGACGATCGGCACCATCGCGGCTCGCAGATCCGGAAACCGTCCGCAGACGGCCATGCGCGCCTGAGGCGCCTGCCCCGCCCATTCCCTGAGATACGGCATGAGGCGCGCGGCAAGCTGATAGCGCGCCAGCAGTTTCGCCGTCTCGGTCGACGTCGGCTGGGGTGGCAGCCAGCCCAGATACGACGCCCGCACCGCCCGGCCATCAATCACGGCCAGGCACGCCACACTCGGCTGCATCAGCAGCACACAGGCGGAAGACCACCCCGCGAGGCCCGCCAGTCTGAGGGCCGCTTCGTGTGGCAGCAGGACCTCAGTCACCCGCCCGCCAGCTCGAACAAACGGTTCCACGCGCTGACGAATCACGCGAGCCTTGGGCAGCGTGACGACCCCGCTCGCTCGAGAGTCAAGCGCCACGACGCCCGCATCGCCGAGCTCGGGCCACAACACGAGCGTCGCGGATGACGGGAGATGCTCGCGCACTCGAAACCGTCGGATCTCTTCCGATAGAGACGCCGGCGCATCAACAAAGGATGCCGCCACGACAACTCGCGGAGCCCGGTCGCCGGCCCGTTTGGCGGCGACCAACGTCCAGGACGCGGGCGCGCGCTCAACCGCGAGATGGAGAGGCGAAGCCAGCCACCCCACCGTTACGACTCGATCGATTCGTATTCGTCTTTGAGGCGCCGGACGACGGCGGGATCGGCCAGCGTGGTCGTGTCACCGAGGGTCTTGCCTTCGGCAATATCGCGAAGCAGCCGCCGCATGATCTTGCCCGAGCGCGTCTTCGGCAAGTCGGCGGCAAACAGGATCTGATCGGGCCTCGCGATCGCACCGATTTTGAGCACGACATGCTCCTTCAGTTCATCGATGAGCGACTCGCTGGGCGCGTGACCTTCCTTCAACGTCACAAACGCCGCCACGGCCTGCCCCTTGATTTCGTGGGGGCGCCCCACGACCGCCGCTTCCGCGACGAACGGATGATCGACGAGCGCGCTTTCCACTTCCGCCGTCCCCAACCGATGCCCCGCCACATTCAGCACGTCGTCCACACGCCCGAGCAACCAGTAGTACCCGTCGGCATCAACGCGCGCGCCGTCGCCGGTGAAGTACACGCCGTCGACCCACTTCGTGAAGTATTGCTGCGTGAAGCGCTCGGGATCACCGTAAATGCCGCGCAGCATCGCGGGCCAGGGCTTGGTCAGCGCGAGCAGACCGCCGCCTTCCGTCACGACGTCGCCGGCCGCCGTGCGCACTTCCGCCGCGATGCCGGGGAACGGCAGCGTGGCGGATCCAGGCTTGGTCGTGGTGAGGCCGGGCAACGGCGAGATCAGAATCTGCCCCGTCTCGGTCTGCCACCACGTGTCGACGACCGGACAACGCGCGCCGCCGATGTGCTCGTGGTACCACATCCACGCTTCCGGATTGATGGGCTCACCCACCGACCCGAGCAGCCGCAGCGACGACAGGTTGTGCTTCGCCGGCCAGTCGGTGCCCCACTTCATGAACG
>CAYHEX010000307.1:0-5196 GCA_964355365.1 uncultured Solibacteraceae bacterium | reverse complement strand
CGCTCGCGCAGCGCGGCGTGCTGCGCGCACTCGTGCTCGAACAGGGACAGGAGCGCTTGTCCGCCGGCGGGCGCCAGCGTCATCGCCTCGCCGGCGCGTCGAGCGTGCAGTCGTCCATCGCCGCCCTCGTCCGCGAGGACATCGTCATGCGCGACGGGCCGCGCTACATGCTCACCGACTCGCTGTACCGCGAGTGGATCGCGCGGAGGACGTTCTGATGACGGCACCCTCGTATCCCGCCGCGCGCGCGATTGCGCCGAGGATTCAGGCGCATTTCGCGGAGCACCATTCACCTCTGGAGGCGTCGGTCATCGAGACGCTGATCGACGCCGCGTTCTGGGCCAGTCTGCGCCGCGAAGAAGGCGTCACGCCGAAGATCTCGCTCGCGTACGTCGCCCCGGAGCATACGGGCGAGCCGTTGCTGTTTGGCCATCCGCTCACGCCGTCGGCGTCGTCGCTCGCCAAACTGGCGCCCGCGGTGGAACGCCCCGGCATCCACCTCGGCGTCTGGCCCATCGACGGCGAGCTCTGCGTGTGGGGCACCACACAGCATCTGCCGCCCAACTGCTTCGTCATTGAAGTGGTGGCGTCGGGGCTGCTGGTCGTCAAACAGCGCAGCGCGCAGATGGGGAAGTTCGTGAACGTCGCCGTGCTCGAAGGCGACGAAGTGAAGTTCGTCGACGAGCGCACCGCCCGGGAGCCGGGATGTCCCGGTGTGCTGCAGTCGCTGCTGGGCTTTGGGCCGAGTGGACCCATCGCCGGCGTGGAGGGCGTAAATGTGCTCGTGCAGATCGCGGCGTCGATGCGCAGTCACGGCCGCGGCGGCGCGCTGCTCGTTACGCCGTCAGGCTCCGACGAGTGGCTGCTGTCCGTGGTGTCGCCAATGGCCTACGCGCTCAATCCGCCGTTCACCGCGCTGAGTGCGCTGATCCGGAAGCACGGCCGGACCGTGACCGAGCCCGGCGGGATTGACGATGACATGCGTCATGCGGTGGAGGGCGTGGCGGGCCTCACGGCGGTTGACGGCGCCATGGTGATCAACGATGCGTATGACGTGTTGGCGTTTGGCGTGAAGATCACGCGCCGCAAGGGCAGCGCGTCGGTGGAGCGCATCACGGTGACCGAGCCGATCGAAGGCAGCGCCCACACCGTGGTCGCGCCTGGCCAGTTCGGCGGCACGCGTCACCTGTCAGCCGCGCAGTTTGTGCACGATCAGCGCGATGCCATCGCGCTCGTCGCGTCGCAGGATGGCCGCTTCACGATTTTCAAGTGGTCGCCCGCGGAAGACATGGTCCACGCCCACCGGGTGGAAGCGCTGCTGCTGTGATCAGATCGCCGGCCTTGAAGAACAGGCCGGCCTACGTCGCCAGCGTGTAGCTGGCGCGCAGCCACTGCTGCAGTTCGTGATCCACTTCCTTCGCGTTGTTCAGCCGCACTTCGAGCGTCCAGGTGCCATTGGCGGCCTGGTCGTGCTTGCTGATGCGCGCGCTGCGGATATCTGATGACGACTTGAACGTCAGGACGAGCACGTCCTTGCGCGGCGTGAGGGTGCCGAAGGAGGTCGCCACCCGGAGCAGGTGGATCGTCGCTTTCCGGGCTTCAGGTTTGACGTCGCCCCACTCGCGCGCGATGGCGAGAATACGATCGTAGGTGGCCCGCACGTCCTTGCCGCGGCCGTCGAAGTGCTGAGCGATGGTAGGCGGTAGCGTTGTCGACATACTTACTGCATCCCTGCAAGTGTGAGCAGCGTGGCCAGCATCATCTGCATACCGCGCAAACTCGATGTCTTCTCCAGATCGATCCATTCGTCGAGAGCATGGGCACGATCGCTCGTGCCCCCGGCGACAAGCGTGATCGCCGGAATGCCCAGACTGATGGGGATGTTGGAGTCCGTGCTGCTGAAGGTAAGTGACGGAGTCAGGCCGAACGCCCGCACAGAGGCGGACGCGATCTGAACGATGGGTTGTGTGGCGGCGGTTTGACCCGACGGCCGGTCGCCGGTCAGTTTTACGTCGGCGGTGATCTTGCCTTTGTCGGTCGACCGCGTGGCGTTCTCTTCGGCGACGGCCTCGGCCACGAGTGCGTTGAACGCCGCGTCCACCTTGTCGAGTTCCGCGCGCGACTCGGAGCGCATGTCGACGTCCATCCAGGTTTCGAACGGGATTGAGTTCACCGAGGTGCCGCCGCCGACCACGCCCACGCTGAACGTGGTCTTGGGCGACGCGGGCACTTTCAGCGCGCCGAACTTCTTCATCGCGCCGGCCATCGCAAACGCGGGGTTCACGATGCCGAAGGCGCCGTAGCTGTGACCGCCCGGGCCTTTGAAGGTCACGTGATACCGCTTGCTGCCGACGCCGCCGCTCACGATCGAATTGCCCGTGCCCGTGCCGTCCGCCGAGATGAACGCGGAGATGCGGCCTTTGTATTTGCCCTGGGTGAAGAGGTACTTCACACCGCGCAGGTCGCCCGGGCCTTCTTCGCCCACGTTACCGACAAAAAGGATGTCGGTCTTCGTCTGGATCTTCGCGGCATCCATCGCGCGAATGAACGCGAGCAGCACCGCGAGCGAGCGCGTGTCGTCGCCGACGCCTGGCGCAGCCAACCGCGTGCCCGTGCGCTTCACCTTCACGTCGGTGCCCGCCGGGAACACGGTGTCGAGATGCGCGGCGATCACGATGACCGGTGCCGCCTGCGCTGAGCCGGTCGAAGCGCCAACACCGCGGCGCAGACCCATGACATTGCCTTCCGTGTCCATTTCCACGTCGGCGAGGCCATGCTGCTTGAGCATGTCGAGGTAGACCTTCGCGCGCTCGGCTTCCTTGAACGGCGGTGAGGGGATCTCGGTCAGCCGAATCGTCTCGGCCACGTGCCGATCGAAGTCGCGATCGAGAGCTGCCGCCGCGGCTTTGAATCCTGCGGATCCCACCGTCGCCTGGACGGCCGCATCGGCGCCCACTGGCTGCTGGGAGAGAGCGGGGGCACCTGCGAGCCCGAGGGCCAAAAGTATGGCCACAATGAATGGCATCAAACCTTATTGTCTCATTTTTGGGGTTTTTCCCGTCGCCGGAGCCTGTCCCAGGGCCAAAACGCTCACCTTGAAGGCAAGAAAGCCGACGTTTTCACCAGAGACAGGTGTAGTCGTGGACCTTCAGGTCCACGAGCACTTAAGATTCCGCGTGCCCTCGCGCGCCTTGGCCGTCGCCCTCATCGTCGCCGTGACGCTATCGGCGCACGCGGCGCCTCAACAGCGCCACACGTTCGGCATCACGGGCAACGCCTTCGTCTACGACGGCACGCCGATCCAGATTCTGTCGGGCGAGATGCACTACCCGCGGGTGCCGCGCGAGTATTGGCGCGACCGGATGAAGAAGGCGCGGGCGATGGGGCTGAACACGATCTCGACCTACGTGTTCTGGAACCTGCACGAGCCGAAGCCCGGTGTCTGGGATTTCACCGGCAACCTCGACGTGGGTGCGTACATCAGGATGGCGGGCGAGGAAGGCCTCCACGTGATCCTGCGCCCCGGGCCCTACGTGTGCGCGGAGTGGGACCTCGGCGGTTACCCCGCGTGGCTGCTCGCAGATCGCACGATGGTGCTGCGCAGCACCGATCCGAAGTTCATGGCGGCATCGGCGAAGTACCTCGCGCGTCTCGGCAAGGAGCTCGCGCCGCTGCAAATTGGCCGCCCTTCGACAGGCTCAGGGCAAGGCGGCCCGATCATCGCGATTCAGGTCGAGAACGAATACGGCTCCTTCGACAAGGACCACGCGTACGTCTCCGCGGTGCGCGATCAGTTCAAAGCGGCCGGTTTCACCGACGCGCTGCTCTACACCGCCGATAACCCCGGCGACTTCGACAACGGCGCGCTCCCCGATCTGCCCGTCGTCGCCAACTTCGGCCCGGGCAATGCGCAGAAGGCGTTCACTGCACTGCGCCAGTACCGCGCTGATGGTCCGCTGATGTCCGGCGAATACTGGGCCGGCTGGTTCGACGCGTGGGGCACGAAGCATGCGAATACGAACGGCAAGCAGCAGGCCGACGAGCTCGCGTGGATGCTCGAGCAGGGCCACTCGTTCAACCTCTACATGTTTCATGGCGGCACGTCGTTCGGCTTCATGAGCGGCGCCAACGCCGACCGCAACGGTTACAAGCCCGACGTCTCGAGCTACGACTACGACTCCGCGCTCGACGAAGCCGGTCGGCCAGCGCCGAAGTTCGCGCTGTTTCGCGATGCCATTCTCAAACACGATCCGTCACGGAAACTGCCGCCGATGCCGGCGCCGCTGCCGTCACTCGAGATTCCTGCGTTTACGCTCCCCGAGACGGCCTCACTCTGGGACGCCCTGCCCACGCCCGTCAAGAGCGAGAAGGTCAGGACCATGGAGGAGGTGGGGCAGAGCTACGGCTACATCCTCTATAGAACAAGGGTCGCGGAGGCCGCGTCGGGCCCGCTCGTGCTTACGGACCTGCGCGACTACGGCGTCATCTTCGTCAACGGCGCGCGCGTAGCCACGCTCGATCGCCGACTGAAGGAGAATACCGCGACGATCGATGTCCCCGCCGACGCGCGGCTCGACATTCTGGTGGAGAACACCGCGCGATCGAACTACGGCAAAGGCCTGCGCGAAGAGCGCAAAGGCATCACCGACTCTGTGACGCTCGCCGGCAAAGAACTGACCGGCTGGGAAATCTACCCGCTCCCGATGAATTCAGAAGACGTACGTAGGCCGGCCTGGTCTCCAAGGCCGGCGCTCGCGCTTGGACCGTCCTTCCACCGCGGCACCTTCACCGTCACCACGCTCGGCGACACGTTCCTCGACCTGAGCACGTGGACCAAAGGCGCCGTGTGGGTGAACGGCCACCACCTCGGCCGCTTCTGGAACATCGGCCCGCAGCAGACATTGTTCGTGCCGGCGCCGTGGCTGAAGCGCGGCGCGAACGAAGTGATCGTGTTCGATCTGGCCGATGCGCCCGCATCGCCGACAATCAGCGGGCTTCGCGACCCGATTCTGAATCAGACTAAGAAGTAATGCGTCTGCGCGTGTTCCTGTTCGGGCTCGCCATCATCGGCGGCATCGCCTTGGCCGAACTGATCGAGTCCGGTTCGCTGCGCGCGCCCGGCACGCCTGAAATTGCTACGGGCACGGCGTCGCTCGACAGCGCGATCAAAGACATCGAAGCCGGCACCCGCACGTC
>CAYHEX010000306.1:0-5265 GCA_964355365.1 uncultured Solibacteraceae bacterium | reverse complement strand
GGCGCATCCGAAGACGCCGACCGCCGATGGAGGGTCGCACTGATGTCGCACGGACCTGAAACTCCGGAAGTGCACGGCATGATGGCCGAGTTCGACTCGGCGCAGGCCCTGATGGACGCGGCGCACAAAGTGCACGCGGCCGGCTACACGAAGACCGACGCGTTCTCGCCGATGCCGATCCATGGCCTCGCCGAGGCGCTCGGCTTCAAGGAACATCTCGTGCCGAAGATCGTGCTCGGCGGCGGCATCATGGGTCTGATCGGCGGCTACGGCCTCGAATACTGGACGCAGGTCATCGCCTGGCCGCAGAACATCGGCGGCCGTCCGTATCACTCGTGGGTCGCCTTCATTCCGCCCGCGTACGAAACGACCATCCTTCTGGCGGCGATCTCCGCGGTCTTCGGCATGCTCGCGCTGAACGGCCTCCCGCGGCACTACCACCCCGTGTTCAACAACCCGCGCTTCTCCACCGCGAGCCAGGACAAGTTCTTCCTCGTGATCGAAGCGAAGGATCCCAAATTCTCGATGGAAGCGACCAGAGGCTTCCTCAACGGCCTCGGCGCCAAAGACGTGGTGGCCGTTGATGAATAGACCACCTGTTAAGGCAGAAGGCACAAGGCAGAAGGCAGAAGTAAGGAACGGGCTGCCGCTGGCCAACAATCTCCTTGGTTCAAGAACCATGAAAAACCAGACCGGCGCGAAGCGCCGCTCCAGACTTTTTCCTTTTGCCTTGTGCCTTCTGCCTTTGCTCGCCGCGGGCTGTCGGCAAGATATGCATGATGCCCCGCGCTATGACCCACTCGAAGAGAGTGTCATCTGGCGCAACGGCATGTCGGCCCTGCCGATCGTGCAGGGCACGGTCGCGCGCGGCCACCTGAACGAAGATCCGCAGCTCTTCGAGGGCAAAGTCGACGGCCAGCCCGCCACGACCTTCCCGTTCGCGATCACGAAGGCCGAGCTCGATCGCGGCGAGGAACGCTACAACGTCTATTGCGCGCCCTGTCACGACCGTACGGGCACGGGCAACGGCATGGTGGTGCAGCGCGGGTACCGCCAGGCGGCCTCGTTTCACATCGACCGGCTCCGCGACATCGCCCCCGGCTACATCTTCGACGTGATCACCAACGGCTTCGGCGTCATGCCCGACTATCGTGGGCAGATTCCGGCTGACGACCGGTGGCGGATCGTCGCCTACATTCGCGTGCTGCAGCTCTCGCGTCATGCGACGACGGCGGACGTGCCGGCGAGTGAAGTCGGCAAGCTCGACCAGCCCGCCACGGCGAAGACCGGCGCGGAAAGCGGCCACAAGGCCGGAGGACAGGAATGAGCGGACATTTTGACGACGCCGCGTTGAACGTGCGGCCGAGTGACACGATCAGCGGGATGAGCTCGACGGCGCTGAAGGTCTGCGCCGTGGGCGTCATCGCGACCGTGGCCGGGTTCTTTGTCGAACGCGAGATCTTCTTTCAGTCGTACCTGATCGCGTTCATCTTCTGGCTCAGCATCTCGCTCGGTTCGCTCGCACTCCTCATGGTGCAGCACCTCAGCGGCGGCGCCTGGGGCATCGTGTCGCGGCGCGTCTTCGAATCGGCAGCGCGCACGTTGCCGCTGATGGCGCTCCTGTTCCTCCCCATCGCGTTCGACGTGCACCATCTCTTCGCGTGGGCACGGCCTGAAGCGCTGACCGACCCCATCATCATGCAGAAGGCGGCCTTCCTGAACGTGCCGTTCTTCTACATCCGCGCGGTCGTCTACTTCACGATCTGGATCGGCCTCATGTGGCGGCTGACCTCGTGGTCGGCGGCGCAGGACGAGGCCCCGCAGTTGCTGCCGGGTCCGGAGGACCGCAAGTTCCGCGTGTTCTCCGGTCGGGGCCTCGTGCTGTTCATGCTCACGGTCACGGGCATGAGCGTCGACTGGATCATGTCGCTCGATCCGCACTGGTACTCGACGATCATCGGCGTGCTGTCGGTGGGCGGCGAGGGCCTCTCCACCCTGGCCTTTACGATCGTCATCCTCGCCGCGCTGTCCAAAGTGAAGCCGATGTCGGACGTGATGGTGCCCGAGCGCTTCCACGATCTTGGCAAGCTGATGTTCGCGTTCGTGATGCTCTGGGCCTACTTCAGCGTGTCGCAGCTGATCATCGTGTGGTCGGCGAATCTGCCCGAAGAAATCCCGTTCTACCTGAAGCGCTTCAACGGCCCGTGGGGCTGGGTGAGCGTGGTGGTGCTCGTCGGTCATTTCATCGTGCCGTTCTCGTTCCTGCTGTCCACGCGCATCAAGCGAACGCCGGCGCTCGCGGCCAGGATCGCGTTGTTCATTCTCGCGATGCGCGCCGTGGAAATTGCCTGGATGATGGCGCCGATGATGCGCGAGGGCGCGCACAACGGTCCGAGTTGGCTCGACTTCGCGGCGGTGCTGGGCCTCGGCGCGCTCTGGCTGCCGTTCTTCTTCCGCAATCTCGCGAGCCGGGCCATCGTGCCGGTGCATGACCCGTATCTGAAGGACGTACTCCATGGCGGACACTAAATCCCATCACGCCGGACCGGCGCAGACGGAAGGCGATGGCGTCAACTATCGCGGCATCGTGGTGTTTGTGGCGATCCTGGTGGTCACCACGCTCGTCTGCGAGCTGATCGTGGTCGGCATGTACAAGATGTTCGACGCCCAGTCGCGCACCGCGGCTGTGGCCCGGGCACCGCTGGCGGCACCGGCCCTCACGACGCCGCCGGGACCGAATCTGCTGCTCGACGAACCGGCGAACCTGGAAGAGTTTCGCGCGAAGGAGCTTCACGAGCTCACCACCTACGGCTGGCTCGACAAGAACGCCGGCACCGTGCGACTCCCGATCGATCGCGCCAAGGAATTGCTGCTCGAACGCGGCCTGCCCGTGCGCGACACGATGGCTCCAGCGGCCGCGCCGGCTCCCGGCGCCACGCCGACGGAAGTGAAGAAGTAGCATGACGTTGCGCCGACTCGCCTTCGTGCTGCCGGTCCTGTTCACGTGCGTGAGCGGGATTGGCGTGGCGCGCGCGTCGGCGCAGCCGTCGGGGCCGCTGATGGTGCCCCCGCCCGGCAAGGCGGCGGCGGAGCGGATTCCGCTACTGAAAGACGTCGACATCATCCAGAAGCAAGGCAGCCAGTTGCCGCTCGACACGCCCTTTGTGGACGAAAACGGCAAGGACGTGAAGCTCGGCGATTTCTTCGGCAAGCGGCCCGTCGTCCTCGCGCTCGTGTATTACGAGTGCCCGATGCTGTGCACGCAGGTCCTCAACGGCGCGTTCAGCTCGATGGAGGCGATGCCGTTTACCACGGGCAATGAGTTCGATCTGCTCGTCATCAGTTTCGACCCGGGTGAGACGCCGGCGCTGGCCCTCCAGAAGAAGAACGCCTACTTTGAGCGCTACCGGCGTCCGGGTTCCGAGAAGGGCATGCACTACCTGACGGGCCGGCCGGAATCGATCAAGGCGGTGACGGATGCCGTTGGCTTCAAGTACGCCTACGACGCGGCCATCGACCAGTTCGCGCATCCGGCGCTGCTCACGGTGTTGACGAGCGGCGGCGAAGTGTCTCGCTACCTCTACGGCATCGAGTTCGCACCGAAGGATCTGCGGTTCGCGCTCGTGGAGGCCGGCCAGGGCAACGTGGGCACGGCCGTCGATCAGGTGCTGCTCTACTGCTACCACTACGATCCCGAAACGGGAAAGTACGGGTTGCTCATCATGCGTGTGGTTCGGCTCGGCGGGATCCTCACCGTGGCCGTGCTGGGAATCTTCATCGTTCGAAATGTGCGAGGACGCCGCCCCGAAGGGCGTGCAGAGGTCTAAATGTCGAGCACTTTGCCCCTGTTCCCCCTGTCCGCATCGACCGTCGCACAAGACGTCGACTATCTTTTCTTCTTCATCCTCGGCGTGTCCGTGTTTTTCGCCGTGCTGGTGTCGGTGCTGATCCTCTTCTTCACGTTCAAGTACCGCGCCAAGAACCCCGGGGATGCGGGCGCCGACATTCACGGCTCGCTGACGCTCGAGCTGCTCTGGACCGGTATTCCGCTCATCCTGGCGATGGTCATGTTCGTGTGGGGCGCGCAGTTGTTCTTTACGCTGTCGAAGCCGCCGGCCGACGCGATGGACATCTTTGTGGTGGGCAAGCAGTGGATGTGGAAGGTGCAGCATCCTGAAGGCGTGCGCGAAATCAACGAGCTGCACGTGCCGATCAACCGGCCCGTGCGCCTCACGATGGGCTCGGAAGACGTCATTCACGACTTCTTCGTCCCGGCCTTCCGCGTGAAGATGGACGTCGTCCCCGGCCGCCTCACGACGATGTGGTTTACGGCCACGAAGGTGGGCGAGTACCACATCTTCTGCTCGCAGTATTGCGGCACGAAGCACTCCGGCATGATCGGCACCGTCGTGGCGATGCTGCCTGAGGACTACGAGGCGTGGCTGGCGGGCGGGCGATCGACCGGATCCGCCGTGCAGAACGGCGAACGGCTGTTCACGGAACTCTCGTGTATCACGTGCCACAAGGCGGATTCGTCCGGCCGCGGTCCGTGGCTCGGCGGCGTGTTCGGCACCGAAGTGCAGCTCAACGACGGCCGCAAGGTCATGGCCGACGAGAACTACCTGCGTGAGTCGATCATGAGTCCACAGGCCAAGGTGGTGCAGGGTTTCCAGCCGATTATGCCGACATTCCAGGGCCTGGTCAGCGAGGAAAACCTGATGCAGCTCATTGCGTATGTGAAGACGTTGAAGCCGGCGGAACCCGCGCCGGCGCCAGAAGTGAAGAAGTAGGGCGGACGTGATGAACGAAACAGCCGTGCAGCAGCAACAGGAACCCAGCTATCTCGGAGCACCGTATGGGCTCGCGTCGTGGCTCCTTACCAAGGACCACAAGCGCATCGCCATCCTGTATCTGATCTCCATCACGATCTTCTTCGCGATCGGCGGCACGTTTGCCGCCATGATCCGCGCGGAACTGGTCACGGCGCAGGGCGATCTGCTCACGGCGGACCTGTACAACAAGGTCTTCACGCTGCACGGCGTCGTGATGATCTTCTTCTTCCTGATCCCGTCGATCCCGGCCACGCTCGGCAACTTCTTCATGCCGATCATGATCGGCGCGAAGGATCTGGCGTTCCCGCGCATCAACCTCCTCAGCTGGTACATCTACGTCCTCGGCGCCGCGCTCACGCTGCTGGTGGTGGTCCTGGGCGGCGTGCCGAGGATCATGACGAGGCTCGTCGCGTAGTTGGCCCAGACGAAGAGC
>CAYHEX010000305.1:0-5268 GCA_964355365.1 uncultured Solibacteraceae bacterium | reverse complement strand
CGCGCCGTCGAAGATCACGCGCCGCGTCTCGTAGTTCTTCACGTCCGGCGTGGTGGCGCCGAGCGGAAACCCGACCACCGTGCAGACCCCGACGGGTGTATTCCGGAGCAGTGCGGCGCACGTGGCCACCCACGCCGGGTTGATGCACACCGTGGCGAACTTGAACTCCGCCGCCTCGCGACACAGCTTCTCGATTTCCTGTCGCGACGCGTCCGGCTTCAACAGCGTGTGATCGATGTAGCCGGCGACCCCGTGCGGCGCGCCGCCGGTCGCGTGCATGCCGAGTCGCGCGGCACCGGCATCGATGACGCCCTGCAGATGCGACGGGCAGCAGTCCTCGTTCACCGAGTGGCACGCGCAGCGCACCAGGGGCTTGGCCGATGCGGCCCGCATTTCCTCGGCGATGATCGTGATGAGCTGAGCCAGGTCGATCGATTCCAGACGCATCAGAAGCTCTCTTCCAGGCGCCGCACTTTCATCAGGCGCCTCAGGTACCGCGGCTCACGCGTCGGCGTCGTCAGGAACATCTCGACGATCGCGCGCGCTTCATCCGTATCGATGAGCGTAGAGCCGAGCGCCAGCACGTTGGCGCCGTTGTGTTCGCGTGAGTACCGCGCCAGCGTCACCGTCGTGCACATCGTGGCGCGGGCGCCGCGGATCTTGTTGGCGGCAATGGCCGAGCCCAGCCCGGCGCCGTCGATCACGATGCCGGCGTCCGATTCGCGCCGCGTCACCGACTTCGCCACCGCGGCGGCGATGTCCGGGTAATCCACGGCCTCGGGGCCATTCGTGCCGAGGTCATGCACCGCGATCCCCTTCGGCCGCAGATACGCGATCAGCGCGGCTTTCAGCGCCACGCCGGTGTGATCCGAACCAATCGCCACGCGCGTCGCCGGGAACACCGGCGCCAGATCCGCCGGAATCGCCGGGTCCACCGATCCGGCCGGCACCACCGTCACGCGCCTCGCCCGCAGCGTGTCCTGCGCGAGCGGCGTCACGTGCCCACCCTTTGCGAGCTCCACGGTCGAACCCGGCTCGATCTGCCGGGCGTCAGCTTCCGTGATGATGGCGAACGACCGCACCGCCACTACTCGGCTCCGTCCATCACGCCGATGTACGGCAACTGGCGGTACTGCTCATCGAAGTCGAGGCCGTAGCCCACCACGAACCGGTCTTCGATCGTGAACCCGACGAACTCCACGGGCACGTCCACCTTCCGGCGCGACGGCTTGCTCAACAGGCACGCCGTGCGCAGCGACTTCGGCGCGCGCGCCCACAGGATTTCCTGCAGGTACGACAGCGTGAGTCCCGTGTCGACGATGTCCTCGACGATGACCACGTGGCGGCCTTCGATGCTGCGATCGAGGTCTTTCAAGAGGCGGACTTGCCCGGATGACGCCGTGCCGGCGCCGTAGCTCGACACCGCAATGAAATCGAGTGTGACGGGCCCGTCGATCGTGCGAACCAGGTCGGCCATGAACACGAACGCGCCCTTGAGTACGGCGATGACGTGCACGGGTTCGTCGGCGCCCACCTCGCGACGGATCTCCGCCCCCAGTTCGACGATACGCGCCGCGATCTTCGCCTGGTCGATGAATGTTGCCGGCAGTTTCATTTCAGCGTGCTCCTCACTCGTTCGGCCATCGCCCGCGCATCGCGGAGCACATCCGCGCGGCGCAACGTGGTCACCTGACGATCCTTCATCAACACTTTGCCGGCCACGACGGTATTCCGCACATCGTCGCCCCGAGTGACGTAGACGAGCTGCGACACGGCGTCGAACATCGGCGTCTGTCGAGCGCCGTCCATGCTCACGGTGATCACATCGGCCTGCTTGCCCACTTCAAGGCTGCCGATTTTTGCGCTCATCCCCAGGACCGCGGCGCCGCCGCGCGTGGCCAGATCGAGGGCCAGCGAGGCCGGCATCGCGCGCGGGTCCATGTTGGCGAGCTTGTGCAGGAAGGCCGTTTGCCGCATGACCTCAAACATGTCCATGTCGTTGTTGCTGGCGGCGCCGTCGGTGCCGAGTCCCGTGTGGATGCCGCTCGTGATCCACTTGAGGACCGGCGCCGTGCCGCTGGCGAGCTTCATGTTGCTCTCGGGATTGTGCGAGAGGCCTACGCCGCGCTTGGCGAGGATCGCCATGTCCGTGTCGTTGACCCACACGCCGTGGGCGCCAACCGACTTGCCGGTCCACACGCCGAGCGATTCGAGCAGCGCCGTCGGCGTCATGTGGAACCGGTCGTCGATCTGCTTCTGCTCGTCCTGCGTTTCGGAGAGATGGATCAGCATCGGCACGTCGTACTTGTTAGCCAACGCGCGCACCTGTTTCAGCGTGTCGGGCTCGAGTGTGTAGGGCGCGTGAGGCGCCACGGCGGGCGTCACGAGCGGGTCGCTCTTCCAGTCCTGAATGAACTTCTCGGCGCGCGCAAGTCCCGCTTCGGGCGTTGCGGCATCCGCCACCGGGAACTTGATCACGCTCTCGCCGAGGACCGCGCGCAAGCCGGCCTCGCGTGTGGCCTCTGCGACGTCGCTTTCGAAGTAGTACATGTCGGTAAACGTCGTCGTGCCCGACTCGATCATCTCGAGCGCGGCGAGGCGCGTGCCCACACGCACGAAGTCCGGCGACACGTGCGCCTTCTCCGCCGGAAAAATGTATTGATTCAGCCAGTCCATCAGGGCCGTGTCGCTGCCGAGCCCGCGAAACAGCACCATGGCGGCGTGCGTGTGGGTGTTGATCAGGCCGGGCAGCACCACCTGCCCGCGGGCGTCGATCGTCTCGGCACCGTCGTACTTCGCCCCGATGTCTTCGGCCGGGCCCACCGCGACGATCACGTCGTGATCGATCGCGATCGCGCCGTTCGGAATCACCTGCCGTCCGGCATTCTGGGTGACCACGGTGCCGCCGGTGATGATCAGCGTCACGGGCGTCCGCGCCTGTCCCCGGGCCACTGTGACCAGCGCCGCCGTGGCGACCACCAGCGCGGCCGCAGGAAGAAGCAATCGGAGGGAACGCATTGCGATCGATTCTATCGCTATGCCTGCCACGCGGCGAGGCCCGGTGCGGTGTATATTCGTGCCGTGCCCGTCCATGTGATTGATCATCCGGTCGCGCAAGACGCGTTGGCGTTGTTGCGTGACAAGGCGACCTCCACCAGTCACTTCCGCCGGCTCGCCTATCGGATCAGCTTGATCCTGGCGGCCGAGGCCAGCCGGGCGCTCCCAACGTCGACGGTGACGATCGAGACGCCGCTCGAAACCACCACGGGCCAGCGGCTGCAAGCCGACGTCGTCGTGGTGCCGGTGCTGCGCGCCGGGCTCGGCATGGTCGATGCGGTGCTCGAGATTCTGCCGCACGCGCGGGTCGGCCACATCGGATTGCAGCGCGATGAGCAGACGGCGGTCGCGTCGCAGTACTACAAGAAGCTGCCGCCGGACCTGTCACACTCCACCGCGCTCATCATCGATCCGATGCTGGCCACGGGTGGCAGTGCCGTTGCGGCCATCACGATGCTGCAGCGCGCGGGCGCACAGGACATCCGCCTCATCTGCATCGTGGCCGCCCCGGAAGGGATTGCGGAAGTGGAGCGGGCGCATCCCGGCGTGCACATCTTCACGCCCGTCATCGACCGTGAGCTCAACGCCCACAAATTCATCGTGCCGGGTCTGGGCGACTTCGGCGACCGCCTGTACGGCACCGTATAGGCCGCTGATGAATAGCTGGCGCACATCGCTCACCGACATCGGTCCGAATCGCATTCTCGTCCGCGGCTACCCGCTCGACGAGATGATGGGGCGGTACGGCTTTGGCGAGGTCATCTACCTGCTGCTGACGGGCGAGCTCCCCAGCCCCGCCATCAGTCGGCTGGTTGACGCGATGCTCGTGTCCTTCATTGATCATGGCGCCACGCCGCCGTCCACGCTGTCGGCTCGCAACGCGGCCACGACGGGCTCGTCGCTGCGCAGCGCTGTTGCGGCCGGCATTCTCGGCTTCGGCCCGCATCACGGCGGCGACATCCTCTCGTGCCGCGCGCGGATCGACGAGGCGCTCACGCACATGCACAACGGCCACACGATGCAGGACGCCGCGGACATGCTGGTCGCGCGGGTGCTCGAGGCGGCGGAGATTCCGCCCCCCGGCTTCGGCCACCGCCACCACACCAAGGACCCGCGCGCGTCTCGACTCATGCAACTGGCGCTCGAACTCGGCGTGGACGGCCCCTACTCGCAGATGCTGCGCGCCATCGAGCGTTCGCTGGCGAATCACCCCGACCTCGCCTCACGTCCCATGCCCATCAACATCGACGGCGCGATTGCCGCCGTCTCGGGCGACGCGGGCCTGCCGTCCGAAATCGCGGATGCGCTGCTGCTCATCTCGCGCGTGCCCGGCCTGGCCGCGCACAGCCTCGAAGAACAGGCGCGCGAAGCCCCGATGCGGGCGATCGATCCCACACACCACACCTACGACGGCCCCGCGGCCAGACGGTTGCCGGGACGAAGGAAATAGGGACACCGTGGAAAGCGCTTGTCGGCAAAGGCAGGCGGTGTGCAGTGAAAAGCCGCCGGTCGGGAAAAGCTAGGTGGGGTGCGGTGAAGAGCGCTTGTCGGTAAGGGCGGGGCTCAGGTTCCGTTCCAGGGTCGCGTTACCAGCGCACCGAACCGGCGAGGCCGATGCGTCTGCGTGTGACGACGGGCGTCAGGGTCGCGGTGGTTTTACTGCCTACTTCTGACCAGTGATCTTTGCCGGGGCCGATGACCAGCCCTGTGATCAGGCCCACCATCGCCCCAGGGACCGCGATCACGACTCCTTTGTCCACGGCGGTCCATCCGTGGGGATCGTCGCCTTGAGCGGCGCCTCCAATAAATCCGCCGATGGCGCCAAAGAGCATGCCCCAGGCGACCGTTGCGCCCCGCGAACGCTGTTTGCTGACTTCCAGCCGCGTCACCGTTTCGCGCGTGACCATCAATCCTTTGCCTCCGGCCACTTCGAGCGTCATGGTCGTTGCGTTCTGTCTGATGACCCGGCCGATGACGGGTTGAACGCCGTTCGACGTCCAGAGTCGCACGCGTGATCCGTCGTTGACGGTGGCGTGGGTTTGCGCCCCGGCCAACGCGGGCGCCACCAGCAGGGCAATGAGCAGCAGCATCGTTCGCGGTTTCATCATGCGCACAGCGTAGCGACGGCAATCGCCTCAGTTCTGAGCCACGCCTGAAGATGTGCTGTGCGGATTGCGCCTTTCACAGCACGAGCCGACGTTGTTCTGCCAG
>CAYHEX010000304.1:0-5296 GCA_964355365.1 uncultured Solibacteraceae bacterium | reverse complement strand
GCAAGCCCCCGACCCCTTCCGCGCGGAAGAACGCGTCGCACGGGTGGGGCGGGGGCCCGCGGCCGCCGCGCCCCGGGTTGCACGGCGCCCCGCCGGCCGCCGGTGCCGCCGGTGCGCCGCCCGCGCGCCCGCCCGCGCCCGCCGCCGCGCCCGCGCCGCCCGCGCGCGCCACACCGAATTCGGCGCGTGCCGGGGATTCCATCGCGTCGAGTTCATCCTTCGTGTAGCGCTTGGCCGGAGCCGTCCAGTACGCCGCCACATCCGGAGCCGGCGTGCGCATGACCCACGCGCCCTTGAGCTTGCCCGTGTACTTGGCCTTGAGTTCTTCGAGCGTGTTCTCCGTGGCCATCACGGCGCCGCCGCGCACCAGGCCGTTGGTGCCTGGCGTCCAGGACGTGGGCGTGCCGACGATCGGGAACGTGTCCGGCGCCACGGCAGCCAGATAGAACTTCTCGTTCGCCCAGCCCTTCGGGAAGCCGTTGTTGCCGCCCGTCGGGTCAGCCGACCACGGCTCCATGGCGACGCTCGTCAGACCCCAGCTCTGCATCTCCTTGACCGCCCACTGGCCGGCCTTTTCGATGTTGGGTGAGCCGGTCAGCCGCGGACCCGCGACGTCGGTCAGGTAGCTGAGCGTGTCCATGACCTTGGAGTTCGCCTCCACCAGGCCGTGGGTCTTGATCTTGCTGATGGCGTCGTAGTCGATCGATTCGGTGAACGCGCGCAGCGGCAGGCCTGCGCTGAGCGCCACCGCGAAGGTGACGGCGAGTGCGGCGTAGAGCGGTTTTCTCATAGTGGGGGATCCTCCAGGATGGTCCGTCGAGACTATACTGCAGCCATTCCCTTTTTGGAGGTTGTCCATGAAGTCATTTGGCGTGCCCCTTGTGTGTTCCGTCGCGTTCGTCGCGGCCGTCTCCGCGCAGCAGCCCCCGGCTCCCGGCCAGGCGCCGCAGCCGCGTCCCCTTCCCGGCATGACCGTGGAAGTGCGCAACATCTTCAACAACATCAAGAACAACATCACGAAGGCGGCCGACCAGTTTCCTGAAGACAAATACAGCTGGTCGCCGACACCCGAGGTGCGCACGTGGGCCGGCCTCATGGGCCATCTGACGGACGACAACAACGGCGCGTGCTTCCTCATGGCCGGCGAGACGGCCGCGCAGCCGCGAATGGACAACGGCGGCAAGCCGACCGACGCGGCCAAGGGGCTGAAGAAGGCCGACATCGTGAAGATGCTCGGCGAGTCGTTCGCCCGCTGCGACAAGGCGTTCGACGCACTCACTGAGGCCAACATGGCGGAGCGCAACGGCACCACGAACCGCTCGAAGTTTGGCGCGATGTTCTACAACACCCAGCACATCAACGAGCACTACGGGAACATCGTCACCTACATGCGCCTGCAGGGCATGGTGCCGCCGTCATCCGCACCGCGCGGCGGCGGACCCAAGCCGTAACAGACAATGGGTGAGTGGGGCAATGAGGCAGTGAGGCAATTAATTGCCCCATTGCCCCATTGCCCCATTGCCCCATTGCCCCATTGCCCCATTCAAACAACTATCCTTGTTTCTGCTCGTGATTGAGCAGGCACGCTTTCATTTCCAGGCCGCCCCCGAAACCCGTCAGTGAGCCATCCGCGCCGATCACGCGATGGCACGGGATGACAATCGGAATGGGATTCCGTCCGTTGGCCGCGCCCACCGCGCGCACCGCGGTCGGCCGACCGATGCGATCGGCCAGCTCCGCGTACGAACACGTCACGCCAAACGGGATGTGCCGGAGCATGTTCCAGACATCGCATTGGAACGGCGTACCCGTGAGCGGGATCGGCAGGTCGAATGTCTCCAGTGTTCCAGCGAAATAGGCCGCCAGTTGCTGTTCGGTTTCGGCCAATACCCCGGTCGCGCGTGTGGTGTCTGGCACACCGCGGGCGTTCAGCCGGATGCCGGTCAGCGCGGTGTCCGTGGCGGTCAGCCGCAGCAGGCCGACGGGTGTTTGCAGGGTCCGGACATCCATGCCCAATGCTAGACTGACTCGTTCGTGATGTCCCTGCGATCTGGTCTCGTCAGCGTCGTTGTTGCCGCCGGTCTCGTCGCCGGTTTGGGCGCCTGTACCACCGCGCATCGGCCGACCACCACGCAGGGCGACGTGGCGTTGCCGCGCGAGGCCGACACGGTCACCGACGTTGTGCCAGAGGCGGCGACGTTTGAGAGTCTGTTCCGGAAGCACAACGTCGACAGCCAGACCACGACGGCTGTGGTGGGTGCGGTCACGAACGTGTTCAATCCCCGGCAGTTGCGCGCGTCGCAGCCCTATCAGCTGACCCGTACGCTCGATGGCGTGTTCCGGGAATTCCGGTACGACATTGACCCCTCCAAATTCCTGCGTGTTGTGCGTCGGGCGCCGGCCGATGACGCCGCGGTGCAGTTTGCGGTCGACGTGGTGCCGTACCCGCGCGAGGTGCAGGTGGTGGCTGCGTCGGCGGTCATTTCCAAATCCCACAACTCGCTCAGTGCCGCGTTTGACGCGGAGGGCGAGAGCCTCGAGCTCGCGCTGATCCTCTCCGATGTCTTCGGTGGCGAGGTGGACTTCAACAGCGAACTTCAGCCAGGGGACCGGTTCGAAGTGCTCTTCGAGCGCGTCACCCGCGAGGGGCGGTTCATCGCGTACGGCGATGTCTCCGGCGCCATTCTCCATCACGGCGGCCGCGCGATTACGGCGATCCGCGCGCAGGGGCCGGACGGCCGATTCGCCTGGTACGACGAACACGGTCGATCCATGAAGCGCGAGATCCTGAAGTCGCCCCTCAGATTCAATCCACGCATCACCTCCCGATTCTCGATGAACCGCAAGCACCCGATTTACGGCTACAGCCGCGCGCACCTCGGTGTCGACTACGCGGCGCCGATAGGGTCGGAAGTCATCGCGGTTTCTGCCGGCAGTGTCGTCTCCGCCGGCTGGGGCGGCGACGGCGGCAATCAGGTCGTGCTGCATCACGGCACCGGATACGACACGTACTATCTGCATCTCTCAAGATTCGCGGCGGGCCTGCATCCCGGCCAGCGCATTGAGCAGGGACAGGTGATCGGCTACGTCGGCATGACCGGCGCGGCGACCGGGCCGCACCTCGACTACCGCGTGCGCCGCAACGGCGCGTTCATCAACCCCGTGTCCGCCCGCCAGCGCATGCCGCCGGGGGAGCCGATTCCCGCGTCGATGCTGGGGGGCTTTCAGGTCGTACGCGCGCGTGTTCTCGCCGATTTGAGCAGGCGGCTATCGGCGAATTCGCTCCGGTCCGCCGAACACTAAACCCATGTCGCAGCTCTTCCCATTTCGGGCGCTTCGCCCCGCGCCCGCCGTTGCCTCACGCGTCGCCTCTGTGCCCTACGACGTCGTCAATACCGAAGAAGCACGCGCGCTGGCCGCGAAGGAGCCGCTGAGCTTTCTGCGTGTCACACGCTCGGAAGTGGACCTGCCGGCGGCCACACACCCCTACGCCGACGCGGTCTACGCGCGGGCCGTCGCGAACTTCGAAGACCTCACGCGCGCCGCGCCGATGCTGATCGACGACGAGCCGTCCTTGTATCTGTACCGGCTGACCATGGGCGCGCACGTGCAGGTGGGGCTGGCGGGCTGCTTCTCAGTTGACGAATACGACCGCGGACTCGTGAAGAAGCACGAGAAGACGCGCAAGGACAAGGAAGACGACCGCACGCGTCACATCACCGAACTGCGCGCGCAGACGGGTGTGGTGTTTCTGACGTATCGCGCATCCGCGGACGTGGACGCGATCGCGGCGCGCGTGGTCGCCGGCGCGCCGCTGTACGCGTTCGCCGCCGCCGACATGATCGTGCACGAACTGTGGCGCGTGACCGGGGCGGACGCTGATGCCCTGGTGCAGGCGTTTGCCGCGATGCCGGCGCTGTACATCGCCGACGGTCACCATCGCGCCGCCAGCGCGTCGCGCGCGCAGGCCGCGCTCGACGGCGCCGGCGAGTCGAAGAAGTTCATCGCGGTCGCGTTTCCCGATACGCAGATGCAGATCCTGCCCTACAACCGCGTGGTCAGAGATCTGGCGGGCCAGACGCCCGAGCAGTTCCTGGTGGCGCTGAAGGCGCGCGTCACCGTGGCGCCGGGCACGCCCACGCCGTTGCGCGCCGGACTCGTCTCGATGTACTTCGACGGACTGTGGTACGAGCTCACACTCCCCGTCCCGGCGGCAGGCACGCCGCGTGACGAGTCGCTCGACGTCGCGGTGCTGCAGGCGCAGGTGCTCGAGCCGGTGTTGCAGGTCGGTGATCCGCGCTCGGACAAGCGTATTGATTTCGTTGGCGGAGCGCGTGGCACCGCCGAACTCGAAAAGCTGGTGGATACCGGCACGGCCGCCGTCGCGTTTTCTCTCGTGCCGACGACGATTGACGATTTGATTGCGATCGCGGACGCCGGCGGCATCATGCCGCCGAAGTCCACGTGGTTCGAGCCGAAACTCCGCGACGGGCTCCTGGTGCACCTGATATGAAAGTGTTGATTGCTGACAAGTTCGAGAAGAGCGGGATCGAGGGCCTGAAGGCGCTCGGCTGCGATGTGATGAGCGAGCCCGAGTTGCAGGATCAGAAGCTGGCCGATGCCATCGCCGCGAAGCAGCCGGACGTGCTGATCGTGCGCTCCACCAAAGTCACCGCGGCCATGATGGCGCCGTCCCTGAAGCTGATCATTCGCGCCGGCGCCGGCTACAACACGATCGACGTGACCGCCGCCAGCGAGAAGCACGTCGTCGTGGCCAACTGCCCCGGGAAGAACTCGATTGCGGTGGCGGAGCTGGCCTTTGGTCTCATGCTGGCCATCGACCGGCGCATCCCTGATAACGTCGCCGACCTGCGCGCCGGGAAGTGGAACAAGAAGGAGTATTCGAAGGCGCGCGGCATCTTTGGCCAGACGCTCGGACTGCTCGGCATCGGCAACATCGGCAGCCTGATGATTCCGCGCGCTCGCGCGTTCGGCATGCCGATCGTCGTGTGGGACAAGCCGTTCGACGGCCAGGATCGCGACATGACCGCGGCCGAAGCGGCCGCGCTCGGTCTCGAGGCGTCCGCGACGACCCCGCCGATCCGTTTCGCGCCCACGCCCGGTGACGTGGCGGCGCGCTGCGATGTGTTGAGCATTCATCTGGCGCTCGTGCCCGCCACGCGCGGGCTCGTGAACTTCGCGCTGCTGTCGAAGATCAAGACGGGCAGCACGTTGATCAAATGCGCACGCGGAGAAATAGTAGACTCGGACGAACTGGCCGAGGCGATCCGACACA
>CAYHEX010000303.1:0-5296 GCA_964355365.1 uncultured Solibacteraceae bacterium | reverse complement strand
GTCGTGCGCTCCGCCGGATCCACCTTCACGTAGGACGCGAACGCCACCGTCTGGACGACGCCGCCGTTCTTCTTGAGCGCCATCAGCAGTTCGTCATCCATGTTGCGGCTGTGATTCGCCACGGCGCGAGCCGATGAGTGCGATGCGATAACGGGCGCCTTCGACAAACGGATCGCCTCGAGATTCGCACCCTTTGAGGGGTGCGAGAGGTCAACCATCATGCCGAGGCGGTTCATCTCCGCGATGACCTGACGTCCCAGGGGCGACAGGCCGTTGCCGTAGAGATAGCCGAGCACTTCGCCATTGTTCGAGTCGGCCATCTGCGAATTGCCGTTGTGCGCCATCGACATGTAGCGGCCGCCGCGATCGTAGAACTCCTTCACGCGCTTGAGGTCGTAGCCGATCGGGTAGGCGTTCTCGACGCCGATCACGGCGATGCGCTTGCCCGCCTTGTGCAACCGGTACACATCGGCCGGTGTGAGCGCGAGACCGATCTTGTCGGGCGCGATCTTCTCAGTGAAACGATGGATGGCGTCGAACATGCCAATGGCGCGGGTGTAGGCGCTGTCATACGCCTCGGGGGTGAGCGCACCCTGTCCGGTGTAGACGATCATGAACGACACGTCCATGTCGCCCTCGACCATCTTGGGCAGGTTCACCTGATTGGTCAGGCGCATCGTGTAGTTGCACGCGTCGGTGAAGTTGTTGACGCTGATGTCGTTGTGGGTGTCGGCCTTGATGGCGCGGTCGTGAATGGCGCGCGCCTTGGCGACCAGCGCCGCGTCTGGTGTCGCCTGGGCGGCCAGATGCAGTGGCAACAAGGCAGCCGCTCCCGCGAACATCGCGGCGGCGGCAATACGGAATGACTTGGACATGCAGTTCCTCCTGAAAACGTGCGGGCGGAGGAGATTCTACCCCGGACCTGAAGGTCCGGGGCTACGACAGACGTAGTCCAGGACCGACGACAGACGTCGTCGGGGACCGACGACGGTCGTAGTCGGGGACCTTCAGGTCCCCGAGGTCACGCGCCGAGAATGCGTTTGACCTGCGCGTTGTGGCGGGCGGCGTGCGCGGCGGCCCAGATGCCGACCTGGTAGAGGCTGATCGGCGTACCCACGGTGGACTTCACCGTCAACCGGGCCCGCGTTTCGTCGAGGCCCGCCAGCGCGTCGACCAGGCGCTGTTGCGAGGCACGCAACTTCGCGAGCGCTGCGGCCCCGGTCACCTCGGCGGGCGCGTGAAACCGCGCGGGAGCTTCGAGCTTCGCCGGCACCTCCTTGGCAATCGCGCTCCACGGGGTTTCTTCGAACCCCTCCGGCGCCGGTTTCGCCTGGGGCAGCGATCCGTCGATCAGCCCGGCGAACGCTTCGTTGGTGGCGCCCACGTGCCACGCCACCTGCGCAGCGGACCATCCGCCGGCGTCGGGCGTCTGGGTCAACTGCTCCGCGGCGGCGGCATCGAGGCGCGCCAGCAGACGCGCCATCGACTCGTTGAACAAGGTGGTGAGGTCGGCAATGCGGGCCGTGTGCGTCATGCCTACTTGATCACCGAGACTTCGAGCGGCTGGTCGAGACGGATGCGAAGAATTGTGCCGACCGGCAGTTCAGCGTTGGCGCCATCAGTGGCCGCAATCGTCCCGCCGCCGCCGATCAGGATGCCCGCCAGCAGCCCTTTGCCGCCGCCCATGATGCCGCCAAGAATCGCCCCCACGGCCGCGCCCGCGCCAATGCGTCCCGCATCGTCGCCCATCTTGCCGTCGAGGGCCTGCACGACCGACGCGCGCATGGGCGGATGTGCGCCGCCGACGACCATCTCATCAAACGACAGGGTGATGCTGCCGCGCCGCTCGATCCGGCCAGAGGCGCGCACGGAACTCACGAAGCCACGGACCACGGTGCCGGCCGGAATCACGACCGTGCCCATCATCGTGACATCCACGAGCGTGGTGGCTTCGAAACGCTGCTCGATCTTCGCCGTAGCCGAGCTCAGGGGCGTCTGAAGCCGCACGTCCATCTCGGTGCCAACGGGGACCTTGAACACCTTCTCCACCGGATCGTTGGACATGATCGGCTGTGCCTTAACGGTCGAGCCCTGCGTTTTCACTCGCAGCGTCTCGATGCGGTCGCGCAAGTCCGAGACGTCTTTCGGCGGCACGGCGCCTTCGCGGCGCAGCTTCACTTTCAGATACGTCAGCTCGTCCTGGATCTCGGCGAGCGTCTTCTCCGAGGTCATGGCGAGGGTCGGATCGATGCGCTTCAGGCCGGTGACCTGCTGGGTCACCTTCAGGACGTCGGCATCCAATTTGTTCAGATCGGCCGCGGTGACAGCGGTTTGGGCGAATGCGGAGCCGGCCAGGCTCAGGCACACGACGAGCATTTTCAGAATCTTCATGGTTTCTCCCACAGATGCGTCTTCTCTCTATTGTCGGCCATTCGGGCCGAAGTCGGTATGATCTGAATGACGATGGCGAGCGTAATTCGGCTGCATAAGACGACGGGTGTGAAGGTGGGATCGGTCCTGGTGGGCGGCGGGGCCCCGGTGGTGGTGCAGTCCATGACCATGACGGACACCGCGGACCCGAAGGCCACGGCGCAGCAGTGTATCGAGCTGGCCGGAGCCGGGTCGGAGCTCGTGCGGATCACGGTGAATACGCCTGAAGCGGCCGCGGCCGTGCCGGAGATCAAGCAGCGGATGCTCGACGCGGGCTGCACAGCGCCCCTCATCGGCGACTTTCACTACAACGGCCACCTGCTGCTGACCCGCTACCCGGACGCGGCGCGGGCGCTCGACAAGTACCGCATCAACCCGGGCAATGTCGGCACGGGCAAGCGACGCGACGAGCAGTTCTCCATGATCTGCGACGTGGCGGTGCAGAACCAGCGGCCGGTGCGTATCGGCGTCAACGGCGGGTCACTCAATCAGGAACTGGTCATGGCGAAGATGCAGGAGAACACCGACCAGCATCTGGGCAAGACGTCCGAAGAGGTGGTCAACGAGTGCATGGTGCTGTCGGCGCTGCAATCTACCGAATTAGCATTGGAATGCGGATTGCTCACCAAGCAAATCATCATCTCGTGCAAGGTCTCGCGGCCGCGCGATTTGATCGCGGTGTATCGCGATCTCGCGAAGCGCACGTCGCAGCCGCTGCATCTTGGCCTCACGGAAGCCGGCATGGGCACCAAGGGCGTGGCGTGGTCGGCGGCGGCGCTGGGCATCCTGCTCAACGAAGGCATCGGCGACACGATCCGCGTGTCTTTGACACCAAAACCCGGCGGCGATCGTCGGGAAGAAGTCTATGCCGCGTGCGAGATCCTGCAGGCGCTGGGCCTGCGCTCGTTCTCACCCTCCATCACCGCCTGCCCCGGATGCGGTCGCACCACGTCATCCACATTCCAGGAGCTCGCCGAGCGCGTGCAGAGCTACGTGCGCGAGATGATGCCGACATGGAAGCTCACGCATCCGGGCGTCGAGACCATGACGGTCGCGGTGATGGGCTGCATCGTGAACGGCCCCGGCGAGTCGAAAGCCGCGAACATCGGCATCTCGCTGCCCGGCACGGGCGAGTCGCCCAACTGCCCCGTCTTCATCGACGGCGTGCATGCGACGACGATGCGCGGGAATTATGATGAGCTGGCCGCAGCGTTCCAGAAGCTGGTCGACGACTACGTGGAGCGGAAGTACCCGTCGATGATTCCTGCGCCCAGCGCCTGAACGAACCTCTGCGTTACGTCTGCGGTGGAGCCTTCGCCGCTCCGGGGAAGTACTTCGGAATACATGACGGACACAGGCCGTGTGAGAAACGGGCCTGGGAGTGATCGCTGATGTACGACTCGATGGGATGCCATGCGCCCTCGCCATCGCGGATTTTCTTGCAGTGTGCGCAGATGGGCAGGTAGCCGCTCAGCGTCTTCACGGTGTCCAGTGCCTCACGAAGCTCGGCATTGACGCGTCGGAGTTGCTGCAGGTCGGCAAAGCGGGCCATCGAGACAATGATGGCGCGCAGCAGCTCGTCAGGGGTGCCTGGCTTGATCACAAACGCACCGGCGCCGGCCTCGGCCGCCTCGAGCGCGGTGGCCTGTTCGGAATGCACCGTGAGCATGACGACCGGCGTGGGGCAGCGCGCCTGAATCTCCCGCGCGGCGGCGATGCCATCAAGATCGGGCATCTGCACGTCCATCACCACGACGTCGGGCTTCAGCGTTGCCGTCAATTCCACGGCGCGGCGGCCATCGTACGCGCGGCCAATGACCTGCACACCACCGCTGGTCAGGGCCGCTGCTGTCACCTCCGCGACGAGCATTTCGTCCTCGACCAACAGGACTCGTACGGGCACCGTCTCCGCTGAAGTCGCACCGACATTCGTCATGTGTTCTCAGTCTCTTCTCTCAGGAAATGCAGCGTCGTCACCGCGCCGCGATCGTTGGCGAGCGACAGGCGTCCACGCAGGGTGCCCTCGATCAACTCTGACACGAGCACGAGGCCGATGGACGGGCGATCACCGCTCAACACGCGCTCGGGATACCCCGCGCCGTCGTCACGATACACGAGGGTGCATTCACGTGCGGTCGAGCTGATCTCGACGCGAATGTGTGACTCGGGGCGATCATTCGCGCCGTATTTGATGGTGTTGGTCACGAGTTCATTAAGGACCAACGCGAGGCTGCCGACTTGACGCGGGGATACCAGAAAGTCGGACGGTCCGACGGCCACGTGCGCGGTGCGGCCGGTGGGCACCTGCGAGAGCGCTTCCGAGAGCACGTGGCTGGTGAGTTCACTCAATGACATCGCGCCCCAGTCCGATCGGGACAGCGTCTCATGGGCGCGGATCAGGCTGCGCAGTCTGCCCGAAAACCGGTCAATGAACGCGCCGACGTCCGCCGCCTGGCTGGCCGGGACCAGGCGCTTCTCCACCATGAACAAGCCCAGCAACGCGAGGAGGTTGTTCTTGACCCGGTGATTCACCTCGCGCAGTAGCCGGCTCTTGGCTTGCACGTCCTCGCGGGCCTGCTCATAGAGTTGCGCCATGGTCTGCTCGGCGCGAACACGATCGCTCACATCGAGCGCGAGCGCCAGGATGGAGTCGAGTGCGCCTGCCGCGTTGAGCAGCGCAGAATTGTGCCACTCGCAGTTCACCAGCGACCCGTCCCGTCGATAGTGGCGATTGGCATGGACCGCGCGTGTGGTTGTTCCCGCCAGCAAGTCCGATCGCAGCGCGCTCACTTCGTCCAGATCGTCCTCGTGGACCCAGCGCAGTTCGTTCATTCGCTTGCCGACAACTTCGTCCGAGCGCCAGCCG
>CAYHEX010000302.1:0-5342 GCA_964355365.1 uncultured Solibacteraceae bacterium | reverse complement strand
CTGAATGCGGTTGAGAATGTCCAGACCGCGGCGACCGCGATTCCGCCTGAGCGCGTCCGACGAGTCGGCCACAAACTGCAACTCTTTGAGCACGAACTGCGGCACCACGAGCGTGCCGTCGAGAAAGCCGGTTTCGACAATCTCCGCCACGCGACCATCGATAATGACGCTGGTATCGAGAATCCGATGGCGGCGCGCAGGTCGCGCGTCTCGAAACAGACTCGCCAGCTTCGCGGGCTCCAGCCACTCGCCCATGCGCGCCCCGGTGACCAGCCCGAGATACGGCAGGACGAGAATCACGAGGCTGTGGAAGAATTGCACCTTGTGGTCGCTGCTGTTCGCCCAGAAGAGTGACGTGCCGATCGCCTTGGCGATGAAGAGGCCCACACCGAACCCAATCAGGCCGCCGAGCACATGGGTGGCCGACGCTTCGTGCAAGTGCGCTTCGGCCACCGCGATCAGCACCGCCAGGCTCAGCCCCAGCGCGGCGTTGACCCAATGCGGGGCGTCAATCGGGTGGATCAGCACGGCCGCATAGACCACGGCGAGCACAAAAAGGCCACGAACGATGAGGAACCCGCGCATGCAGCCACTGTTTTATCACGACCGCCGAAGGGCATCGGCCTGCCGATCCCTGTGCGCGACCGCTGTCGTGGCGATCTGGTGCCTGTCCGCAGTCAGCTGCGAACGTCGCGCGACAGGCCCCGAGCGCACCGCGACGCCAGTCACTTCGGCGCTACCGGCGGCCCCTCCTTCGCAGAAGGCCGTGCCGCCCGTATCAGCGACCGCGGACGCGATATCGCGGGGGCGGGCCATCATGGACCGCATGCGCGAAGCCGGCGGCGGGCCGAGACTGACGGCGCTGCGGAGCTTCGAGGCCACGGGCACGTCGACGATGACCGGCATGAAGGTCGCCCGCAACCTCAAGGTGCAGGCGCTGTTTCCTCTGTTCTTCCGGCAGGCGGAATCAACGCCGGCCGGACTGAAGGGGCCCGCGTTCAATACGACCATCGGTCTGCAGCGGGACCTCGGCTGGCTCACGGGCGCCTTGATCGGCGGCGACGGCCAGTCAAAGGACCTCGAGGTCTCTCGACGCACCTACGCGCGGGCCGCGCGACAGGCGATGGCAGGATTTGTTGCCGGCATCAGCGCGCCATGGCTCGCTGATACCGGCGCGTACACCATCACCGATGGCGGCCGGATCGACGCCGGCACGGACCGTGGCGCCCTGGTGCTGATCTTCGATGGCCCGGACGGACGGGTGGGACGCCTGCTGATCGACCCTGACACGCGTTTGCCGCGTCGCCTGATTCAGCCCCCGCAGCCAGGGAGCGGGGGCACAGCGGCCGTCGCCGACACCGTGTTCACCTATAGCGACTATCAACCGCAGGGCGGACTGCAGCTACCGCATACGATCGTGCGCGAGAACGGCCGCAATCGCACCGTGTGGTCCATCACGCAATTCGCCGTGAATCCCCGTCTGACGGCACGACAGTTCAGCCGAGCCCAGCGCTGACTACATCACGGCGTCGAGCGCTTCAGCCACGGTGCGCACGCCAACCACAGTCATTCCCGGCGGCACATCAGATGGTGAGACGTTGCCTTCGGGCACGACGCATCGGGTGAAGCCGAGTTGGTGCGCCTCGCGAATGCGCAAGGGTGCCTGCGAGGCCCCGCGCACCTCCCCGGCCAGCCCCACCTCGCCAAACACCACGGTGTTGTCCTGAATGGGACGATTGCGCAGACTCGACGCGACCGCCGCGAGCACCGCGAGATCCGCCGCCGGCTCATCGATCGACATGCCGCCTGCCACGTTCACAAACACGTCGTCGGTGGCAAGATTGAGTCCGGCGCGCTTGTCGAGGACCGCCAGCAGCAGCGCCAGTCGTGTCTGATCGAGGCCCACCGCCGTTCGCCGCGCGTTGCCGAACGTCGCGGAACTGACGAGCGCCTGCACTTCGACGAGGATGGGCCGCGAGCCCTCCATGCAGCACAGCACGACCGAACCCGGCGCCTGCTTCGGCCGTTCGGCCAGGAACATCGCGGACGGATTCGGCACCGCGCGTAGTCCCGTGCCGGTCATTTCGAACACGCCGAGTTCGCTGATCGCGCCAAACCGATTCTTGACGGCGCGCACGACACGATGCGAGTGGTGGCGCTCACCCTCGAAGTAGAGGACCGTATCAACCACGTGCTCGAGAACCTTCGGACCGGCGAGGCTGCCGTCTTTCGTGACGTGCCCGACGAGGATCGTCGGAATATTGTGCCCCTTCGCGTTGAACAGCAGATCGGTGGCCGCCTGTCGCACCTGCCCGACGCTCCCGGGCGCGGACGCCAGCTTGAGTGAGAACACCGTTTGAATGGAATCGACGATGAGCAGCGCGGGCCTCAGGCGTAACGCCTCCTCGATCACACGTTCGAGGCAGGTCTCCGCAAGCAGATACAGAGGGGCGCGGCCAACGCCCAGACGCTCACCCCGCATTTTCACCTGATGCTCGGATTCTTCGCCGGAGCAGTACAGCACCGGCCCGATCGCCTGCGCAAAATGCGCGGCCGCCTGCAACAGCAATGTCGACTTCCCGATCCCGGGCTCGCCACCCAGCAGCACAAGCGAGCCGGGAACGATGCCTCCGCCGAGCACACGATCGAACTCATCGATGCCCGTCGACATGCGCGCGGTGACCACCGCATCGACATCGGCATAGAGCCGGGCGGCCCCGCCGCCCATCGGCGGCATCGTGACCTGTTTGCCGGTGCCGGGCGCGGCCACCTTCTCTTCGACAAACGAGTTCCAAGCGCCGCAGTCCGGACAGCGCCCGAGCCACTTCTGTGACTGCGACCCACAGTCGCTGCAGGCAAACACGCTCTTAGGTGGCTTCATACTGACGCTCGATTCTGCTGCCCAGGCGGCAGACCACTTCCCACGGGATCGCCCCGATCGACGCGGCCATCTCACGGGCCGTGATCTCGTCGTTCGCCTGGCGGCCGATGAACACCACTTCGTCGCCGGGCGAGACGTCGAGACCGGTCACATCCACTGTCAGCATGTCCATGCACACGGCTCCCACGATGGGCACCCGACGCCCGCGCACCAGCGCGGTGCCGCGATTCGCCAAACGCGTATCGAGCCCGTCCGCATATCCGGCGGGGACGACGGCGATCGTGCGCGGCTCTGTCGGAGACCAACGGCGCCCATAGCCCGCGGACTCGCCTGCGCGCATGCCCTTCACGGCCACGATACGGCTGACCAGTGACAGGGCAGGTCGCAGGTCGAGATCTGCCGCGTGCAGCGGCGGCGGGATGATGCCGTAGAGTGCAAGACCAGGCCGGACCCAGTCGTACCAGGTGCGACTGTCGCGCAGCATCGCCGCGGAGTTGGCGAGATGACGACGCACGCCACGCAGCCCCATGGCGCCCAGTTGGGCGCACGCGCGATCGAAGGCGCCGCGCTGCTCGTCGAAGAACGGCGACTCGGGTTCATCGGCGGTCGCGCAATGCGAGTAGACGGCGGTGAATCTCAGATGGGGGCTCGCCAGCACCTGCGGCATGGTTCGAGCCAGGTTGTCGTGGCGAAAACCGAGCCGGTTCATCCCGGTGTCGACTTTAAGGTGGCAATCGAGGCGCATGCCGCGGGCTGCCGCGGCGGCCTCGAGCGCCCGAGCGGCGGCCGGTGTGGACACGGTCGGTGTCAGTGCATGTTCGAATACGCCATCGAGATCACTGACGCTCAGGGCCCCGAACACCAGGATCGGCACAGCCACCCCGGCACGTCGCAGCACGACGCCCTCGGCGATGTCCGCGCACGCAAGCCAATCGGCGCCGGCAGATTCCAGCGCGAGGCCGGCCTGTGCCGCCCCGTGCCCGTAGGCGTTGGCCTTGACGACCGCCATGACGCCCGTTGATGCCGAAGTGGCCGACACCATGCGGCGCACGGCCCGCGCGTTGTGCTGCAGCGCATCAAGGCGCACGGCCGCCACCGTGGGCCGAATCACCGACGTTCCGGCGCGAGGCTCTCGAATCGGGTGAAGGACTTGAGGAACGCGAGGTCGACGTCACCCGTCGGACCGTTACGCTGCTTGCCCACGATGATCGTGGCCTTGTTGTCGTTCTCCGGGTTCTGCTCTTCCGGCGTGTTGTACATCTCGGCGCGGAAGATGAACATGACGATATCGGCGTCCTGCTCCAGCGCACCCGACTCACGAAGATCTGAGAGTTGTGGGCGATGGTCGGATCGCGCCTCCGCCGCGCGGCTGAGCTGGCTCAGCGCGATGATCGGAATCCCCAGTTCCTTCGCGAGGATCTTGAGCGAGCGGGAGATGGACGCGAGCTCGACTTGTCGGCTTTCGAAGCGGCCGCCGCCCTGCATGAGCTGCAAGTAGTCGATGATCAGGAGATCCAGCCCGTGCTCCTTCTTCAACCGGCGCGACTTCGCGCGCATCTCGAGGACGCCAACCGACGGCGTGTCGTCGATGAACACCTTCAGGTCATGCAACTGCGACAACGAACCGGCAATCCGATCGTAGTCCTGCTCGCCGAGGTAGCCTGTCCGCATGCGATGTCCGTCGACACGCGCTTCCGATGTCAGGAGCCGCAGGAACAACTGCTCTTTGGACATTTCGAGACTGAACACACCCACCGACAGTCCTGCCTGCTTCGCCGCATTGACGGCCACGTTCAAGACAAAGCTGGTCTTGCCCACGCCAGGTCGAGCGGCAAGAATGACCAGGTCGCCCGGCTGAAAGCCTGACGTCATCTCATCCAGATCCTTGAACCCGGTCGGCACGCCTGTGATCGCGCCCTTCTGCTGGGCCAACTTCTCCAGCAATTGGTAGCTGTTGTCCACCAACTGGCCCACCGGCACAAACCCACTGCGCAGTCGGCCTTCGGCGATCTCAAAGATCGACCGCTCAGCTTCGTCGAGTTGAATGTCCGCCTCGGCCTCGCCGTCATACGCGCGCGTCAGCACTTCGGTCGCTGACTGAATCAGCGCCCTCAGCGTCGACTTCTCTTTGACGATCTTGGCGTAATGCTGAACATTGAGCGCTCGCGGCACGCCGTCGGTCAACTGACTGATGTACGCGGCACCGCCCGCCTCATCAAGTCGGCCAACCCGATTGAGCTGGTCGGACAGCGTGATGAGGTCGATCGGATCGTTGTGCTGGTTCAGCCCGATCATCGCCTCGAAGATGAGACGGTGGGCGACACGGAAGAAGTCCGCCGCGCCGATGTTCTCTATGGCGAGGTTGATGGCATTGTTGTCGATCAGGATCGCACCGAGCACACTTTTCTCGGCATCGAGATTGTGCGGCAGGGTGCGATCCGACATGGCTCAGTACTACCTG
>CAYHEX010000301.1:0-5358 GCA_964355365.1 uncultured Solibacteraceae bacterium | reverse complement strand
TCCAGAGTCCAGAGTGAG
Organism: uncultured Solibacteraceae bacterium; assembly: GCA_964355365.1. Classification (GTDB taxonomy): domain Bacteria; phylum Acidobacteriota; class Vicinamibacteria; order Vicinamibacterales; family SCN-69-37; genus SCUN01. The sequence goes on along the minus strand of CAYHEX010000301.1, from coordinate 5,340 downwards.
AGGTCCAGAGCCGTCCTTTGCCCTTTGCCCTTCATCCTGAACTCTGGACTCTGGACCCTGGACTCTGGACTCAGAAAGGTTTATCGATCGCTTCGCTCAGCTTCGAGAAGTAGTGCGCCCCGTCTTCGGCGAAGTAGACGCAGTCTTCGAGGCGGATGCCGAACTCGCCCATGATTGAGATCGTGGGTTCGTTGCTGAAGCACATGCCGGGGGCCATGGGCGTCATGTTGCCCTTGGTGAAGTTGGTCCACTCGTGGCCTTCGAGGCCGATGCCGTGTCCGGTGCGGTGCGGCGTGCCGGGCAGCTTGTAGTTGGGGCCGTAGCCGAACTTCACGAGGCCGGCGCGGACCGCGTTGTCGACGTTCTCGCAGGGGTCGCCGAGCTTCATGGCGGCAAACGCCATCGACTGGAGTTCTTTCTCCTGGTTCCACACCTCGATCTGGCGCGGCGTGGGCGTGCCGAGCACCGTGGTGCGCGTGATGTCCGCGGCGTAGCCTTCGCAGTTCGTGCCGCCGTCCACCATCACGATTTGGCCTTCCTCGAGCTTCTGCGGGGTGATGCTGCCGTGCGGCAGCGCCGACCACTTGCCGACCTGCACCGAGGCGGAGCCGTTGAAACCGAGCGCCTTGAACGCGGCCGAGATGTTCGCGGACAGCTCGCCCTGCGTCATGCCCGCTTTCATGGTCTTGAACGCGGCCGCGTAGGCGGCGATCGTCGCGTCGTTGGCGCGCTGCATGAGGGCAATTTCCGACGTCGTCTTGTACATGCGGCAGCCGGCGGTCACCGGCGTCGCGTCGACGATTTCAAAGCCCGGCGCCGCTTTGCGCACGCCGTCAGCGATGAAGAAGCGCACGCGCTCTTCCATCCCGATGCGGTGATGCGTGACGCCGCGGTCTTTCACGATGCCGGCGATGACGGCGTAGGGGCTCTCGTGCTCTTCCCAGCACCGTACGTCCGCGCCGTAGTCTTTCTTCAGGAGCTCCATCGCGCGGTCTTCTTCGAACTTCGGCGAGACGTAGGCGACCTCGCCTTTGGCGGGAATGACCACGCCGAACGTCCGCTCGCTCTGGCCCCAGCGCATGTCGACGAAATAGAACATCGACGTGGTGCCTTCCATGAAGATCGCGTCGATCTTCTGCTCGGCCATGAGCTTCTGCGCCTTGGCGATGCGCGCCTTGCGTTCGTCGACCGTGATCTTGACGATGCCGTCGGTCATGGGCTTCAGCGTGGCGATCGCGGGATGCAGTGCATTGGCCGCTGGTGCCGTGCCCGCGTCGGGCGTCGTGCCCGCGCAACTCGCCAGCGCCATCGCGCCGCCACCTACTGCCGCCGTACCGAGGAATTTGCGTCGATTGATTCTCATGGGTCTCCGGTTCCTCGTGGACCTGAAGGTCCACGACTACGACTGTCACTCGTGGACCTGAAGGTCCACGACTACGATTGTTACGACGATGTCTGTCGTAGCCGGGGACCTTCAGGTCCCCAGACGCTACCGCGCGAGGTAGTTCTTTCGCGCGCGCACAGTGTAATTCGATTGGGCCACGCGGACTTCGATTTTGTGCAGCTTGCCATCAGCCTTGTCCGGCGAGAAGCCGAGCACGTACTGGCTGTGCAGTTCCTCGGCCACGCGGCGGAACCCGGCGTTGAGGTCGTCGGTCCACTGCAACTCGGTGTAGCCGCCGCCGGTCTGATCGGCGATCTTGCGCAGGCCTTCGTCCGGCTTCTCGAGCTTGCCGGCCGCGGGGAACCGGCCGCCGTTTGGCGAACCCCAGCAGCCAATCGCGTACACCATGAAGCCTTCCTGCTCGGCGCGCCGCGTCGCGTCTTTGAGCTTCAGGCGACTCTGCGAGTCCTTGCCGTCCGAAAACACCAGCACCACGCGGCGGCCGTCGCGGTCCGCGAGCGTGTCCATGGCCGCATCGACCGCGTCCCACAGCGGCGTGCCCCCGCCGGGACGCATGCGCTCCCACACGAACCGCGCGAGGTCCTCGCCGCTGTTGGTAAATGCCGGACTCAGCACGATACGTCCGCCGAACGTGCCGAGCCGCACACGATCGTCCGGCGCCAGATACGACACCAGCGCCATCGTGGCGTTCCGCACCAGCCCCACGTTCTGTTGCATGCTGCCGCTCGTGTCGAGCATGACGGCCATCGTGATCGGAAGCGGATCGTTCGCAAACAGCGTCACTGGCTGCGGCTTGCCGTTGTCGTACACCGTGAAGCTGTCCCGGGTGAGGTTGGTGACGAGCCGGCCGCCCGCATCGATGACGGTCGCGTAGACCGCGACGGTCTTTGCGCCGCTCGTGAACTTCTGCTGCGTAAACGTGGCGACCGGGAAGAAGAACGCCGCCACCAGGATGGCGGTGTGCAGGCCTCGCCCGGTCGGCCTTGTGCGCGCTTCGCCGTCGGCAGTGCGGGTCAAGGCGTTCTACGGGGTAGCGAGATAGCTCTTCCGCGTCCGCGCCGTCAGCCCCGGTTGTTTTACGCGGATTTCGATCTTGTGGATCTTGCCGTCGAGCTTGTCGGGCGAGAAGCCGAGCACGTACTGGCTGTGCAGTTCGTTGGCCACGCGCGTGAACGTGGAGTTCATGTCGGTCGTGCCCTTGAGCTCGAAGTAGCCGCCGCCGGTTTCCTCGGCGATCTTGCGCAGACCCGCGTCGGGCTTCTGCGTGATGCCGCCGCCCGGCGTTCCCCGCAGGCCGATGCCGTAGATCATGAACTCGCCCTCGAGCGCGCGCCGCTGGCAATCCTTGAGGGTCTTGCGGCTGATGTTGTCGTCGCCGTCGGTGAAGAGCAGGACGACGCGCCGGCCTTCGAGGCCCTCCATCGCGTCCATGCTGCGATCGGTCGCGTCCCACAGCGCCGTCGGGTTGCCGAATTGAATGTCATTGCGGATCGCACGAATCAGGTCGTCGCGGTTTCCCGTAAACGCCGGGGGCGTGATGATGATCTTGTCGCTGAAGCTGCCGATCCGCGCCTTGTCGCCCGGCAGCAGACGCAGCGCAAACTGCTCCGCGCCTTCTTTCAGGTTGTCGATATTGAAGGTCATGCTGCCGCTCGTGTCCAGCATGACGACGACGGTGATCTTCTGGATCTCGTTGGCGAACAGCGTGATCGGCTGCACGACGCCGTTGTCGAGAATCTCGAACTCGTCGCGCTGCAGGTCGGGCACCAGCCGCCCCGTGCGGTCGACCACGGTAGCGTAGAGCGGCACCGTGCGCGTGCCCGACTTGAACGTGGCGCCCTGTTGCGGCGCCGTTTGTTGCGCTGCGAGGACAGCCATTCCGCCCAATAGGACGACGGCGAGTGCCAGAACGCGAAATTGGCGGATCATGCGTTCATCTTAAGCAAGAATAGGACCCGGTCATACGAAAGAAGAGGCGCCGCCAGTGATCCCGGCGGCGCCCCAATACTTGCCACTTACCACTTGTTACTTGCTCTTATCGCATCCAGATGTCTTCCAGCACCACGACCGACGACATCAACGTCTGTCCGCCAACCGTGAGACGGACGACGTAGGTGCCCGGCGTCACGAGAGCGCCGCCGAAGCCGCCACGTCCGCCGCCACCACCACCGCCGCGTGCCGCCGGCGGCGTCTGGCCGCCCGCGCCGCCTGTAACCGCCGCGCCGGCGCGTGCCTTGTCGTAGGCCGCCTGTCCCGCAGCGATCTCCTCCGGCGTCAGCGTCGTCGGCGCCGCACCGCGGCCGCCGCCGGGACCACCCGCACCGCCGCGCCCGGCAAACTGGCCCGCGCCGCCACCGGCTGCCGCGCTCGACATGTTCCACTGCACGCGGTTCATGCCCGCCTTCGCCGTCGTCGTCAGCGTTGACACAACCTGGCCCTGCGCGCTGAGCACTTCGAGCTTCGCCTCGCCCATGTCGCTCTCGGCCCAGAAGTTGAACGCGGTGCCGGCCGGCGGATTCTCGCCCCGGAACTGACGCCCGGTCACCCGGCGCGTTGCCGTGAGATCCGTCTTCCACTGCACTGCCGGACGCGGATCGAACATCTTCACCGTGGTGCCGGGCGCAGATGCGAGCTGCTCCAGCGGCGTGATGTCATCCGCGATCCACAGCGAACGTCCGTGCGTGGCGACGATCAGGTCCTTGTCGCGCGGGTGGATCAGGATGTCGTCCACGCGCACAGTCGGGAGACCCGTCGAGAAGAGTTTCCACGTCTTCGCGCCGTCGAGCGTGACGAACAGGTTGAACTCCGTGCCGACGAACAGCAGGTTCGGATTCACCGGATCCTCGCGCAGCGCGTTGATGTTCCCCTTCGCCGGCAGGCTGGCCGAGACACTCGACCACGTCTTGCCGTAGTCGGTCGTCTTGAACAGATACGGCTTCCAGTCGTCGTTGCGATGGTTGTCGAACGCGACGTACGCCGTCGCCGGGTCGAAGTGCGACGGCTCGATGCGCGAGATCTGCACCGCGCCCGGCGCGCCCACGCTCGGCAGTGTTGCGATGCCCGGCACCGCCGCCACCACATTCGTGAAGGTCTTGCCGCCGTCCTGGCTGACCTGCAGGTTGCCGTCGTCGGTGCCGGCCCAGATCACGCCGGGCTTGGCGGGTGATTCACGCAGTTGTGTGATCACCGAGTTCTCGCCGTAGCCGTCATGCTTGGACGCCATCGGCGCGTTGCCCGGCACGCCCATGATCGGCATGCCGAAGCGGTCGAGGTTCCTGGTCAGGTCCTTGTCATTCATCGTCCACGTGTCGCCGCGGTTCGTCGACTTGAAGACGTACTGACCGGCGATGTACACGGTGGCCGGATCGTGCGGAGACATCTCGAACGGCGCGTTCCAGTAGAAGCGGAACGGGTCGACCTTCGCCGGCGTGTTCGTGACGTTGCCCATACCGCCGCCACGTCCTCCACCACCACCGCCACCCGCCGGAGCTGCGCCGCCAGGCGCGCCGGCTGGGGCGGACATCATCGCCCTCGGCGTGATGCTCTTCTGTGTGCCGTTGCGGAGGTCGTAGCGCGACATCGACGCGTTCTGCGCTTCGCCGTACGCGATCGTCCAGTCGGTCGGATCCTGCCGCGTGTAGAAGCCGTCGCCGCCGGCGATCGTGTACCAGTCGGTGTTCACCGCGCCGAAGTTGGCGCGCACCGCACTCGGTCCGCACCACGCCTGGTTGTCCTGCAGGCCGCCGCACACCCAGTACGGACGCCGCATGTCGGCCGACACCTGATAGAACTGCCCGGTTGCGATGTCGTTGTGGTAATCCCACGTGAAGCCGCCGTCGTTGCTGACGTCGAGTCCACCGTCGTGGCCCACGACGACGTTGCGCGGATCCTTCGGGTTGATCCAGAAGGCGTGATAGTCGCCGTGGCCCGTGCCC
>CAYHEX010000300.1:0-5365 GCA_964355365.1 uncultured Solibacteraceae bacterium | reverse complement strand
GGAGCGCTCCTTCTCACCTGCCGGTGAGAATCTCATATTGAATGGAACATACAAGATCCATGGAGCTGCACGCAGTCCAAGTGCAGCTGCGCACGCATCTACCGTGAAGAACGCGAAGGACGTGAAGGATCTGAGCTCTGCTTACACGGGGCCTGGCGGCCGCCTTCGGCGGCACGACGAGCGAGGGAGAACAAGAACGAGAGAGCCCGGTGATCAAGGGGCTTTCTCGTTCTTGTTCTCCCTCGCTCGTCGTCAGCCCGGCGTAGCCGGGCCGCCAGGCCTGGGGTTGTTCAGGCCGTTCTCCATGGCCCTCCATGTATCTCCATGGTGAAACGAATTAGACCTTGCTCTTAACGTTCGAGCACAGCCACGGCCTCGACGTGCGCCGTGTTCGGGAACAGATCGAATCCCTGCAGTGACGTCAGGCGATATCCCGCTGCGAACAGCTTCGCGCAGTCGCGTGCGAGCGTGGGCGGATCGCACGAGACGTAGACGATGCGCGGGGCGTTCCAGGTAACGAGGCCGGCGATGGCTTCGGGCGTGGCGCCGACGCGCGGCGGATCCATCACGACCGTGTCCGCGGTGAATGGCGGCCGCTGTTTCAGGATGGCTTCGACAGGCGACACGAGCGGCACGAGCCGTTCGCCGAACGGCTTCGCGTTGTCAGTCAGATCGCGCGTGCTCGACCCGTCCATTTCCACCGAGACCACGTGCGCACCTCGGGCGGCCAGCGCGACCGAGAACAGCCCGCCGCCGGCGTAGAGGTCGATGACACGACGGGCGCCGTCAGAGGCGCGCAGCACCTCGCTCACCAACGCGCCAAGGAGGTATCGGTTCCCCTGAAAGAACGATGCGGGCCGTCGCCGCCATGTGATGTCCGCATCGATGGGCGCACCACCTTCCCACGTGGCCCAGATCGACCGTGCGGTGCCTTCGACCCACGCCGCCCCCCACAGCACCGGACCGTCGATCGACGTGACACCGTGCACGCCCTCGCCCACGTTGTCGCCATCGTCGATCACGTTCAGCCGCCTGGCGTTCTCTCGGATTTCGAGTTGCAGCACACGCGCGGACGCATCGATGTTTTCGCTGACCGTGATGGCTGCCAACCGATCGGCGATCGCAGGGCGCGCCGCGAGAAACGATTCGATCGCCGCGCAGGTATCGGACCGAAGCTGACCCGTCGACGCCGCGTCGCACATCACGTGCGTGCCTTCGCGATAGAAGCCCCATCGGCCGTGTTGGACATGCACCCGCGACCGCATGCGATAGCCGGCCTCCGGCGACGCGGCGACGTCGACCGGCGCGTCGAGCGGCCGTTTCGCGATGCGGGCGAAGGCATCCGCGATGATGTCCGCCTTGAGCCGACGCTGCCGATCATAGTTGATGTGCGCGTAGGCGCTGCCGCCGCACGCGAGATCGCAGTGCGGTTCGCGACGATCAGGGCTGGCCTCGAACACCTCGACGGCCTCGGCAAACAACACCTGCTTCTGTCGCCGTTGGATGCGCGCGCGCACGCGTTCTCCGGGAATCGCCCCCTGCACGAACACGACCTGGCCGTCATGGCGTGCGAGCATACGGCCGCCGGCCACCGCGCGTTCGATCGTCAACTCGAGGAATGACGCCACGCTAAACCTGATCCATCTCGATCACCGGCAATCCGAAGCGCTCGCGCAGCAATCGATCGACGGTGGCGTCAACGGCCATCTTCCACGCGTCGCCGTCGAGCCGATTCCTGAACGCCGCCAGCTCACCTTCCGCCTGCGTCTGCAGCTGGTCACGCGCGGCCTCGCCCAGCATCACACGCGCCGCCGTCATCAACTCACGGTCGAGCGGACGCAGCGCGGCGGCAATCTCATCGCGCGAGGCGCCGCGAGCCGTGCGCGCGCGGTCGCGTGCCGCGGCCACGGCACTGATGGTCACGTTGACACGCTCGAGAAATGCCTCGGGGACGTCGTGTCGCCCGAGCAATCTCGACAACCGGTCAGAGACCCGCTCAAGATGCTTCGACAGCGACTGGCGGCGCGATGACGGGACCAACGACTCGGGAGACAGGCTGTCCACTGGCTCGTGCCCGGTTGCGACGCCCGCAGGCGTGTCCGCGGGCGTGGTCGTCACGCCGACCGCGCGCTTCCAGTCGGCGAACAGTTCCTGCACATCGTTCTCGCAGAACTCGATGCGCAGCGGCCGGCCGCTGCGACCGGCCGTGCCGAGCCGATGGCGCTCCGCCTTCTGGTCGATGGCGCGTTGCACGACCGACAGCGGAATCCCCGCGGTCTCCCACTCGCGCACGAGCGTGAAGCCGGGACCGACGATGCGGACCATGTGGCCGCCGTTGACCCGGGTCAGATGCGCTTCCACCGCGCGGCAGTATTCAGCTACAGACGACGGTCCCACACCACTGCCCCTGCGATCACTCGCTCTCGACGGCCGTCGCGATCCACCACCAACGCGCCGTCGCCATCGACGTCGCGCGCGACGCCGCGAACCTCACAGTCGCCATCCTGCCAGCGCACGATCGCGCCCTGCCACGCGTCCGCCGCCAACGCCCGCCACTCCTCCAGCACCGCGTCACCCTGGCCTGACCTCAGGCGCTCTGCCAGCAGCCGGAGTTGATCGAGGCACTCCACCACAAGCACCGCGCGATCAACAGCGCGGCCGAGTTCGCCCTCGATCGAGGCCGCGCGCGCTGCCACATCGCGCGGGTGCGCCGCTGGCGTCACGTTGATGCCCACGCCCACGACGAGCGCGTCGGTCCCGTCCGCCTCGCAGAGAATGCCGCCGAGCTTCCGCCATTCGGCGCCGATCACCAGATCATTGGGCCACTTCAGGGAGACACGCAGGCCGGTCGCGCGCGCGATGGCGCGTGCGATCGCCGCGCCGGCGCCCAGTGTCGAGAGTCCCGGCGCGCGGGTCAGCGCCTCACCGCGCAGCAACACCGACAGGTACAGGCCGGCGCCGGCCGGCGACGACCAGGTGCTGCCGCGGCGTCCGCGTCCAGCGGTCTGCTCATCGGCGACCACAGCCGCGCCCTCGGGCGCGCCGGCGGCCGCGAGTTGCATCACCGTGTCGTTGGTTGAACCGATCGTCTCGGCGTACCGCAGATCTGCAAACGCGCCGAGGCGCCCGCGTGCGGCATCGATCGCGTGCTGAACGTCCGCGGGCAGGTCAGAGAACATGACGGACAGGTCGATCAGGCGCTGGGCGCCGGGAGGGGCTCGATTTCGATCTCACCACCCTGGTCACCGAACACAACGGCCGTCGCTCCCACTTCGGCGACATTGCAGCTCGCCAGGATGTCCGCCGCCACCCGCTCCCAGGTTGTTCGCTGCGAATCAAGCAACCGCAGCGTCACCAACTTGATGGGTACCGCAAAGCCCAGTTTTTGCGACGATCTCGCGAACCTGAAGCGCGCCAGGATCTCGGCGGCGTCGATGTAGAGCATGTCGTCCGTTGATCCGCCGACTTCATCCACGGTTGGCCACGACGAGCCGTGGACCGACCCGTCCTGCCACCAGGACCACACTTCCTCGGTGGCGAACGGCAGATACGGCGCAAACAGTCGCAGCATCGTCGACAACGCCATCTGCGACGCAGAGACGGCCGACGCGGCGGCCGCATCAGAGCCCATGCGACGCCGCTTCACCATTTCAATGTAGTCATCGCAGAACGACCAGAAGAACGTCTCCGTCTCGCGAAGCGCGGCGGCGTAGTCGTAGGCCTCCAGGTTGCTGGTCGCCTGCGCGACCACGCTCCGCAGACGCGCCAGCATCGCCGCATCGTAGGCTTCGGTCACCGGGCCGCGCGGCTCCGTCTTGCCGAGCACGAACTTCGACGCGTTGAGCAGCTTGATCGCGAGGCGGCGGCCCACCTTCATCTGGCCCACTTCAAACGCCGTATCGACACCCGGCCCGCCCTTCGCGGCCCAGTAGCGCACCGCGTCCGAGCCGTGTTCTTCGAGCAGGCCCATGGGCGTGACGACGTTGCCCTTGGACTTCGACATCTTCTTGCGATCCGGGTCGAGCACCCAGCCGGAGATGGCGGCATGCGTCCACGGCAGCGTGTGCTCTTCGAGATGTGAGCGCAGCACCGTCGAGAACAGCCAGGTGCGAATGATGTCGTGCGCCTGTGGCCGAAGATGCATTGGGAAGGTCTTGGCGAACAGCTCCGGGTCGGTCTCCCAACCGCAGACAATGAACGGCGTCAGCGACGAGGTCGCCCACGTGTCCATGACGTCCGGATCGCCGATGAATCCGCCGGGCACGCCGCGCTGATCCGCGGTGAATCCCTCGGGCACATCGGTTGAGGGATCCATCGGCAACTGGTCCTCGCGCGGCAGCAGCCGCTGCGCAAAGTCGGGAGTGCCGTCCGGCAACACGCGATACCAGATCGGGAACGGCACGCCGAAGAATCGCTGCCGGCTCACACACCAGTCGCCGTTGAGACCGTTGACCCAGTTGTCGAATCGCGAGTGCATGTACTCCGGATGCCACTGCAACTCGGCGCCGCGCTGCAGCAGCGCGTCGCGGAAATCCATCGTCTTGATGAACCACTGACGACTGGTGACGATCTCGAGCGGGCGATCGCCCTTTTCGTAGAACTTGACGTTATGCGTGATCGGGCGCGGATCGCCCTGCAGATCACCGCTCGCCTTCAGCAGTTCCACGATCTTCGCGCGCGCCTTTACGGCGGAGAGCCCCGCCATCTGGTCGTAGATGGCTTGCGCTGCCGGCGCATCAGCCGACGGCCACGTAGCCTCACTCCCGGCCGGGCCGAAGGCAATCGGCTTGAGTGCGCCGTTCGCCTGAATGATCGCGCGCACGGGCAGACTGAGTTCGCGCCACCACACGACGTCGGTGACGTCGCCAAACGTGCAGATCATCGCAATGCCGGTGCCCTTCTCAGGATCGGCGAGCGCGTGCGCCTTCACGGGCACGGGCACGTTGAAGAGCGGCGTCAGCACGTATTTGCCGAAGAGCGGCTGGTAGCGCGGGTCATCGGGATGCGCGACGAGCGCCACGCACGCGGGAATCAACTCAGGACGCGTCGTGTCGATCTCGACGAATCCCGAGCCGTCCTGCTTGGCGAATCGGATCTTGTGATACGCGCCAGGCAGTTCACGGTCTTCGAGCTCGGCCTGTGCGACCGCGGTGCGGAAGTCGACATCCCACAACGTCGGCGCTTCGAGCTGATACGCGTTGCCCGCGTTCAGCAATCGCAGGAACGCCAGCTGCGAGACACGCTGGGCCGGTCGGCCGATGGTGGCGTACGTCAGCGACCAATCGACAGAGACGCCGAGATAGCGCCACAGGTGTTCAAAGACCTTCTCGTCTTCTCCGGTCAGCGTCTCGCAGAGCGCGACGAA
>CAYHEX010000299.1:0-5377 GCA_964355365.1 uncultured Solibacteraceae bacterium | reverse complement strand
GCTGATGAGCAGGATCGCTTTCTTGCCGCGCACTTCGAACCACGCGAGCTGCCGCGCGTCGAGGGAAAACGCCGGCACGTACACGCCCTTGGTGTCGGCGATCTTCTGCTTCGCACCCGACTTGTCCATCAGCATCAACTGGCGGTTGTTCGGCTCGGCATACGCGATCACGTTGGTGCCCTTCGGCCCCCAACCGAAGGTCTGACCGGGCACGATCGGCTGGTTCATCCACTCGCCGATCACCTGGCCCTTGAGGCGCATGATGTTGGCCGTGCCCGACTGCATCTGCGCCGCCGCCGCCGCGACCGCGTCCATCGACGCGGAACCGGCCGACCCCGAGACGTCCGCACCTGTCCCGCCTCGCGCATAGTCGCCGCCCATTGGCGTCGCCGTCGCCGTCGCCTTGCGCTGTTCGGTCGCCAACTCGATGAGAAACGCGTCGTCGCCCGGCGCGGACTTCCAGGATTTCCACGTGTTGTAGTCGGCGGCCCACGCGGGTTCGGCGTCGACCTTCTTCAGCGAGCCGGTCGGGGCGTCGATCAGAAAGTGGAACGTCGCTTTCGGCAGCGCGTCCGACCCGAGCTCGGCCGTCTGCAGATACAACTGCATGCCGTCGGCGCTCCACGCCAGGCGACGGATAACACCCCGGAGCTTGCTCACATCGAATTCCGCGATCTGTTTGGGCGCGAGCTTGACGGCAGTCGCCGAGATCAGCGGCGGAGCTGATTGCGGAAGGAGTGAGAGCGCGAGAGCGAGAATCAGCGTCGTCATTTCTTGATCGTCTCCAACATGCGTTTCAGTTCGGCGGCGTTCGGCTGGCTGGCCAGACCGGCCTCGAGTGCCTGAATCGCCAGAGCCGGCTGCTGCAAGGTCACATACGTGTCCGCGAGCGCGAGGTGCGCGGCGATCATCGACGCATCGAGCGTGGCCGCATTGCGGAACGCCGATACGGCCGCCACCAGATTGCCCGTGCCGCGCTGTGCCCAACCCAGCAGGAACGCGATTGGCGCGGACTTGCCGGCGCTGGCGTCGAACGCGGCGCTCAGCGTGGCGGCCGCCTCGTTGTACCGCGCCGCTTTCAGTTGTGTGACGCCGGCGGCGGCCTGCTGGACGGCCGGATTCGCTGACGTAGCGGCCTCGGCCAGCAGGGCCGTGGCGACGACGCCGTCGGCCGCGGCTGAGGGGACCGGCAAGGCCGAGCGCGGTGGGGCCGCGGCCGGCGCGGGATTCGCGCCAACGATGACGGTGACCTGGCGGCGCAGATCCGAGATGAGTTCGCCGTTTGCGCGGATCTCCGCCCGGGCGACGTAGTCGCCGGCCGGGACGCCGGCGAGCGGCACTTCGAACAACAGGTCGCGGAGTTCCTGACCCTCGACGTCGCGGGTGTCCGTGGCCACGCCGGTGACGCCCACGACCGCCGTGCTGCCACCCACCGGGATCAACTCGATCCGCGCGGTGAGCGTGTCCAGTTGCGCCGCAGACCTGCCGTAGACGCGCACCGCGGCCGGCAGGGGGTCAGCCGTGTAGGCCGTCGCGCGCACAGGCAGGGCGGGGCTGGGCCGGCCGAGCACGAGGTCGCTGGCGGCCACGCTGGGTCCGCCGAGTGCGCGAACGGCGAACTGCCGATCGGCGCTGCCGAGCAGGCCGCCGGGTTCTCGGACGATCGCGCGCATGAGGTACTCGCCGGGCGGCAAGGCGAACTGCACGCGCCAGGCGCCGACGCCGCTGGTGCGACCGCGGGTGACGGCCGTCGGCAGTGGAATGCGATCGGTGCCGCTACCCGCGATGCGGCCCGTGCGCGCGTCGCGGACCACAAACACGACATCCGCCTGCGGCGCGTCGTCGCCACCGATAGCCTCGGCATTCACCGGTAGTTCCGCTTCGAGGCTGAGCACGATGCGTTCGTCGGTGCTGCCGGTGCCATGGCTCTGATACGTCGTGTATTCCACCCGCAGGCCCTGGTGTCCGAACGGCGCCGCCAGTGCGGCGTCGATCGTGAGTCGTCGCAGGCTGGCCACCGCATTGTTCGCCCGCGCATCCACGCCCGCCGTGTAGCCCGTGCGTGTGCCCACCACCGCACCGGGCCGCGTCACCTTCACCTCCACGCGCTGATAGGCCGTGCGATCGGACAGCGCCGCCGGCGAGGACTCGAACGCGACGATGTAGTAGTCGTTGTTGGGCGCGCCGAGGGCGCCGAGGGCCTGATCGAGATGGCTGAGCGCGTCGGGCACCAGCGCGCCGCTCGTTTCGGCGGCCAGGCTGCCGATCGGCTCGGTGCGGCTGAGAATCTCCTTCGCCACGTCGTTGCCGGTGGGTTCGGCGCCGTTGTTGCTCACGCGGTTGTTGAGATCGAACGCGTACACCACGCCGTACACATCAGCCGCCGCGGCGGCCACGTCGCGGATTTCGTTCGCCACGTTGTCGCCGTAGAACCCTTCGCTGAACAACAGCACAGTTTTGCGTCCGTCGACGTTGCGCATGGACTTCAACAGCTCCGCCGAGAGCTGCAGAAATCGCCGGCTGTCGCCGTCGGCTCTGGTCACGAGCGATTGCGCGGTCTCCTTGATGATGCGGCGCTGCACTTCGGGCAGTTCCTGCGCCCGCTTGGTGGCGTCGGCGGCGGCGCCGGCGCGCGAGGTGGTGCCCTCATCGCTCGAGACGACAAAACGCGTCAACATCGACTCGTTGCCGCGCAGGATCTCGTAGGCCTCCTGCGTGGTCATTTCCCCGACGATGCCCGTGGAGACGCGCTCGAGCGAACCGCGCACGTGCTGCAACTGTTCCACAGCGGTGCGCGCGTTGTTGGTGAATCCGAGCATCGGCCCCGGCGCCGGCAGCCCGAAGATCGCAATGCGATCCTGCGGCTGCACCCGTTCCTTGATGAAGCGCTCGGCGGCCACACGCACGCGCAGTTCGGCGCCCGGCGTGATGTGTTCCTGATCGAACAGCAGCACGTAGAGCTGGCCGCGCGGCGCGCCCTGATTCGTGGAGATCTCCGCGCCGATCGTGCGCTGCGCCGACTCCAGATACGTGCGGCCGGCCTCGGCGATGCGTTGCAGGAGGACGACTGGGCGGGCGACTCCGCCTTCGACCACCTGCACTTCGTCCGCACGCAGGTCGGTGATGGGCTTGCCGGCGCGATCGGTTACGCGCACGTCCAGGCGGGCGATCTCGACTGTGGACGTGAACACGGGAGGATTCTGTGGTGCCGGCGCGGGTGTCTGCGCAGAGGTGGCCACAGCGAGAAGGCCCGTCAGGAGGGCCGTGACGAACGGGCGTGCAGTCATGATGGTACCGGTCAGACTATCACCGGGTTCTTACCGTCCGAGCAGGCGTTTGATCGCGGCCAGTTCGCCGGCAAAGAAGGCGGGTGGGGCGGTCGCGAGGAAGCGTTCCCCGTAGGCGCGGGCCTCCTCGCGCGCGCCACGCTGGGCGAGCGCGAGCGTGACGTTGTAGAGCGCGTCGAACTCGGTGCCGTCGATCTCCACCGCGCGCCGCCAGCTCTCAATCGCGTTGTCCATCTGGTTCGTGCGCTGGAAGATCACGCCGAGGGTGGTGTACGCGTTGGCGAGCGCGGGGTCCGCCGCCAGGGCACGGCGGACGTAGGATTCCGCATCCTTCAAGTTGTTCTGACGCAGTCGGATGGTGCCGATGTTCTGCAGCGCGATCCCGTTGGTGGCCTCGACGGCGAGCACACGGTCGAACGCGGCCACGGCCTCCGTGTCCTTGCCCGACTGGCCGTAGGCAATCCCCAGTGCGTTCTGCGCCTCCACATCGTCGGCCGGCGCTCCGGTGAGAAGGGCGATGCCTTTGGCGGCGTTTCCGGTTTCGGCGAGGAAGGTGCCGAGCCGTGTGCGCACGTCCTGATCGGCAATGCCGAGCCGGATGGTCTGTTCGAGCGTGGCAATGGCGTCTGCGGGGCGGCCCATCTGCCAGAGGACGAACGCCATGTAGCGGTAGGCGTCGAGCAGGTCCGGACGCTTGGCGATCACGCTCTGAAATGTGCGGATGGCCTCGGGGTAGCGGCCCGTCGAATAGAAGTCGTTGGCCGAGTGCAGTTCACGATCGAGATCGATCAGCCGCTTGGGATCATCCGCGTCGGTGAACGTCTTCTTCGCGGGTCGTGGTCCGCTCGAGGTGTAGCCCAGCGATCGGAGCTGTGCGGTGACGGCCGCCGATTCCCGTTGCGGCATCCCCGGCAGGTTGCGGTCGAACGTGCCGAGCGTGTTCGTGAGGACGGCGACGCGGTCGGCGTTGAGCGATGCCTGATTGCGCAGTTCGCCCGGATCGTCCGTGAGGCGGTAGAGCTCGGGCACGGGCAGGTCGATGAACTTGTCGCCGTTCGCTACGACTCCTCGCAGCGGCGCCCACCCGCGGGTGAGCAGTCCCGTCATCGCTTCGAAGTACGACGGGCGGTCCGGGCCGGTCGCGCCGGCGATGACGTCGCGCAGGGAGCTGCCCGGCAGCGTGGCGTCTGCTGTGAGGGCGAGGCCGTCCAGCAGTGTCGGCAGCAGGTCCACGTGCCGCACGGGTGACGCGAGAACGCGGCCGCGCGGCAGCGACGTTGCCTTCGGGTCCACTTCCGCGATGATCAGCGGCACGCGCAGCGTGCTCTCGTAGGCGAAGAGCCCGTGCGTCATTTCACCGTGTTCGCCGAGGCCTTCGCCATGGTCGGACGTGACAATCACGAGGGTCTTGCGCGGCAACGTAGCGAGCCGGTCGAAGAGCTTGCCGAGCGCGGCGTCCGTCCACGCGACTTCCGCCTGATAGGGCGCGCCCGGATATTGCGCGGCCCATTGTTCGGGCGCGGCGTAGGGCGCGTGCGGATCGAAGACATGGACCCATGCGAAAAACTTCTTCGTGTCCTGCGCGCCGATCCATGTGAGCGCGCGGTCCACGACGGTGTCGGCGCGGCGTTCCGGCAGCGCGAAATCCACGGCGCCGCGCATTTCGGGGATCTGGTCGTCGTATTCGTCGAAGCCCGGCGTCAGGCCGAAGCGCTTCGTCAGGGGGAACGCGCCGATGAAGGCGCCGGTGGCAAACCCCTGTTGTTTGAGCCGCGTGGCCATTGTGGCGGTGTTGGGCGCGACGCGGAAGCCGGCGTTGTCGCGCACGCCGGTTTGATACGGGTATTTGCCGGTGAGGATCGACGTGTGCGACACGAGCGTCACCACCGCCTGCGCGTGCGCGTCGGTGAAGCGCGCGCCGTGGCTGGCCAACCGGTCGAGATTCGGCGTCTTGGCCGCGCCGCCGTACGACGACAGCGCATCGGCGCGCAGGGTGTCGATCGTGACGAGGAGCGCGTTCTGCTCCGCGTCCTTCGGCAGGTCAAATCCGCCGCGCTGCTGGAAGTACCACCAGCCGCCGGCGGCGAGGA
>CAYHEX010000298.1:0-5421 GCA_964355365.1 uncultured Solibacteraceae bacterium | reverse complement strand
GTTCTCGATGATGCCGCCGTACTGGTCGGTGCGCTGATTCGACGTGGGGCGAAAGAACTGTTCGAGCAGGTAGCCGTTCGCGCCGTGTAGCTCGACACCGTCGAAGCCGGCAGCGACGGCGAACGTCGCCGATTGCGCATATTCCGCCACCGTGACGCGCATGTCCGACTCGGTCATCGCTTCGGGCACCGCCATCGGCTTCAACCTCTCCGCGTCCGTGAAGATGTCGCCGGTGCGGCCACCGGGAATAGGGCGTTCGGCAGATTGCCCGTCGCGCGATTGCGCGTCATCGGCGCCATCACGAGACGATTGCGCAGGGTCAGCGGTCCGAGTGACGTGGGGGCGAAGAGGAGAGACATACCTCAGCGTAGGACCGGCGGACCGGAACGTCTGTGCACTTGGGAACACGGGTTTCGCACCAACCGCACCCGTCCGCACCTGTCCGCACCTGTTACACTTCCCCCGCCAGCGTCCGCGGAGAAACCCCAATGCGTCGTCAGATTGCACTCGCGGCCGTGTTTGTTCTGTCCCTACTTGCTACCGGGTTGCCGGCCCGGCAGGCTCAATCCACGCCACCACCGCAGCGGCCACCCGTCTTCCGCTCCGACGCCAACTTCGTCCAGGTCGATGCCTATCCGATGAAGGACGGGCGGATTGTCACGAACCTCGAGAAGACCGACTTCGAGATTTTCGAGGACGGCAAGCCACAGAAGGTCGAGACCTTCGAACTGGTTGGGGTTGACCCGTTCACGCCGGAGAACGAAAAGCGCGATCCCAACACCGTGGAAGAGGCGAACGCGCTTGCGGCGGACCCGAAGAACCGCGCGTTCGTCGTGTACCTCGACGCGCCTCACGTGTCCATTGCCAGCGGACACGCGGCCCGCGCGCCGCTGGTGAGGGCGTTGAACCGCATCCTCGCGCCGAACGATCTGTTCGCGGTCGTGACGCCAGACATCCGTCCGAGCGCGATGACGTTCGGCCGCAAGGTCACGACTACCGAAGAGATGCTCACGCGCTACTGGCCGTGGGGCGAGCGGGATTCGATCCTCCACAACCCGCAGGAGGCGGCGCTGGAGCCGTGCACGGTCGATCCCAAGACGGGCAAGGACTTCGGCGCGAATGACGAGGGGATCGGCCGCAAGCTGATCGACGTGCTCGTCGACCGCCAGCGCGAAGACAAGGTATTCACGCATCTGCAGGACACGATCGACTACCTCGGCATCGTCAAGGAAACCCGTAAGTCGCTCGTGATCTTCACGGAGGGCTGGCGGCTGTTTCGGCCGGACCAGTCGTTGTCGGCGCCGCTGAGCAGGGTGATGGAGTACTACGACTCGCTCCCGCGCGTCGGCATCGGTCCGGGTGGCAAGCTCATGCAGGAGTCGACCAAGCAGTACGGCTCGATCGCGGGTTGCGTGAACGAGGTGCTCCGGCTCGCGAACCTCGAAGATGCGACGCGCTTTCGCGACCTGATTGAGCGGGCGCGCCGCGCCAATGTCGTGTTCTATCCAGTGAATCCCGCAGGACTGGAAGTGTTCGACATCCCGATCAACCAGGCGGGCGCGACGCAAAACCTGAAGGCGCAGTTCGATCGGATCACGATGCGCGCGAATCATCTGATGGAGGTCGCCAATAATACGGGCGGGCTCGCGGTGGTGAATACGAACGGCCTCGACGCCGGCTTCGACCGCATCGCCAGCCAGTTGTCGGCGTATTACGTGCTCGGCTACTACTCGACCAACTCGAAGTTCGACGGCCGGTATCGGCAGATCGACGTGAAGTTGAAGGTTCCTGGCCTGCAGGTGACGGCGCGGCGCGGGTATCGCGCGCCGACGGAAGCCGACATGGCCGCGCGCAATGCACCGAGGCCTGCTGTGGTGCCCGCGGCGACGGCTGCTGCCAACGAACTGGCCGAGGCGCTGGGCCATCTCGCGCGCATTCGCTCGAGCGCGGACCTCTACGGCTGGGGCGTGCAGACGTCGGCCTCCGAGGTGACGGTGTTTGCCGAGATTGCACCCGCGCTGGCCGAGGCTGGGAAGTGGATGGATGGCGGCGATTTGCAGGTCGTGCTCACCTCGCCGGCTGGTGCGATGGTTGCGAGTGGCAGGGGTCGCCTCGATCGCGTGTCACGCGGGGCCGCGGCGCGGGTCGCCCTTCCCGCCGGAGCTGTCGGGCCCTGGAATGCGCAGCTGAAAGTGCGGAGCGGAGATGAGGCGGTCGAGACCAGCGTGGCGATCGCACCGAACCCGCCGGCGTCCAGCACCACGCTGCTGAGCGCCGCGTTGCTGTATCGCGCCACGCCGGGCATGAACTCGGCGCTGCACCCCGTGGCGGACTTTCTGTTCCGCCGCACTGAGCGCGTGCACGTCGAGTGGATGTTGGGCGCGCCTCTGGAAACACGCGAAGCGCGGCTCCTGGATCGCGCAGGCAATCCGCTGCCTTTGCAGGTGACCCTGGGTGAGAAGCCGGGCGTCCTGGCCGCGGACATCAACCTCGCGCCGCTCGGACCGGGGGATTACATTCTTGAAGTAACGGTCGGCAGTTCGGGCACGACTGCCCACACGAAGGTCGCGATTAGGGTGGGGAACTAGTCGGGCAAGTTGGAAGTGGCAAGAGGGAAGTGGGAAGTGGTTCGAACCAACTTCCTACTTCCCTCTTTGGACTTTCAACTTAACAGGCTCTTCTAAAACAGCCCTTCGATCCGCCCCGTCACCATGTCGATGTCCACGTCGCAGAACGCCGGCCGCGCCGGTAGTCCGGGCATCGTCCGCATCGTCCCAACGAGCGGGTAGACGAAGCCGGCGCCGAGTGACGCGCGCATGTCGCGGATCGTGATGCTGAAGCCGGTCGGCGCGCCCTTGAGGTCCGCCTGGTCAGAGAACGACAAGTGCGTCTTCGCCATGCAGATTGGCAGGTTGTCGTAACCGAGTTCGGTGAAGAGTTTGAGCTTCGCCGCCGCTTCGTCTGAGTAATTCACGCCGTCCGCGCCGTAGCTCTTCGCGATCTTGAGGATCTTGGTCTCGATGCTGTCGGTGAGATCGTAAAGGTGCGTGAACTTCGACGGCTGCGCGCAGGCTTTCACGACCGCGTCGCCGAGGTCCTTCACGCCGAGGCCGCCGTCGGCCCAGCCCGTGCTCTTGACCGCCGCGAATGCGCCGGCTTTCATCGCACCTTCCGCGACGACCGCCACTTCCGCATCGGTATCCGTTGAGAAGTGGTTGATCGCGACCACGACCGGAATGCCGTACGACGCGACGTTCTTCACGTGCCGCTCGAGGTTCGGCAGACCCGCGCGGAGTAGCTCGAGGTTCTCGTTCTTGTAGACCGCGTCGAGGCCCTTGCCGGCCACGACCTTCGGGCCGCCACCGTGCATCTTCAGAGCGCGAATCGTGGCGACCACGACGACGCAGCTCGGCGCGAAGCCGCTCGCGCGCGTCTTGATGTTTGCGTTCTTCTCGAAGCCGATGTCCGAACCGAAGCCTGCCTCAGTCACGACGTAGTCGGCCAGCTTCAGCGCGATCTGGTCGGCGATCACCGAGGAGTTGCCGTGCGCGATGTTCGCGAACGGGCCCGCGTGCACGAGCACCGGCGTGCCTTCGAGCGTCTGCATCAGGTTCGGCTTGACGGCATCTTTCATCAGCACCGTCAGCGCGCCTGCGACGCCGATGTCATCCGCCGTGATGGGTTGACCGGTGGTGGAGAAGCCGATCACCATCCGGCGCGCGCGCTCGCGGAAGTCGTCGAGCCCGTTGCAGAGCGCCAGCACCGCCATGATCTCGCTCGCCACCGCGATGTCGAAGCCTGTGTTGCGCGGGAACTTCTCTTCGTCGCCGAGGCCGACCGTGATCTTGCGCAGCATCTTGTCGTTCACGTCGAGCACGCGGTTCCACGTGATGTTGTTCGGATCGATGTCGAGGCGGAAGACCTGACGCTTCTGCTCCGGCGTGAGGTCGGCAGGCGTGTTGGCCGTGATGCCGAGGCGCGCCATGCGGCGCAGGTGATAGCCCGAGAACACGGGCACGCCGTCGACCTTCTTGCACAACCCCATGACGAGCTTTTCGTCGTCGGTCTGCTTGGCTTCGTAGAGCAGTCGGCTATCGATGCCGGCTGCGAGCAGGTTGTTGGCCGCGGTGATCGCGTGGTTGTCGCCGGTGAGATGAAGATTGAAGTCCTCCATCGGAATCACCTGACTGTAACCACCGCCGGCCGCGCCGCCCTTGATGCCGAACGTCGGACCCATTGAAGGCTGACGAATACACGTGAAGACGCTCTTGCCGAGATGTGCGCCGAGCGCCTGCGACAACCCGATCGTCACCGTCGTCTTGCCCTCGCCGAGCGGTGTCGGCGTGATGGCGGTGACCACGATCATGTGGCCGTTGGGCGTGTCCTTCAGGCGGTCGCGAATATCGAGCGTGACCTTGGCTTTGGTGAAGCCGTACGGCTCGAGTTCGTGCTTGAGGATGCCGATGTCTGCGGCCAGTTCCGAGATGGGGCGCGGAACGCTGGCCTGAGCAACGGCGATGTCTGACGGAACGGGACGCTTCAGTTCGAGGGGGACAGAAGGGACGACGCGCTTCATAGAGCAATATTACTGTGCGGCGGCGGCGCCTCGTCTTACTTTCCGCGAATCGCCATCAAGGGATTGATCCTCGCGGCGCGTCGCGCCGGAATCCAGCAGGCGGAGACGCCGACCACGGCCATCAGCACGGAGACGCCGATGACGGTGACGGGATCGTCCGGCGCCACGCCATAGAGCAGCTCCTGCATGAGCCGCGTCGTGAGAATGGCACCGACGACGCCGAGCAGCAGACCCACAGCGAGCAGCACGCCGCCCTCGGCGAGCACCATGCGCTGCACCATGCCGCTGTTTGCGCCGAGGCTCATGCGGATGCCGATCTCATTCGTGCGCGCGCTCACCGTGAAGGCGAGCACGGCCGCGATGCCGATCGCGGCGATCACGAGCGCGAGCAGGCTGAAGGACCCGATCAGCATGGCGTTGATGCGGCGCGGCCCGACGCTTTCATCACGAATCGCGTCAAGGGCCATGAGTTTCTCGACCGGCTGCCGAGGGTCGACCGAGCGCACCACCTCGCGCGCGGCCTGGGCGAGTCCCAGCGGATTCACCTCCGTGCGAATGACGAGCCCGCCCGTCGGAAAGACGCCTTGCTGAAAGGGCGTGTAGATCGCGCGCACGGGTTTCGCGTCGAGTCCGCCGTCCTTCGTATCGCGGACAACGCCGACGATGGTCATCCACTCTTCCTGCAGCCCGATGAACTTCAGGACGTCGCCGGTCCAGGTCACTCGGCGGCCGACGGCATCCTCGCCGGGAAAGAGGAGTTTCGCCAGCGTCTGGTTCACGATCGCCACGCGCGCCGTCTTCGCGCGGTCGGCAGCCATCGCCGTATCGCGCAGTTGCGACATCTC
>CAYHEX010000297.1:0-5438 GCA_964355365.1 uncultured Solibacteraceae bacterium | reverse complement strand
GCTCCTTGATGTCGCGGATGGTCTTCGCGCCCGTCTCCGGATCCTTGTTCCAGACCACGAGCCGAATGGTGACCTTGAGAGGCACGGCGAAGGTCATGCCGCGTTCCTGGCACTCCTCGACGTCGTACTTCAGCTTCATCGCCACCGTCGTACCGCAGATGTCACAGACATCGCCGCGGGCTTCATTGGCCCGGCCGCACGAGGGGCAGATGACCGCGCCTTCGCCGTACGGGTCGGCAATGAGGACGGTGCCGCAGCCATCGCACTTCTTGCGCAGGTGCTCGAGACCGGTCAGCCGGCCGCACTTGCACTCGTAGTTGCCGATGGAATACTCGATGAACTCCAGCGACGAGTTCTCGCGGAAATCGCTGATCGGGAACACGGACTTGAACACCGACTGGAGGCCCATGTCCTCACGTTCGGCGGGAAGCCGGTTCATCTGAAGGAACCGCTCGTACGACTTCTTCTGAATCTCAATGAGGTTCGGGATAGCAACCGTCGTATTGATCTTCGAGAAATCAATGCGCTCGCGGTAGACGTTCTTAGGCAGGCTGTACATTCAATTGACCTCGGGTCTTAAACAGACGCACGAGCTTTCAGCCGCCCGTCCCACTGGGACAGGAAGCTCGCACCAAAGAAAAGAAGCGCAGCGCGGGGCATCGAGCCCCGCGCCGCGAGACACTCCATCGAGCAGAGTCAGTCTTACTTGACCTCGACCTTCGCGCCGGCGTCTTCGAACTTCTTCTTGATCGCGGCGGCTTCGTCCTTCGTCACGCCTTCCTTGATCGGCTTCGGCGCGCTCTCGACGAGGTCCTTCGCTTCCTTGAGACCCAGGCTGGTCACTTCACGGACCACCTTGATGCAATTGATCTTGTTGGTCCCCGCGTCGGTCAGCACGACCGTGAACTCGGTCTTCTCTTCCGCTGCCGCGGCGCCACCGGCCGCCGGAGCCGCTACGGCCACCGCCGCCGCTGCCGACACACCGAGCTCCTGCTCAAGCGTCTTGACGAGCTGAGACAGCTCGATCACGGAAATGCCCTTGATGTAGTCCACCACCTGCTGCTGCGTCACGTCGGCCATTGCTTTGCTCCTTAGAAAAACCAGTCCAGTTCAAGAAAAGTTCAAGAGTTCAAATGTGTAAAGCGTTCCGAAGAGCTACTCGCTCTTCTTCTTTTCTGCGGCGACGAGAACGTTCAACAGCCCTCGCTGCACGCCTGAGAGCACGGTCACCAGACCCTGCGCCGGCGCATTGAGCACATAGAGCAGTTTCGCGTACAGCTCCGGTTTGCTCGGCATCGTGGCCAACTCGTCCACCGCGCTTGCGGCAACGGCCTGGCCCTGCACCACTGCGGCCTTGACCTTCAGCACCGGCGCCGTTTTGGCGAAGGCGGCGAGGGTCTTGGCCATGGCCACTGGATCGGTGCTTGTTGCCACCAACGCGGTCGTGCCCTTGAAGTGGGCGTTCAACGACTCGAAGGACGTGCCCGCGGTCGCTCGCTTGGCGAGCGTGTTCTTCACCACCAGATAGCGCGCCCCAACGGCCTTGAACTGCCGACGGAGTTCCGTTACCTGCGGCACCGTGATGCCACGGTAGTCGACCAGGACCGCCGTGTCGGCCTGTCGAAACGCTTTTTCGAGCTCGGCGAGCTCGGTCTGCTTTTCGGCTTTGCTGACTGCCATGATCGGTCCCTACACCTTCACCAAAAGGTCGACGTGCGACGTGTCAATCATCACGCCCGGCCCCATTGTGGAGGTCAGCGTGACGCTCTTCAGATACTTGCCCTTCGCCGCGGCCGGCTTGGCCTTGACGATGCTGTCCATGAGCGCGTGCGCGTTCGCAACGAGCGACGCCGCGGCAAAGGAAATCTTTCCAACCGGGGCATGCACGATGCCCGCCTTGTCGACGCGGAACTCCACCTTGCCGGCCTTGATTTCCTGCACGGCCTTGGTGATGTCCAGCGTGACGGTGCCGGTCTTCGGGTTCGGCATCAGGCCGCGAGGGCCGAGCACCTTGCCGAGTTTGCCGACCGCGCGCATCATGTCTGGCGTCGCAACGACGGCGTCAAAGTCTGTCCAGCCGGCATTGATCCTGTCGACGAGTTCCTCGCCGCCGATCTCGTCCGCGCCGGCTTCCTTCGCTTCGCGCTGCTTCTCGGCATTCGCGATAACCAGGACCTTCTTCGACTTGCCGAGACCATGCGGAAGCACCACCGTGCCGCGCACCATCTGATCGGAGTGCTTGGGATCCACGCCCAGACGCACGGCGATCTCGACGGTCTCGTCGAATTTTGAGAATTTCACCTTCTGTAGAAGCGGCACCGCTTCCTCGATGGTGTGCGGACGGACCGGCACTTGCTGCCGCGCCGCCAAGTACTTCTTGCCACGCGCTTTCATACGTTCCTCCAGTGGTTCAAACGGGCCGAAGCCCTCCCACCATTTACAACTTGCCCAAGCATCTAGCTAATCAACAACATCCAGCCCCATCGAGCGAGCCGTACCGCGCACCGAACGCATCGCGGAGTCCATCGAATCCGTATTCAGATCCGGCAGCTTCAGCTTCGCGATCTCCTGGATCTGCGCCGCCGTCACCGTGCCGACCTTCGTCTTGTTCGGGACACCCGAGCCCTTCGCGATGTTCGCCGCACGCTTCAACAAGACCGCCGCGGGCGGCGTCTTGAGGATGAAGGTGTACGAGCGATCCGAGTAGATCGTCACGACCGCCGGGATGATGAGGCCATCCTGGCCGGCGGTCTTGGCGTTGAAGTTCTTGCAGAAATCCATGATGTTGACGCCGTGCGGACCGAGCGCGGTGCCGACCGGCGGTGCGGGCGTTGCCTTGCCCGCCGCAATCTGCAGTTTCACCTGAGCCTGAATCTTCTTCGCCATGACTTAGAGCTTCTCCACTTGCAAGAAATCCAGTTCGACCGGTGTTGCACGGCCGAAAATCGTGACCATCACCTTCAAGGTGTTTCGGTCGCTATTCACTTCATCCACCACGCCGTTGAAGCTCGCGAACGGTCCCTCATTGATACGGACCTGGTCGCCCTTCTCGAACGTGTACTTCGGTTTCGGCTTCTCGGCCGCGACCGTGACCTGATGCAGGATCTGGTCGACCTCTTCGCGCGACAACGGCGTCGGCTTCGTGCCAGCGCCGACAAACCCCGTGACCTTCGGCGTGTTGCGCACACAGTGCCACGCGTTGTCCGACAGCGTCATCTCCACCAAGATGTAGCCCGGAAAGAAGCGACGCGTGCTCTTCACTTCCTTGCCGCCGCGCTTTTCGACGATGTCCTCGGTCGGGATCAGCACTTCGCCGATCTCATCCGCCAGCCCATACGCCGTCACACGCTGCTCGAGCGACTCCTTCACCTTGTTCTCGAATCCCGAGTAGGTGTGGATGATGTACCACTGCTTCGTCTTGTCGTCGGTCACGGCGCCCTCAGTCATTCCTACGCGCCGTACTTCCGAAAGACCCAGCCAATCGCATTCGACAGGCCGAGGTCCACGAGAAACAGATACAGACCGAACACCGCCGACGTCAGGATCACCACGATCGTGGTGGCCCACACTTCGCGCCGCGTCGGCCAGCTGACTCGGCCCATCTCATTGCGCACTTCAGACAGGAACTTCCGTCCGCGCGCATACCAGCCGGTGACATTTGCCGGGGCTTCCTTGATGTTTTCAGCCATCGCCGCCTTCACGAGCCTTCCTTCTTGAAACAGGCTTCACATCTGCAAACTGGCAGGTCAGGAGGGAATCGAACCCCCAACCCCCGGTTTTGGAGACCGGTGCTCTGCCAATTGAGCTACTGACCTGTGTCCGCTACTTCGACTCTTTATGCGCCGTGTGCTTACGGCAAAAACGGCAGTACTTGCTGAACTCCAGCCGCTCGGTGCTCTTCCGCTTGTTCTTGGTCGTGCTGTAATTCCGACGCTTGCAGTCGGGGCACGCCAAGGTGACGATGTCACGCATGATTAATCCTGTTCCTTGTTGATGGGTGACTGAGGGACTGGAGGACTGGGTGATGACTCACCCACTCTCCCATTCTCTCAGTCACGCAATTCGGTGCTTCACCTAAGCAATGATCTCGGTGATCGTGCCGGCGCCCACCGTGCGGCCGCCTTCACGAATCGCGAAGCGGCTGCCCGTCTCGATGGCGACGGGCTGCATCAGTTCGCCGTCGATCGTCGTGCGATCACCCGGCATCACCATCTCGACGCCTGCCGGCAGGTTGAGCGTGCCGGTCACGTCCGTGGTGCGGAAGTAGAACTGCGGACGGTAGCCGTTGAAGAACGGCGTGTGACGACCGCCTTCGTCCTTCGACAGGATGTACACCTCGGCCTTGAACTTCGTGTGCGGCGTGATCGAGCCCGGCTTGGCCAACACCTGACCACGCTCGACGTCGTCCTTTTCCAGACCACGCAGCAGAATGCCAACGTTATCGCCCGCGATGCCCTCATCGAGCAACTTGCGGAACGCTTCGACACCGGTGACGGTCTTCTTCTCGACCTTGCCGAAACCGACGATTTCGATTTCCTCGCCGATCTTGACCTTGCCGCGCTCGATACGCCCCGTGACAACCGTGCCGCGACCCGAGATCGAGAACACGTCTTCGATCGGCATCAGGAACGGCTTGTCCAACTCGCGCTCCGGGATCGGAATGTAAGTGTCGAGCGCATCGAACAGCTTGGTGATCGATTCAACGCCCGAGGGATCGCCGTTCAGCGCGCCGAGTGCCGACACGCGAACCACCGGCAGATCGTCGCCGGGGAAGCCGTAGCTCTTCAGCAGATCGCGCACTTCCATCTCGACCAGGTCGAGCAGTTCCGGATCGTCCACCGCGTCGCACTTGTTCAGCGCGACCACGACGTACGGCACGTTCACCTGCTTGGCCAGGAGGATGTGCTCACGCGTCTGCGGCATCGGGCCGTCAACCGCGCTGACCACGAGGATCGCGCCGTCCATCTGCGCGGCGCCCGTGATCATGTTCTTGATGTAGTCGGCATGCCCTGGGCAGTCGACGTGCGCGTAGTGACGATTCGCCGTGCCGTATTCCACGTGGCTCGTCGCGATCGTCAGGATCTTGGTGTCGTCGCGGCGTCCCTGCGACTCGGAAGCCTTGGCGACTTCATCGTACGGGATGAACTTCGCCCAGCCCTTTTCGGCCGACACCTTGGTGAGCGCTGCCGTCAACGTTGTTTTGCCGTGATCGATGTGGCCAATCGTGCCCACGTTCACGTGCGGCTTTGTACGATCAAACTTCTCTTTCGCCATTGCTCGTCGTCTCCGTAATGTCTTGCGTTGCCCGTTTCAACTGCCTTGCCTATCCGCAACCGCTCTTGCTCAAAGCCTGGCTCAAGTGTGGAGCCGATGACCGGAATCGGACCGGTGACCTCGTCCTTACCAAGGACGCGCTCTGCCAACTGAGCTACATCGGC
>CAYHEX010000296.1:0-5506 GCA_964355365.1 uncultured Solibacteraceae bacterium | reverse complement strand
AGTGATCGCCCAGTGCGTTCGTCAGGGGCTTCTCGTGAATGATCGACGCCTCGTACAGGGCGTCGTACTGAGCGTCGCTCAGGCCGCGTGCGAGTCCTTCCGGCACCGTAACTCCCTGACGGTCCACCATGGACCAAAATTCGTCACATGCCGATGGATAAAACTCTCGCATCGCGCGCATGACGATGCAGTTGGCCACGCAGTGATGGACGCCAAGCACTACGCTCAGGCCCGCGGACAGAGGGTGAACCACTCCGACATAACTCATGGCGATCGCGCAGCCGCCTAAGTACGATGCCACCATGAGACCCTCGCGGCCTGCTGTACTCAGCATGTCCTCGCTCAGGAACACGTCGCGACATAGTCGAAGGCTCTCGCGTGAGAACGCATCACCAATGGGATTGCGAAATGAGCCCGCCTGAGACTCCATGGAGTGAATGTAGGCGTCCATTCCGGTGTAGAAGTATTGGTTTCGCGGTACGGTCCTGGGTAGATCCGGATCCAGAATGATCTGGTCGAAGACGGTATGGTCGCTGTTCATGCCGAGCTTCAGTCCGGTTTGCGCATTTGTCATCACGCAGGTTCGCGTGGCTTCGGACCCGGTGCCTGAAATCGTGGGCACGCCGATCTTGAAGACGGCCGGGGTCTTCACGAGATCCCAGCCCTGATAGTCCGCGGCACAACCGGCGTTTGTCAGTAGATTGGCCGCAGCCTTGGCCGAGTCGAGAGTGATGCCGCCGCCGACCCCGACAACGGCGCTCCAGCCCCCAGGACCTGTCTGACGAATGCGTGCCATGAGCTCGTCAATCCCATCCGTGGTCGGCTCGCGGGTTGTCGATATGAACTCGAGAAAGTCGCCGTCGGTGATGCCCAGTCGTCCAGTTACGTCCGGGCGATCGCCAAAGAATTCGTCCACCAGGAACACTGCTCGCGAGGGTCCACCCGCTTGCGCTGAGGCAGCACGCCGCATTCCCACGGCCGCCGGTAGTGTTCTCAACGAGCCCGCACCGAAAGTGAAGCGGGTTACGTTCCGGACCAAGCCAATGCCCGTATCGAGAGTGCTCATTTATGCGCCCTGCACCACAGGCACCTCTGGCCGATGCCCGAGAAAGGCGCGGAATCGCTCCGAGTGCCTCAATAGCTGGACGTAAGTCCCCTCATCAGCGATCCGACCGGCCTCAAAAAGTACAACCCGATCGCACGCTTCGACGGTCCGGATGCGATGAGCAATGAGGATAATGGTGTGGTCACCAGACAGCGACCGGATGGCTTCCATCACGCCGTCTTCGGTCAGTCCGTCGAGCGCGCTGGTGGCTTCGTCGAATACCAGCACTTCAGGTTGGTGGTACAGGGCCCTCGCAATTCCGATTCGCTGCCTCTGCCCGCCCGAGAGCTTTACGCCGCGCTCGCCAACCAATGTCTCGTACCCTAGCGTCAGAGCTGAAATGAACTCGTCGGCCTGCGCCAAGGCGGCGGCCCGTCGGACCGCGTCCTTTCGAATGGAATCTGGGTGGACCCCAAGAGCGATGTTCTCTGCGATCGACGCATTCGAAAGAAACACCTGCTGGGGTACGTATCCAATCTGACGCTGCCACCGCACGACGCTGTCCCCAGTCAGGGGCACACCGTCGACAGTAACCTCGCCCTGAGACGGCGCGTACAGGCCGAGAATGATGTCGGCCGCAGTCGTCTTTCCGGCCCCAGTCCTGCCAACGAACCCGACACTCTCACGCGGCGAGATCGAGAATGACACGTCAGACAGCGCCGGGACCGAAGCGCCTGCGTAGATGAATGAGACACGGTCAAGCTTCAGTTCTCTCGTGAGGCGAACGGGCGCTCCCACACCCGCCGAGATATTCGCATCTGGCAGCGTGGCTGCCGTCGCGACGCGCAGATAGTCCAAATGGAGCGCTCGAAGCGCCGGCAGAGCAAAGCGAATACTGATCGCCGAGGCAAAGACCTGCTGAAAGGCTGGCAAGAGCCTGTAGCCGGCGAATGCGTACAAGCCTAGCAGTGGAACCAGAGCCTGCGTGGTCAAGGCGTCGGAGGCAACTTGCGCAAGGGTCACAAGGAGAATCCCGCCGAACGCCACCGTCTCCAGAGCGAACTTCGGAAGTTGCGCAACCGACTGGTTCGTTGACCGTGCTCGGGAGTTGTGAGCCGTGGCCCTGGCAAACGATTCGATCGCCGGATCGAGACGTCCGAGCACCTGCAATTCCTTGATGCCTCCGAGGGCCTCCTGGGAGATCCTCGCGATTGTCTCGTTTGTCTTGTTCACGGCGACCGCGAGGCGGGACTGTTTGGCGCGCACAAAGACGAAGACCAGCGAGTACGCTGTGATCAGGACGGAAGCAACCAAGGCAGCAACCATTGGGTCCTTCATGACCAACAGCAAGAGGACGCCGACCGCCATCAAAGCGCGAGACGTGGCCAAACCTATCGGCACAATCACGCCGCTCACCGCACCGTAGACGTCGGTATTGATCACCTTCAAGAGTGATGGCGCGTCTCGCTGAACGTGAAACACGAATGGCTGCCTGAGATATCCGGCAAACAACGTCGTCGCGAGCCTCGTCTCCGCTCGGGCCTGAAACCTCTGTTGAAGGAAGATGTTGGCCGCAGCAGCGAAGTTGCCGAAGGAAACAACCAGCACCGTCGTGATGCCGATGAGGAGGAGCGCCCCCTGGGTCGTCGTGACCCCCACGACCTGCATCGCATCTCTGACGAAGGGATAGCGATCGATCGCCGTTGGATCGAGCACCAACACCATGAACGGCAGAATTGACGCCACACCGAGCGTTTCGAAGACAGCAGAGGCTAGGCTCACGCAGAACAGACCGCCCCACAGCAGCCTCTCGCGCCCACGAAAAAGGTCCAACAGCATGCGAGGTAGAGAGGGAGTCAGCAAGGGCGAGCCGGAAGACGTCATCAACGAGAGACCAAGGGATGCGCCAGACCGGCTGCTACCTGATTTACGGCGCACTGCTTGATTCGGTGCACGAGGTCCAGAGATGGCTTCGCGACGTCAAGGCCGAAGCCGCGGCCGGCCAGTGTCTCCACGTAGACTCGGGTATGAAGGTCGGTGAATCCGTCCGTAAACTCGACCTCTTCCCCATCGATCGTGATCGAGCGAAATGTCGTCACCCCACCAGGCTCGCCGGCAACGGGCAGATCCCGGAAATCAGTCGACAGAAACCACCGGACCCTGGCCCGCTCGAATTCGATGAATCCGGCCTCTCGCTGCGCGCCACGCAGATGCACGTCGCACCCACGAGCCTCGCCGAACAGCCAGCTCAACATGTCGAAGAAATGAATGCCGATGTTGGCCGGCAAGCCACCCGACCGCTCCTGATTGCCCTTCCACGACACGCCATACCAGGGGCCGCGCCCAGTGATGTACGTGAGACAGACATCATGCTGAACCGAAGACGATTCTTCCGTCAGCTTCTTCTTAAGCGCGACGAGCGCCGGATGGAGACGCAGTTGCAACACGGTGTACACGCGCCGCCCCGTCTCGGCTTCGAGTTCCTGCAGCGCCTCGAGATTCCAGGGATTGATGACGACCGGCTTCTCGCAAATCGCGTCCGCGCCAACCCTCAGGGCGAGCCGAATGTGCGCGTCGTGCAGATAGTTCGGTGAGCAGATGCTGAGGTAGTGCACCCGGCCCGCCTCGTCGCCGCGCCGGAGCTTCTCGAGATGTCGGTCGAAGCGCTCGATCTCGGTGAAGAACCGGACATCCAGCGAGTAACGATCGAGCACACCCACGGCGTCATGCGGGTCAGCGGCCGCGACCAGTCGATGCCCCGTGTCCTTGATCGCGTTGAGATGTCTCGGAGCGACGAAACCGGCCGCGCCCGTAATTGCGAAGTTCATGAATGGGTCGCCCTTACGTCTTGGTGTAGTAGGTCGTGTATTCGCGTCGGTAGTACTGCGAGTAGTAATACGCGTTACGTTCCAGATCGACCCGATTGAGCACGGCGCCGAAGAACCGGCCCTGCGAGGTCTCCAGTTGCTCGACCGCGCGCCGGGCAGCATGACGACTCGTCATCTCCGTGCCAATCACAAAGAGCACGCCCGTCGTCGCATGTGCGACCACCGATGCGTCGGCCACCGCCATCACGGGCGGAGAGTCGATCACGACCCAGTCGAAGTGCGTCTTCAACGAGCCGAGGAAGTCCTTGAAGCGCTGCGACCCGAGCAGCTCCGCGGGATTCGGCGGAATCCGGCCGGACGTGAGCACCCACAACCCGGGCACGCGCGACTTCCGAACAGACTCGCTGGCCTTCGAGTTGCCGACGAGCAGGTTCGATAGCCCGGGCTCTTCAGGCAGGTCGAAGATCCGGTTCACCTTCGGCTTGCGCATGTCGGCGTCAATCAACAGCACGCGCTTGCTCGCCTGCGCCAGCGAGACGGCGAGATTCGCCGCCACCAGGCTCTTGCCTTCGCCAGGGCCGGTGCTGGTCACAAGAATGGACTGCCCGCCGGTCTCGGCCGACGAAAACAGCACGTTGGTACGCAGCACGCGAAACGCTTCCGAGAAGTTGGCGGGGACCGCTCCGTCCAGAACAACGTAGCCTTTACTATCGCCGCCCTCGCCCTTGGCTATGAGCGGAAGCAGACCCAGATGGGGCAGCCCAAGGTAGGTCTTGATTTCATCCGGCGTCTTGATCCGGCTGTCGAAATACTCAAAAACGAACACCAACAGAATGGCCATTAACGCGCCGCCGAACAGGCCCAACATCATGTTCTGGCTCTTGTTGGGGAACACCGCGCCGCGAGGCCGCTCCGCGATGTCGACCACGCGAATATTGCTCGACCGCAACTCACCCGTCACACCAGTCTCCTTGGCGCGCTGCATGAGGCTGTCGTAGATCAGCTTGCTGCTCTTCGCATCGCGATCGAGTACGTTGTAGTCGATGGACTTGCGATTCATCGACATCGCCTCGCTCTTCTGCTGATTGAGCGCCGCAACCAAACTCTGTTCCTGAGCGGATACCGAGTCGAAGTCGCTCTTGACCGACTGCACGACCTTTCGGATTTCGGCGTCAAGCTTGGCCTGCGTGTTCTGGATCGCCGACGTGACGGTAACCATCTGCGGATGCTGGTCGCCCAGCTTCTCCGACAACTGGGCACGCTGCCGCTGCAGATCCGCAAGCTGCCCCTTCAATTGCTGCACAAAGCTGTTCGTCAGAATCGCCGGAAACGAATCCAGCGTCGCGGGGTTGTTTTGGCTGGTTCGGAGTTGGTTGTACAGCGCCTCCTTCTCGATGCGAATCGTCTTCGCACGCGTGACGGCCGCATTCAGATCTTCCAGCTTCTGCACAACGATGTTCTGGCGGTCTTCGAGCGAGATGGAGTCGTTCCGTTCCCGGTAGGCCTGCAACCGTTGATCAGCAGCCTCGACCTCTCTCCGCTGTTCCGCTAACTGGCCCGACAGGAAGTCGGCAGCCTCTTTGGAGGCCAGAAATTTGTATTCGAGGTTCTGAGTGACGTAGTTCTTGGCCAT
>CAYHEX010000295.1:0-5534 GCA_964355365.1 uncultured Solibacteraceae bacterium | reverse complement strand
CAACTACGACGTGACCTACGTCGCGGGCAGCTTCACGATCACCAAGGCATCGGCGGCAGTGACCGCGGACAGCAACACGAAGGTCTACGGCACGGCGGACCCGGCGATCGGCGCCACGTCCACGGGCTTCGTTGTGGCGGACGGCATCACAGTGGCGGCGACACGCGCGGCCGGTGAGACGGTCGGCAGCTACGTGACGACGGCGACGGCGGCGGGCGATCTGAGCAACTACGACGTGACCTACGTCGCGGGCAGCTTCACGATCACCAAGGCATCGGCGACGGTGACGGCGGGCGGCGGCACGAAGATCTACGGCACCACGGACCCGGCCATCACGGCGACGTCCACGGGCTTCCTGGTGGCGGACGGCATCACGGTGGCGGCCACGCGTGCCGCGGGTGAGACGGTCGGCAGCTACGTCACGACGGCGACGGCGACAGGCGATCTGAGCAACTACGACGTGACCTACGTCGCGGGCAGCGTCACGATCACGCCGGCGGCGCTCTCGGTGACGGCGAACAACAAGACGCGGTCCCACACGGCGGCGAACCCGGTGCTGGACGGGGTGATCACGGGCATCGCGCTCGGCGACGCCATCACGGCGACCTACGCGGCGACGTCGACGACGACGCCGGGGACGTATCCGATTGTGCCGACGCTGGTGGATCCGAACGGTCGCCTGGGCAACTACACGGTGACGATCGTCAACGGCACGCTGACGGTGACCAACGGCGCGCCGGTGGCGGTGGCGAACACCTACATGAATCAGTGGAACACGCTGCTGACGGTGGCGCCGAACGGCGTGATCGGCAACGACACGGATGTGGACAACGATCCGCTAACGGCGACACTGGTCACGGGCACCACGCACGGCGTTCTCGCCTTCAGCGCGAACGGCGGCTTCACCTACATGCCGAACCCGAACTACTCGGGCAACGACACGTTCTCTTACACCGTGTCGGACGGCATCGCGACCAGCAACACGGTCACGGTGACGATCACGATCACCTCGCCGTGCCGCGTGGAGCGGGACGACGACCGTCATGGCGACGGCGACGGGGACGACCATGACCGCCGCCGGAACGGGCATCGGGAGGGCGACGGCTGTGAGCACGATCGGCACAACCGCGCGAACCGCGAGCGCGACCGGGACGGCGATCGGGACCGCGACCGCGGCTTCGAGAGTGACGACTGCGCGCGGGGCACGGCGATCGCGAAGAACGACAAGTACTCGACGAAGAAGAACACGACGTTGACGGTGACGGGCACGGGCGTGCGCGGCAACGACAAGAACGCGGCGTCGGTGAGCTTGCTGAGCAACCCGTCCAGCGGCACCCTCGCGCTGGCGGCCAACGGCTCCTTCGTGTACACCCCGGCGGCCAACTTCGTGGGGACGGTGACGTTCACCTACGTGGCGCGCAACAGCGCGGGCCAGGCGGGTCCGTTCGCGACGGTGACGATCACGGTCAAGGCGCATTGGGAAGGCGATCACTGCGACCACGACAAGGGCAAGAAGGGTCACAAAGAAAAGGACGGCTGTGACCACGACAAGTACCAGCGTGACCACAAGGACGACGACAAGGACCGCGACTAGCGTCTGAGGTTCCGTCCGCGCAACATCCCGAACGCCGGGAGCCTCTGGGCTCCCGGCGTTTTCGTTTGTGGTTCGTCTTTGCCAGGCTCTGCGAGAACGATCGCCGGGTTTCCATGACGAGCGCGCAGACAATTGTGTAATTTGTGAGCAATGTGTTGACTTAGCGTTCACTCGGGTTCAAGACCTGCCAGCCACCGATATCTGTAAGACCAATCACGTTTTTGTGCGGTGGCTGCGCATCGGGTGCCTTCAGCGGAGTCAAAAATGACGATGGCTTTCAAAGTAGTGAGATTACTCGGCGGACTTGGCTTGGCGGGGATGCTCGCCGTTTCGAGTGGGCAGGTGCTTGGCGCGGAGCGGCAGGACCCTCAGGATGCCCAGGATGCTGCGCGGGCCCAAGCGAAAGAGAGGCTCGTGTCCACCCGGGCGTGTGTGGAGTGCGATCTCGCTGGCGTCAGTTTTTGGAAGGGCGCCGATCTCCGCGGCGTTGACCTGGCGCGCGCGTCGATGGCCGGCGCGGGACTCTACGGCGCCGATCTGTCCAACGCCAACCTCGCGGGCGCGGACCTGTCGAAGGCCGTCATGTCCTTTGCTGATCTGAAGAACACGAACCTCGCTGGAGCCAACCTCGAAGGGGCGGTCCTGTCGGGCGCCAAGGACGCGTCGCTCGCTACTGCCAAGACCAACGACACCACCGTCTGCCCCGATGGGCAGGCTGGTCCCTGCCGCTAGTTTCCCAGGGAGTTGAACATGTCAACCTCTGCGCGACAGGCGAATCATTCAGATCGACAGTTTTTGCGAAATCACCCAGTTGAGGGCCGTATGAATAAACCGCACACGCGAACAATCGGATGGCGTCGGGTCTTCGGAGTTGGATCGGTGGTCGCGGGGTTGTTGAGCGCCGCAATCGTCACGCTGGTGCCGGTGTTTGCCCAGTCTTCGGATACCGTCGTCGCCGTGCCGTGGAACGGCAGCGAAGCGCAGGCCCATGCGGTCTATTCGGGCGGAGCGCTGGTGCTGCAGGCCGTCGCCACCAATCCGACAACCGGCGCCGCCTCCGCGGTGTGCAGTTCGACGTGGGACTTCGGCGACGGGTCTCCGACGGCCAGCGGTGGCACGAATGGCTACGCCTTGGAGGCCACGCACACCTATTCTGGCGCCATCGGCACGCCGTTCACGGCCACCATTACGGTCAAGCTCAATCCCTTGGTGGCCGGCGTCTGCACTGGCGCCACACTGACCGACACGTTCAAGGTCGTCATCGCGTCCAATAGTCTCGAGACCAAGGCGGCCATGGCCCGAGACAAGGGTCTGTGGAACCTGCACAAGCGCATGAATCGGACGACGTCTGACGGATTGCCCTCGGCGTACTGGGTGAACGGCGGATCGGCCGGCAACTTCATCGGGGCCACCACTGCGGGAGTCGTGCAGGCATTTGAAGTGAACGGTCACCGCGAGTCTGGCGACAGAACGAAGAATCCCTACGTGGAAGACGTCGCCCGTGGTCTGCGCTATGCGTTGAGCACCCAGGCCGATGGCGGAGGCGCGGGCTCCCTGCAGCGCGTTGTTATTGCCAACCAGACCGCACCGATCAATTACGCGGCGGCTGCGCCGTGGCCGACGGCCTTGACCGTGAGTTCACAGAGCCCTGACGGCAACGGGAATGGCTATGGCTTGTTTCTCAACTTTGCCGGTCATGCCTCGTACATCAATGGGCAGTTGATGGATGCCCTGATTGCCAGCGGCACGCCAGACAAGACGGCGGAGACGGGGCAGGCCACGTTTGTCAAGGGTCGGACGTACAAGGCGATCATGCAGGACATGCTCGACGGGTACTCCTGGGGCATGAATGACTCGGTGGGTGGTTGGCACTACAACTACAACGCTGGAGACAACGACACCTCGGCCTCCCATTGGTGGGCCATCGGTGCGATCGCGTCACGCGTGTGGGGACTGGATGCACCGGATTGGGTCAAGAACGTCCAGTGGAACGTCGGTGTCACGCTGATGCAGGCGCCTCCGGGGGCGGGCGGGAACGGACCGGGCGGCGTCGGTTGCCAGTTCGGCTACACGGGCAACTACAACAGCACGTGGGGTGACAACCAGATGAATGTCACCACGGCCGGTCTGATTCTGATGAACGCCGACAACGTGCCCAAGGACAACCCGCGCTTCAAGTGCGCCGAGAAGTGGGTCGACACGTACTTCAATAATCAGTTGGGCAACTACTACACGATGTACCAGCTGGCCAAGGCCATGCGGACCGCGACGGACAGCACGGGTGCATCCGCTCCGATCACGCTGCTCAACGGCACGCGCGATTGGTATGCCGCGTATGCGAACAACCTGATCACCAACCAGCAGGCCTCGGGCGCATTTGCGCCGACGGCCGGCAGCATCGGCAGTTACATCCAGGGCGACATGGCGTCGTCGTGGGCGATCATCATCCTGTCGCCCTCGCTGTTCGAGCAGGCACCGACGGCGGTGTGCAGCGTGGACGCGACCACCGTGTGTCAGGCCGGCGCGGCTGGCGGCTGCAACACGACGGGCACCGACCCGTACTCGACCGTGCATCTGGACGGCAGCCAGTCGACCCCGGGTGACAACCCGATCGCGAGCTACTCCTGGAACTTCGACAACGGCGGCGCGACCAGCGACGCGACGGGGACCTCAGCGAGCACGAGCTACGCGGCGGTCGGCACCTACAACATCCAGCTGACGGTGACGGACACGAAAGGCAACGCTTCGAGCGTGACGTGCCCTGTGGCGGTGACGTCGTCGGCGCTGCCGCCAGTTGCGGATGCGGGCGGACCGTACACGATGTGCATCGGCACGAACTCTTTGATGCTCGACGGCTCGGCCTCGACCGGCCGCGGATCGAACATCGTGAGCTACGAGTGGGACTTCCAGGGCGCGATCAACTTCGCCGCCATTGACGCCACGGGCGCGACGAGCGATCAGACGGCGTACTTCACGAGCCTGGGCCTCGGCACCTACGATGTGGGCCTCCGCATCAGGGACGACGTGGCCGCGCCGAACACCAACACGGCGATTGGCTACTCGACCGTCACGGTGCGCGACTGCGCGCCGCCGGTGATCACGGTGCCGAACAACATCTCGGTGATCACGCCGAACGCGAGCGTGCCGGTGAGCTTCGCGGTGAGCGCGACGGACAACATCGACGCCACGGTGACGGTGACCTGCACGTCGTCGCCGACGGCGGGCCTGTCGTCCGGTTCGAACTTCCCGGTTGGCACCACGACGATCACGTGCAACGCGACGGATCGCGCGGGCAACCCGGCGGTTCCAGCGAGCTTCACGATCACGGTGTCGAACAACACGCCGCCGACGTTCTCAGCGCCGAATCTGACCGCGGTGGCGACGAGCCCGGCGGGTGCGGTGGTGACCTACAGCGTGGCGGGCAGCGACGCGCAGGACGGCTCGGTGCCGGCCGTGTGCGCGCCGGCCTCGGGTTCGACCTTCGCGCTGGGCACGACCACGGTGAACTGCACGGTGACGGATTCAGGTGGCCTGACGGTGACCGGTTCGTTCACGGTGACGGTGACGAACACGCCGCCGACGGTGACGGTGCCGAATGACATCAGCGTGAGCGCGACGAGCGCGGCGGGTGCGGCGGTGACGTTCACGGCCACGGGCGACGACGCGCAGGATGGCGCCATCGCGCCGGTGTGCACGCCGGCTTCGGGCTCGACCTTCGCGCTGGGCACGACGGCGGTGACCTGCACGGTGACGGATGCGGCGGGGGCCTCGGCTTCGGCCTCCTTCAATGTGACGGTGACACCGGCGACCTCGGAGACGGTGGTGAGCTGCGCGAACGCGGTCTACACCGGCTCGGCGATCGAAGGCTGCACGGCGACGGTGACGGGCGCGGGCGGTCTCAACGAGAGCGTCGCGATCGTCTACACGAACAACGTCAACG
>CAYHEX010000294.1:0-5545 GCA_964355365.1 uncultured Solibacteraceae bacterium | reverse complement strand
ACCTTGAAGCCGAACTCGTCCGCGATGCGCAACATCATCAGGATCTCGTCGGCGCGGTAGGAATGGCAGTGCACGAGGCGCTTGCCCTCGAGAATTTCCACGAGCGGCTCGAGCTGGAAGTCGCGTTTCGGCGCGAGCACGTCCTGGCCCTTGCCTTTGGCCGCGGTGTAGTCGGCCCACGTTTTCTGATAGACCCTCGCGCGTGTGAAGGCCTCGCGCATCACGTAGTCGACGCCCTGGCGCGACGTCGGGAAGCGCTGCGGCGGCACGCGGGTCTGACCGCGCTTCTGCGTCACGTTCTCGCCGAGCGCGAACTTGATGCCCGGCATCGCGCCGGCAAACAGCAGGTCGGCCGGGCGCGTCTTGCCGTACCGCAGTTTGATCACGGCGTTCTTGCCGCCGATCGCGTTGGCGCTGCCGTGGAGGATGTTGGCGGACGTCGTGCCGCCTGCGAGGTCGCGGTAGATGTTGATGTCGTTGGCGTTCAGGACATCTTCCATGCCCGTCATCGAGCTGACCGACGTGCCGCCTTCGTTGATGTCGTCGTTGGCGATATGCGAGTGCGCGTCGATGATGCCCGGCGAGACGAACTTGCCCGTGCCGTCGATGATCTCCGCGCCGGCCGGGATCGGCACGTTGGCGCCGATGGCGCTGATCTTGCCGTTCTGCAGCACGATCGTGCCGGCGGGGATGGTCCCCTTGGTGACCGTCAGCAACGTGGCATTGCGGATGGCGACGACGCCGGTGGGCGTCTGACCCGCGAGTCGAACGCCGGACGCAGGAACCGACAGGGAAACCAGTAACGCAAGTCCGGCCGCAGCCGGGCGTAGAGATCGAATCATCGAGCGCCTCCGAAGGAGGCTCAGGATACGGTGAAACAGCAACGGGGCAAAGCGCCAAAGCGCCTTGCCCCGTCTTGGTGGCCCTGCGTGTGTATCAGGCGCCTGTCTAGTCGCGGCCACCGCCGTGTCCGATGCGCGTCGACTGGACGTTGCCGCTGGCCAGTTCACCACTCGCGCTCGCGACGACGGCGCCGGATGCGTCGCGGATCACGATCGAGATCGACTCACGGGACAGAATCGTCGTCAAACGGACCCGAAAAACCATTGCGCCCGCTCCGCGGGAGTACTAGCCTTGCTCCACTCCCCGGCGGTCCGGCTCCTTTGGAGGTTGTGATGCGCAAGATCTGGAACGTCGTCTCGTCTCGTCGCGGTCGTAGGGTTGTGGCAGTGATGGTGTTGGGTCTGGTGGGTGTTGGCGCGGTGAATATGGACCACCGCACGCCGAATCAGCGGGCACAGGCCTGGACGGCCGCGCATGCCAACGCGCTGCCCGTCACGCTGGAGGAATTCGCCTCATTCCCGGATGAGTATCAGTCCGCGATCTTCATGGCGATGCCGGCCGCGGAGAAGAGCCGGCTCTGGCAGACGCAGTTGCAGAGCATCCTCGACACCGAGCCGAATCTGACCGCCGATCAGCGTGCGTTCGTCGTCCGCACGATGGCGATGGCCACGCCCGCCTCGTTCTCTGGCGTCGTGCCGGCACCCGAAGTGTGCACCGACATTGTGCGCCTCTTCACGAATCCCGCGGTGAAGCAACGGTTCCGCATGCTCGGCGCCGGCGTCACGCCCGTCAGGTCCGTGCAGTCGGCGCTGGTCATCGCGAAGGAACGCATTCGCGCCAGCGTGCTGCTGAACGCCGACCCGATTCCCTGCACCTGTCGCGGCTACGGGCTTTGCGAATGCGGCGGCGAAAAGTGCATCGACGGCGCGTGCGAGCCCTCAAACCTGTGCGGATGCGTCTGGGCCGGTCCGTGCGACAAGACGTGTGTGCCGCTCTCGAGCCAGATGAGGGTCGGGAAGTAAGACGTTGCTGCCTCGTCGCCGCGAGGATTGGGACTGGGGCCGAGCCGATGCATGGCTCGGTCTCATTTCATTCCTTCTGGTTCTCTTTATTCTCGTCCTGCCGCCGGACCTGGTCCGGCCGGCACGGGCGGTCTATTGGTTCCTGATTCTCATTCAGCCGTACGTGCTGCTCCGGGTCATTCGGCATTTCCGGCACGTGCCCCGCGGTTTCGAGTACGGTGCGATCGCGGTCGCGCTGCTCGGAACCGGTGTCGTGCTCGCGCTTCCGCGACCCCAGCCGTGGGTGGTGCTGCTGACGGCCGGCCTGTATTTGTCGCTGATGCAGCTGGTGGCCAGCGCTGTCGTCATCTTCAGCGCGTGGCGGTACCGGGGACTGACGGCCTGGCGATTGAATGTTCTGGCCATTGGCTCGCTGGCGTTCATCGTCAAGTTCGTGGTCG
Organism: uncultured Solibacteraceae bacterium; assembly: GCA_964355365.1. Lineage (GTDB taxonomy): Bacteria > Acidobacteriota > Vicinamibacteria > Vicinamibacterales > SCN-69-37 > SCUN01. The sequence continues at coordinate 3,240 of CAYHEX010000294.1, read as the reverse complement.
CGTCGCTCGCGTATACGCAGGTGTCGCCACTCCTATTCATCAGCCTGCTGCCCGCGATCCGATGGCTGTTCCTGATCACCATCGCCGGCTACTACTTCGGTCTGGTGCCGCCGCGCCGTGTGCGCCGGTGGTTGCAGCGCGGCGAGGAGTACCGCTTCCTGCGGCGTTCGGCGGAACGCTCCCCTGAAGATCGCGGCCGGTTCGCCGCGGCGGGTCTGGCCGAGGCTGCGCGGCGCGCGACCACCGCCGCCGAAGTGATCGTGGCCCTCGGCACCGACACGTTGACGATCCGCGGTGCCAGCCGGCCCGAGTGGATCGGCCTGACGGCTGTGCCGTCCACCGGCGCCGGACGCGCGCTGGCCGCGGGCACGGCCACGAGCGACGCCATCGCCCGCCTCGAGCCGGAGTGGCGCGCCGTGGGCGCCCAGGCCGAGCGCTTTCTCGCCCTGCCGATCGTCAGCGACGGCCGCACGTGGGGCGTGCTCGTCATCACCCAGCGGCGAAGTTCGCTGTTTCCCGCTGACGACATCGCGTCGCTGTCACGGCTCTGCCGCGACACCGCGGACATTCTCGACCACGCGAAACTCATCGCCGATGAACGCGCCCGGCAGCAGCGCGAAGCCGACGCGCGGCTCGACCTGATCCTCGAAAGCCTGCAGGACTACGCCGTCATCACGATCGACGACGCCGGCGCGATCACGAGCTGGAACGTGGGCGCTGAGCAGATGTTCCTGTATCCGGCCGCCGAAGCCGTCGGGCTGCCCGTCAGCCGCCTCTTCGACGACGGCGCGCCCTGGCTGAAAGAGCAATTGCAGCGGTTGCCCGGCAGCGCGCGGCCGATCCCCGACACCACGGGTCGACGCCGCGACGACATCCGGCTGACCACGACCGTGGTGATTCGCCCGCTGCAGACGCGCAGCGGCCGTCCGAGTGGTTTTGTGATCGTCATGCGCGACGTCAGTCACCGGCGTCTGCTCGAAGAGCGCCTCCGCCAGTCGCAGAAGCTCGAGGCCATCGGTCGCCTGGCCGGCGGCATCGCGCACGACTTCAACAACATGCTCACGGTGATCCTGGGCTACGCCTCCACCCTGGACGAATCGGTCGCCGAGGAACACCGTGGGAGCGTCGCGGAGATTCTCAAGGCCGGTGACCGCGCGGCCACCCTCACGCGGCAGTTGCTCACGTTCAGCCGGCAGCAGGTCGTCAGCCCGCGCATCGTCACGCTGCGCGAGATTGTCGCCAACGTCCTGCCCATGCTGACGCGCCTGCTGGGCGAGAACATCGAAATCGTGCAGGACGTGAATCTGAACGTCCCGTCGATCATGGCGGATCCGACGCAACTCGAACAGGTGCTGGTGAACCTCGCGGTGAATGCGCGCGACGCGATGCCGTCTGGTGGGACGCTGACGATCCGGGTGAGCGGCGTGACGTTGACGGGTGACGACGCGGCATCACTCACCGGTCGCCCCGGTGCGCACGCGCGGCTGGACGTGATCGACACCGGCAGCGGCGTGTCGCCGGCCACGCAAGCCCGCATGTTCGAGCCGTTCTTCACGACCAAGGACGTGGGGCGCGGCACCGGGCTCGGCCTCGCGATGGTGTACGGCACCGTGCAGCAGATGCACGGTGCGATCACGTTCGAGAGCGAGCTCGGCCACGGCACGATGTTCAGCATCTACGTGCCGGCGCACGTGACGGACTGAGCGCGTCTTACGCGAACAGCTTGGCGAGCAGCGCCTTCTGCGCGTGCAGCCGGTTTTCCGACTGATCGAACACGACCGACTGCGGCGAGTCCATCACGGCGTCGGTCACTTCATGCCCCCGATGCGCCGGGAGGCAGTGCAGAAACAACGCCTCGGGTCCGGCCGCGTCCATGAGCGGCTCGTTCACCTGGAACGCCGCGAAGATCTCCTCGCGCGCTTCGGCCTGTTCTTCCTGGCCCATCGACGCCCAGACGTCCGTGTAGACGGCGTCGGCGCCCGTCACGGCCGCGATCGGATCGTTGGTCACCTCGACGAGCCCGCCCCACCGCGCCACACGGGCGCACTCGGCGACGATGGGCTTCGGCAGTTCGTAGCCCTTCGGCGACGCGATGCGCACGCGCATGCCGAGCATGACCGCCGCATGGGCGAGCGACACGGCCACGTTGTTGCCGTCGCCGACAAACGTGATCGTGCGGCCGCGCAAATCGCCGAGATGCTCGCGGAGCGTCAGCACGTCGGCCACCGCCTGGCACGGGTGTTCCTCGTCGGTCAGCGCGTTGACCACCTTGAGATTCGGCGCCGCGCCGGCAAACTCGACCAGACGTGCCTGCGCGAAGGTGCGGACGATGGCGCCGGCGACCCAGCGCTCGAGGTTCTTCGCGACGTCGGTGACCGTCTCGCGGCTGCCGAGCGCCACTTCCGCCGCCGGATCGATCACGTCGCCGCCGAGTTCGCGCACCGCAATCGTAAAGGTGCTCTTGGTGCGCAGCGACGGCTTGTCGAACAGGAGCGCGACGTGCTTGCCCGCGAGCGGCGTCATCGGATTCCGCCCCTGCGCGCGGTCGATCTTCATCTGCGCGGCGAGCGCGAGCGTGTCGTCCAGTTCTTCGTGCGACAGGTCGAGCACCGACAGGAAGTCCTTCGTGCGCAGCCCGCGCGCGATGCCCCGCGCCTTGGCCCGGCTGAACGCGCGCACCTTGGGTGTCGACGGGGCGGCGGTTCTCAGGGTGGGACCTTCACTCATGTTCTGTACTCCGCGTTGATCTTCACGTATTCGGCGCTGAAATCGCAGGTCCACATCGTGGCCGCGTGATCGCCGCTGAAGCCGAGATCGACCGTGATGGCGATCTCCTTCTGCAACAGCACGTCGGCGGCCTTCGGCGCGAGGTCGTCGTGCGGCACGCCGGCCACGAACAACCGCACGTCGCCGATCGAGACCGAGGTGGTGTCGATGTTGAACGCGGCGCCTGATCGCCCTGCGGCCGCCACGAGGCGGCCCCAGTTCGGATCGCCGCCGTGAATGGCCGTCTTGACGAGCGGCGAGTTGCAGATCGTCCGCGCGGCCAGCCACGCGTCGTGGTGCGTGGCCGCGCCGGTGACGTTGACGGTCACCAGTTTGGTCGCGCCTTCGCCGCCACGCACGATCTCGCGCGCGAGGAACCCGCAGACCTCCGTCAACGCGCCAACAAACGCGCCATCGTCGGCGCTCGTGATGGTGACGTCGCTCTGCCCCGAGGCGAGGATGAACACGCAGTCG
>CAYHEX010000293.1:0-5548 GCA_964355365.1 uncultured Solibacteraceae bacterium | reverse complement strand
AGCAGCTCCCGATTGGCGTACCACGCGCTCGCCGTGCCGATGCCGACGACCGCCGAGGATCGGACCGACCACAGCCACTCGATCGGCGCGCCACGATGGTCGAGGCCAATGCCGACCGCACACGCCGTCGCGAACACCGCCACCGCGGCACCGGTCAGGCGCACGATGCGATCGCGCAGCACCAGTCCCGCGATGAAGAACAGCTCGGCGTCCACCAGCCACGACAGCGCCAGTCGGGCGCCGCTGAAGCGCACGCTCATCGACCAGGTGATCAGCACGGCGGCGACGATCACCGCGCCCTGGTGCGTGCCGAACGCCAGGGTCGTCAGGTCGTCGTCGTCGCCCTCGGCCGGTGCCAGCCAACGCGCGCGGGCCACCGCACTCGCGAGATAGGCGATCGCCGCCACCGCGAGGAAGTTCGACAGCGCCTCGGGCGACGCGAGCGGCACGCGCATCACACCGGCGCCGATCAGGCCGGCAGCATTGAGCGGAAACAGCGGCGCTGACGACGACACCCGCAGTCCCTGCCGGCGGAGGGCGTAGACATCCGCCGCTTCGAACAACAGCCAGTACGCCGCCAGCGTGGCGTAACCGCCGGCGCCCGCCGACGAGAGATCGCCGCGCAGCGCAAAGATGCCGTAGGTGCAGGCGACGCCGAGCGCGGACAGTCCCGGCCAGGTGAAGCGCTGCGCCACGACGATCAGCGACAGGGCGAGCGGCACCGACGCGACCAGCGCAAACCCCGTGAGTGACGTCAGCGCCAGCGTCGCGAAGGCGACGATGTATGCGAGCACCGTCACGATCTGCGCGCGGTACTTCAGCGAATGCACGACCATCGCCGCCGCCACAGCCGTCAGGAGCGCCGTGGCGATCACGTCGCTGTCGAGGATCTTCGCGGCGTCCACGGCATGCATCGCGTATGTGGTGAAGTACACGCCGGCCCACCCGCCGGCGATCAATCCGTACGCGTAGTTGCGGAAGCCGTCACGGCGCTCGAGGGTCACACCGGCGAGCAACATCGTCACGCTCAACGCGTACCCAATGCCGACACGGCCCGCCGGACCGACGTGTGTCATCGAGTAGCCGATCAGCAGCGCCACGCCGGTGATGAAGACCAGCACGCCGGCGCGGTTCAGCCAGTTGGCGCCCACGGCCGCTTCCCACTCGTCGGCGCTTCGCTCTGCCATCGGCGTTGCGTGCGGCGACGCGAACATCGCCGGCGCGCTCTCGGGCGGCGGTGTCGCGATCACCGGAGGCGGCGCGACCACCAGTGGTGCCGCGGATGGCGCCGCTGTGGCGGCTCGCGCCGGAATCGGTGGAGCCGACGGCGCCACAACGGGCGGCGTCAGCTGTGGGGCGGCGGACACCGGCGCGACACGCCGTTGCGATCGGAGCTCTCCCAGTTCTTCGGCCATCCGTTCGAGGCGCCGATCGTGTGCCGCAATGACCTCATCGAGGCGGTTGAGACGCGTGGCCAGCACAGCGATCCAGACGAGCGCGCCGACGACACCGAGAAACAGTAGGGCCATACAGGTCTCCGAGGGTTGTGTTTCCGAACATTTGGTTCAGCGTCTGGACGTCCGCATCGAGCTGATCAACGCGCCGGCGCCTCTTCACAGGTTCAGCGACGTCGGCGGATCTTCGCGGGCGCCGTCGAGGATCCGGTTCCGGGCGTTGTTGTTCACGAGCAATCCCGCAACAACCATGCCCCAGCCGGCCGTGCCGATGATGCGTGCCGCCAGTGTCCCAACCTGTGACCGGAGCATCGGCACATCGCCGATCCCATGAACGACGATGCCAAGAGCCAACAAGGACATGGCCAGCGCCGAGTAGCCCCACCACTTACCGGGCTTCACCCGTCCGAGGTATAGCAAGAGCGCGGCCACTGCGGGCCACACGACAAGGACAACCAGGAGGACGCCCCACACCAACTCGAAGACCGTCATCACACCACTCCCTTCTCGACCTTGACCACCGACGTGCCAGCGATCCGATCCCCGAGGCGCCGGCCCGTGGCGACGAGGATGATCATCTCGAGTGGCACGATCAGTCCTGGGATGTGGAGCAGGCTCATGACCGGCAGTTGGCTCAGCAACAAACCAGCGGCGATCGTGATGTTGCGCACGATCAACTGGAGCGGAGTCGCCTCGCCGCCGCCGGCCGAGATCACGCGCAGGCGCATGAGCCGTTTGCCGAGGCTGATGCCAAGGACATCGCGCACGAGCATGTAGGGGCCTAACATCGCTGGTCCTGCCCAACGCGGCCACTCGGGGTTCCACCTCACGAACAACACCGCGACGACCGAAATCGGCACGAGATCGATCAGGTAGGCGGCGGCACGATCGCTGACGGTCGAATCATCTCGATCGGAGGACACGTTTGCTCTCGAGGGTTCCATGTCGGCTACTCCCGCGTCAGATCGCGCGCGGCGTCGTCCGACGCGCCGCTGCGGCGCATGAAGGCATGCACGGGCCACCAGTAGGTGCGGCAGAGGACGGAGAGTGCGTCGCGGGCTTCATCGGAGCCCCGGCCACGCACCGCGCGGACGAGCGTCCAGCGCGTTGAGGCAAACCGACGCGACAGCCCATCCCGCATGGGGGTGGCCTATTCTGCGCCTGTCCGCGCTGGAAGTCACGACGGACTGCGACGACGTTCCCGGGTAGTGATAGGCTTCTCTCCTTCCATGCTGCCCGCGCTCACGGTCCTGATTGAACTGCAAGCGCTCGACTCCGCTCTCGAGTCGGCCCGCAAACGGCTCGCCGACTTCCCCGCAGCCGAGAAACAGTCCGCACAACAAGTTGCAACGGCCACGGCCGCCCTCGACGTGACCAGGACCGCCTTGAGCGACTCGACCGCCGCGCGCAAGCTCGTCGAGAAAGACGTCGCCGGCGTCGACGCACGCATGGCGCGCTTCGAAGAACACAAAGCCGCGGTCAAGACCAACGAGCAGTTCCACGCGCTCCAGCACGAACTGGAAATGGGCAAGCAGGAGAAGTCAGAACTGGAAGAACGCATCCTCGTTCTGATGATGGAAGCCGACGAGGTGGCCGCGACCGTGAAGCACGCTGAAGGCGTACTGGCGGCGGCGAACAAGACGCTGACGGCCATGCAGGCCGAGCACGCGAAGGAACGAGGCGTGCTGGAAGCGAACATCACCGCGCTGCTCGCCGAACGCGCCACGACCGCGCCGGGCGTGGACAAAGCGACTCTCGCCAAATACGAGACCCTGCTGAAGGGCCGCAAGGGCATCGCGATCGCGCCGATGGTGAACGGCGGCTGCACCGCCTGCCACATGGGACTGCGCCCGGCCGTTCAGTCGCAGGTCAAACGCAACGACGCGATCACGACCTGCGAAAACTGCCAGCGGATTCTGTACTTCGTACCGCCGGCCGCGGCCGACGATACGCCGCCACCAGCACAGTAACCGCCCGCGCGCCTATCGGCGACCGATCGCGCGAGAACCTCGCGCCGCGGTCCCTTCCGGAAAATCAAACGACTCAGCCAGGTTCGGAACGATCCCGGCCTTGCCGAACCAGTCGGGTCCAAGCTCGCTGGTCTCTTTCGCCGAACAGGCCAGATACGCCGCCTGCTTCCCGTTCTGCTCAACGACGACGCCGGCCTTCGACAGCGTCTGGCCCTTCGGCCCCCATTTGCCAATGCCGGTAAAGACCACATACGCCGCCGGGCCATTCCGGAACCGCAACCACGCACCGCCGCCACCCGAGAACGCCTCGGTCGCCCCGTACGCGCCTTTGCTCGGATGCACCAGCCCCGCGGGCAACGTCATCTCCGGCGTCTGTCCCGGCGTGCCGAATCGGTATTGCGCCCAACCGGATTTCGGCGACAGCTCCTGCGACGCGCACACCGACACCACCTTCTTGCCAACGGGACACGAAAACACGACGGACTCCGCCGGCGCACACAACGACGCGGCGGCGATGGCCGCGCGAGGCGCGGCCGTCTCTGCACCAGCGGCCGCGGCGATCACGCTCGCCGACGCCACCAGCGCGACGGATTTTGTCTTGCCGCAATCAGGGTTGCCCTGACACTCGTCGGCCAGGACCGTCCCGCGCTTGTAGGTCAGGCGGACGCGCCTGCCGACGATCGACGGCTTCTGGAAACAGATGTCGAAGTCCGCCAACTCCACAAACGCCTTGCCGGCGTCGTCCTTGAGGTGCACGTAACAGGCGACGTCGCCGTTCTCGAGTTTGGTCACGGTGCCGACGGTGCGCTTGACCTCAGCGCCGATCTTCACCGTGGACGCGTCCTGCCCACCCACGAACAACGCCAGCACCATCAACCACACTGACAGGGTCATGATCGAAATAGTCTCACGGCGGCGGCCATCCGCCCTGCAGCCGGGCCGTCCACGCGATGCGACCAGCAGCGGTCCCGAGCGTCACCGGTACAGATGCGCATCGTGGTGATCGACGCGTCCGGCAAGCCTGACGCGACCAACTGATCCGCGTTCGCGCGCCACAGGTCGAGCTTCCATCGACCGGGACCGTCCTCCGCAAACCACGCCGCGGCGTCCGGCGTGATGCCGAGAAACGCCACGCGGACCGTGTCGTCCACCTGATAGCAGCACGGCCCCATACTCGGACCGATGGTCGCGACCAGATCTTCGGCCGGCACGCCAAGTTCGGCGATCGCCTCGACGGTGGCGCGTGCGATACCGGCACACGTGCCCCGCCAGCCCGCGTGAATCGCAGAGACGACGCGATGGTGGCGGTCGGCGAGGAGGATCGGCACGCAGTCGGCGACGCGGACGGCAATCGCGCGCGTCGGATCGGTGCAGACGATCGCGTCCGCCTCGACCGTCGCGGGCAGCGCAACTCCGGGCGTCACCACCAACACCGCGCGGCCGTGCACCTGCGACACGCGCACGATCCTGTCCTCGGGCGTGTTCACGAGGTGCGAGAGCGCCGCCCAGTCGGCTGCGGTCGATTCACCGCGAAACGACAGCGCCCGGGTTGTAAACACATGGAGCGGCGCCACGTCCGCCAACGCCCCCGTTGTTGTCACTGGAAAGATGCTGTCGATCACGCGATCACAGCGTGCCTTACCAACCGACCTGAAATCAAACAGTTGCGCAGACCACACCAGATGGCGCGCGCTGGCCCGAGCCTTGCTCTGAGATGCGGCGACGGGCAACACCCGCATCACTGGAGGCCACATACATGACGATCAAGTTCTTTCTCAACGACAAAGGCAACCCCGCCGGCAAACTCGCCGACGCGGAACTCTGCTTCTCTGGCGGGCCGCTCGACGGCCTCAAACTCGTGGGCTTCGGTGTGTGGGAACGCAAAGGCGGCGGCCGCAACGTGACCTTCCCGGCACGCAGCTACTCCGTGAACGGCGAGCGCCGCACCTTCTCACTCCTCCGCCCCATCGTGGAAGTCACCGCCCAGGAAAAACTCCGCGACATCGTCTTGGCCGCCTTCAAGGAATACGAGGCAGAGCTGGCGATGGCGAGCTGACACAGATAGAGACAAGGGCAAAGGGCAGAGGGCAAAGGGCAAAGGCGAGGGAGAAGGTTAGAGGGCAG
>CAYHEX010000292.1:0-5650 GCA_964355365.1 uncultured Solibacteraceae bacterium | reverse complement strand
TGGCGGAGAGGGTGGGATTCGAACCCACGTGCCGGTTACCCGACAACACGCTTTCGAGGCGCGCCCGTTACGACCACTTCGGTACCTCTCCGTTATTGCTCTTCACACCGAGATTGCCGATTCCCGATGCTTCACACCGAGATTAGCGATTGCCGATAGATTCCCCGATCGCCATTCCCCGATGCCTTGCCCGCTCGAACCCGATTCGCGGACCTGAAGGTCCGCGACTACGACCTCAAGGACCTGAAGGTCCGCGACTACGACCTTCGTTCCTTAAAAAACTGCTGCATCAGCTCACGTGACTCCGATGCGAGCACACCCGAAATCACCGTCATCCGGTGATTCAGCGCGGCGTGTTCGTGCGCGCGCTGGGTGCTGTCGACGGCGCCCGCTTTGGGTTCCGGCGCGCCGTAGACCAGCGTGCCAACCCTCGCGTGCACCAGCGCCCCGACACACATGAGGCACGGCTCGACGGTGACATACATCGTGGCCCCGGTCAGGCGATAGTTCCCCAACCGTTGAGCCGCGTCACGGAGCGCCACAATCTCCGCATGCGCCGTGGGGTCCGTGGACGATATCGGCCGATTGAAGCCTCGGCCCACAACCGCCCCATCCACCACGACCACAGCCCCTACCGGCACTTCCCCAGCCAGAGCCGCTTCCCCTGCCAACCCAAGCGCGTCACGCATGAACCGTGAATGCTCAGGCACAGGACTCGCAATGGTATCAGAGGTCAGCGCAGAGCCAGACCGAACTTGATCTGACCGGCCAGTTCGTCGTGAATCGACCCGGGCATCCCCACGTCTTCATGAACGCCCAGCCCTGCCCCGCGCATACGTCGCCACAGCCGCGCTGAGTAGTGCCGGGATCTCGGTATCGGAGATACGTTCAAGTTCTAGGTAGAGGAAGAGCGTTCAACATGGGGGGCCATGGGGAACCATGGAGAAAACCAACGACAGCACCACCCCAACACCGACAGCTTTTCGAAGAGCTTTTTGAAAGCCTGGTGGGGTGGTGTTGGTCTTCCCCATGGTCCTCCATGGCCCCCCATGTTAGGAGCCCTTGAGTCAGAATCGGACGCCCAATTTCAGACGAAAAACAGCACCGCCCAGGTTCTTCTCGTTGAAGCTGGCGGCCGCGCTGTTTGCGGCCGGCGCGCTGTTGATCGTCCGATACTGCGCCTCGCCACCCACCAGGAACTGACGCGTGATTCGCACGTCCACCCCGCCGAACACGCCTGCGCCCTTGAACGTCTCGCTGACGTTCTCACCCGTATCAGCGAACGCGGACGTCTCTTTGTAGGCCAGCAGCACCGCCGATGCGCCGATGTACGGCGTGATCCGCGCGCCCGCGCGCCTCGACGTGAATCGCCAGCCCGCCCCAATCTCGGTCGGCGTCATGTTCATCGTCAGCTTCGTGCCGAGCTTATAGACGGTGGAGTTGACGATGACGACCCGTTCGCCGTCGAGTGAGGCCTTCGACGCCGCCACGCGCACGAACACGTGGCGCCACGCGTTGACGATATCGATACCGGCGCCGACCGAATGCGTCCGCGACGTGCCGAACACGGCGTCAAACGTCTTGCTCGACGCGATACTGAGGGAATCGAGCGACCCGAACGCGATGAGCCCTGGACGCTCCTGCGCCGGTCGCGTGCTGCCCATGTGTGTTTGTGCGGCCACCGGCGCGGCCGACACCAGAAACGCAACGAAGACAACCAATCGATGCATGTTCATTTGATCGCTCCCACGCCGAACAGCGCCGTGCGCGGCTGAATGAGTCCGTACCCGAATGAGGTGTCTTTGCCCGAATCGCCGATGTCCTTGGCCGTGCGCCTGATGATCGCTTCCACCGCGGCCGGCGACGTGATGCCGTGGCTCATCATCAGCGCCGCCAACCCCGACACATGCGGCGTGGCCATGGACGTGCCCTGATACCCGACCTCCGCGAAGCGATCGAACCGCGGCGTGTAGAAGCCCACCGCCGGGTCCTGGTCGGTGAAGATCAGCGTCGACTGCCAGATGAAGCCCGTGCCGCTCGACTGATCGCGCGAATCGCCGCCCGGCGCCGCAATCTCAATGTAGCTGCCGGTATTCGAGTAGCGCGCGCGGTTGCCCGACCGATTCGTGGCGGCCACCGACATGAGCCCGTCCACACTGGGCGCATCCGCGGCCGGCCACTCCGTCGGGTTGCCCTCGTCGAATTCGTTGCCGCCGGCCGCCGCCACAAACGCGCCCTTGCCGATGGCGTAGTTGATCGCCGACAGAATCGTGGCCGACGCCGCGTCACCGCCGAGGCTGATGTTGATGACCTTGGCGCCGTTATCCGCCGCGTAGCGAATGCCCGCCGCGATGTCGCTGTTCAGGCACCCGACCGCGTCGAGCGGCGCCTGACCGCGAAGGCCGGCCTTCGACATCGCGAACTGCACGTCCCAGAAGCCCGCGCACACCTTCACGGGCATGATCTGCACCTTGTAGGCCATGCCGGCATCACTGAGGTTGTTGTTCGAGTCCTGGCCGACCGTGCCGCTGACGTGCGTGCCGTGCCCGTCCATGTCGAACACCGTTGTGCTGCGATTGACGAAGTCGTACGGCGAGACCAGCCGGCTCGACGCCAGATCCGGATTCACCACAAACGCGAAGTTCTGATTCACGATCGCCGAGCCGTTCCAGTTCGAGAACGCGAAGGTCCCCGACTGCGTGGTCACCCCGGTGTCGACGATCGCTACGATGATCGACGCGGAGCCGCCGGGTTCAATATCCCAGGCGCGGGTCATGTCGAGCTGCGAGAAGTTCCACTGTCGCGCCGCAAAGCCCGGATCGTTCGGCACCGTCGCGCGCGTGTCGAACAACAGATCGCGCTCGCTCAACGCCTGGCGACTGCCGATGGTCCGCGGCTCGATGCGATAGATGTAGTTCGGCTCCGCGTACTCCACCTCGGGCTGCCGCGCGAGCTCGGCGGCAAACGCCGGCGCATCGGCCAGCGTCGTGTCGCGAATGATCGCTTCGGATCCGCCGATCCACTCGATCGTGCCGGTGCCGCGCAGCCGCGTGCGCATCGCCGCCATCGCGCGATCCCCGCGTGTTTCCGGAGTGACGGCACGAAACTTCACCACCACTTCACCGGGCACGTAGCGAATGCGCCTGGATGCCGCATCCATCATGCCCGCGGCCTTGGACGCCGACATCACCGCACCAGATAGCGCGGCTTGCGGCGTCGTCAGCGTCTGCGCACTGAGGGTCGCAGCGACCAGAAACGACAGAACTACGGCTGTGCGCATGTGAGCTCCATGTGGTTGCACGTTATGTGCCAGACGCACAGGTGTCAATGGAGGTCGGTATACTGCGTGGCGTGTTGTCAGAAGTGGACGTCATCGGTCTCGGCGAAAACTCCGTCGATCGCGTGCTGATCGTGCCGCATCTGCCGGGCGCGGCCGACGCGCCCTCGAAGATGCAGATCGGCGCCGCCATCCGCTCGTGCGGCGGACAAGTGGCGACCACCATGGCCGCCTGCGCGGCGCTCGGCCTGCGCGCTGCCTACGCCGGCACCATCGGCAACGATGACGACGGCCGCTTCGTGCTCGACACGCTGGTGGCGCGCGGCGTGGACACCACGCATCTCCGTACGGTACACAACGCCGCCACGCGCTGGGCCACGATCCTCGTCGATGCCGCCACGGGCGATCGCTCCGTCCTCTGGGGCAGAGACGAGGCGCTGACGATCGGCGCGTCGCAGATCGACGCCATCGACGTGGCGGCCGCGCGGCTCGTGCATGTGGACGACACGGACCTCGACGCGTCGATTCGTCTGGCGCGCGCGGCCCGCGCTGCCGGACGACTCGTGACCACCGACATCGACGCGGGACAGAACGGCACCAGCGCGGCGGCACTGATCGAACTCCTGCAACTCGCGACGCATCCGATTCTTTCGGAGCACGGGCTCGCCATGCTCAGCGGCGAATCCGATGCGGAGCGCGGACTGCGCGCGCTGCGGCAGCGCTGCGATGGCGTCATCTCTGTCACCCTGGGCCCGCGCGGCGCCATGGCGCTCGACAAAGACACATTACTGACGGCGCCCGGCGTCTCGGTGACGGCGGTCGACACCACCGGCGCCGGCGACGTGTTCCGCGCGGGTTTCATCGCCGCGCTGCTCGACGGTAACAACATCGCAGACACACTCCGCTTCGCCAACGCTGCCGCCGCAATCAGTTGCACGCGCATCGGCGCAATAGGCGGCGTGCCGACATTGGCCGAGACACGCGCGATCTGCCCGTTGTCGGACTGAGCTCACCGGTCAAGTCTTTCCGCCGCCGACCGATTGTCTTGGTGGAGGCAGGTATGCGCCGGCACCACATCGTCGCAATTGCAGTCGCGTGTTTCGTCATCGTTTGTGCATCTCCCGTGCTCGCCCAACAGAACGTCGCGGCAGAGAGTACCGGCGGGCCGCCCAGCGCCTCCAATGCCTCATCGTCCACGTCGGCGGCGTCACCGGCGCCGCCGGCTCCGCGCGAGTGGTTTGGCGTTGGACCGAAGTGGTCCACCTGGTCGCGCATGACCGGCGACTGGAATCGCGCCCGCACCACCATCGAGAATCGCGGCCTGTCATTCGAACTGACGTCGTCCTCTGACGGATCAGGGCTCGGCATGTGGTCGAGCGGCGTGGGGGGATTCGGACGCAATCTCATGACCGCCGGGCTGACTTTTGACTTCGAGAAACTTGCGGGCCTGAAAGGCAGCCGGGCGCTCGTGCAGTATCAAACTCTCGGCGGCCTGAACGGCCCGCTCGAGTTCAGCTCAGTGCAAGCGTTCTCCAACATCGACGCCGACCCGTTTCGTCGATTTGCGGAGGTGTGGTTCGAGCAGCAAGTGGGCGCGAAGCTCCGCGTCAAGACCGGCCTGATCGATGCGAACACGGAGTTCGCGTGTCTCGACAACACCGGGGACTTCATCAACTCGTCCATGGGCTACAGCCCGACGGTGTTTCCGCTGCCGACGTATCCGGATCCGCACTTCGGCCTGGTCGTTCACGTCGATCCGACCGAACGCACATACGCCAGCGCCGGCGTGTTCAACGGCGGGCCCGCCATGGGCGTGCGCGACTTCGACGCGCTGTTCGCGGTGGGCGAAGCGGGACTCCGCTGGAACACCCGTGGCGGCGGCCGCATCGGCGTTGGCTATTGGCGAGTCGGCGGTCAGCAGGCAGAACAGGATGCTGAACTGAACGACGTAATCAGGCCGGTCTCAACGGGCGGGCAGTACGTCGTTTTCGATCAGACGCTCTGGAGCCGAGAGCGAAACGGCATCGAGCGATCCGTGGGCGCGTTCTTTCAGGCAGGGCTCGCGGATCCACGACTGAGCGCCACCTCGTCGCACATCGGCGCGGGCTTGGTCGGACGCGGGTTGGTCGGCGGAAGGCCGGACGACACGATCGGCATCGGCGTCACGTTCGTGGGCGTCGCCGCGCCCACGCCTGAGGATCCGGGCGGACGCGAGATCGCCGTCGAGGCATTTCACCGGTTTGCGCTGACAAAATGGGTGGGCCTCAAGCCCGACGTGCAGTTCATCAGGACACCACTCGGCACGCCGGGCCGGCGTGTGATGGTGGCCGGAACGGTGCGGATTGAAGTGGTGTTTTGAGATACGAAAAGAGG
>CAYHEX010000291.1:0-5653 GCA_964355365.1 uncultured Solibacteraceae bacterium | reverse complement strand
GATCGCCCCGCCGACGGGGATTTTCGCCGGTTGCTCGCTGAGGACCGCCGCCGGCACGAGCGGCTGTTCCTGGGATGGGCCATCCTGATCGCAACGCTGGCCGCCCGGCTCATGAAGTCGTTGTATGTGGACTCGGACGGGAACAGCCTCGGCGTGCCCTACACACCGCTGCGTACACTGCTCGGAATCCTGACGATCGCCTGGGCCGTCGCCCCGTCTCTGATCGCCTATCGCGCCCTCGAAGGACGGCACTGGCAGCTTCGTGAAGTGGTGCGCCGCGGCGTGCGCGTGCTTCTCAGCCCCCAACTGCTCGCAGCGGCCGCCATCGTCCCTCTGACCGCGACCGCGCTGGTCATCTACATCCGGCAGGACCAAATCGTGTCGGAGGTCTTCTCGAGCACGACACTCGCATGGATGGTGGTCGCCGCCCTGAGCGCCGTGACGCTCTACTCGCGTCGCCGGTTGCTGCACGCGTTCAACCGTGCGTTCTTCCGCGAGCACTACGACGCAGGAGAGACACTGTTCACCGTCACGAACGGGATGCGGCAGTCACGCGGGATCGATGAGATGGTCGCCCATCTCACCTCGGGCATCGACCGTGCGCTCCGCCCCTATCGGGTGGTCGTGCTGGTGCGCGATGAATCCGCCACGCAGTTTGTGCCGCTCTTCGGGTCAGCGGAGCCCCTGCCGGCGTCCGCGCTGCTCATCGATCTGCTGACCGTCGGGCGCGGCGTACTCGATACGCCGCTGGCCGGGGGCACGTCGCCCATGCGATGGCTGCCGCAGGACGAGCGCTACTGGCTGGTCGACTGCGGCGCTCGTCTGGTCGTGCCGCTGCACGGATCCGACGGCACGTTGAACGGACTCATCGCCGTCGGCGACCGCAAGAGCGGGGGCGCTTATTCCGACGATGATCGGCAGTGGCTGAGCGCGCTGGCAGAATCTGCGTCGCTGACCATCGAAGCGCACTCGTCACCGGCGCCGGCAGAGGTCGAACCGGGCGCGGCATCGGCCAGTTGGCGCGTCGGCCTCGTGCAGCGCCACGCCCGCGCGCTGGAATGTGACGCCTGCGGACACATCGACGAAGCCAGCGCGGCGGTGTGCGACCGCTGCGGCTCGCCGTTGGTGCCCTCCCTCGTGCCGCACCTGCTCTTTGGCAAGTTCCGATTCGAACAACGAATCGGCCGCGGAGGAATGGGTGTGGTGTACCGCGCCAGGGATCTGGCGCTGGAACGGTCGGTCGCCGTCAAGCTGCTGCCGAGCGCCACGCCGGAGTACTCGGAACTGCTGCGCCTCGAAGCCCGTGCCATGGCGGCCGTGACGCATCGGCATCTCGCGGTGGTCTACGGCGTGGAGGCCTGGCGGGGCCAGCCCCTGCTCGTGTGCGAGTACATGCCGCACGGCACCCTGGCCGATCAACTCTCGAAAGGGCCCATGGCCACCGATGATGTGTTGGCGCTGGGACTCGCGCTGGCCGAAGCGCTGGCGGTGGTCCATGCGCGGCACCTGCTGCACCGCGACATCAAACCCAGCAACATCGGCTTCGATCACACGGGGGTTCCGAAACTGCTGGATTTCGGACTCGCCCATCTGTGGTCGGCCACCGCGAGCCTTCCGGAAGAACTGCGCCCCAATGTGCCGGCCGCCGGCACGCCGTTGTACATGTCCCCCGAGGCCGTCGCCGGCGCCGCGCCCACGCCGGCCGTGGACCTGTGGAGCCTGCACGTACTGCTCTATGAGGCGATCACCGGCCGCCATCCGTTCCGGCGCGAAACGACCGCACAGACCCTGAGCGCGATCGCGAATGACCCGGCGCCGCCGCTCACCGCCGTCGCCACGCTGTCAGCGGATCGCGCCATCCGTCTCGCGTCGTACTTCGCCGGCGCGCTGTCGAAACGCGCCGATGCCCGCCCAGCCTCGGCCGCCGACGTGGCCGCCGCGTTGCGCGCGCTGATGGCCTAAGCTAGAGCGGTGTTGCGGCGCGTCCTGCCACCCGTGCTGATCTGCCTGCTGGCGCTCGGCGCATTTCAATCCAAGATCCGCCAGGAGATGGTGGACTTCGGGGTGTACCGACAGGCGTCCACTCGCGTGCTGAACGCCGAGCCGCTCTATCGCGACAGCGACGAGCACTACCAGTTCAAATACCTGCCTGTGTTTGCGATGGCGACCATTCCATTTGCGGTCGTTGACGTGGAGACGGCCAAGATGCTCTGGTTTGCCATCTCGGTCGGCGCACTCGTGCTCCTGCTTCGATGGTCGGCGCAATTTGTGCCGACGCGACGTCGCGGCCTGCCACTCCTCGTCGGGCTGACGTTTCTCTTCCTGGCCAAGTTCTTCCTGCACGAGTTGTTGCTCGGCCAGGTCAATCTCGTCTTCGGTCTCCTCGTGGTTGCCGCCATCGGCGCGCTGCAGTCGGAGCTGCCGGCGGTGGCGGGCGTGCTGTTCGGCGCAGCCGTGTGCGTCAAGCCGTACGGCATCGTGTTCGCGCCATGGGTGCTTGTCAGCGAGCATCGACGAGCCATGGTGGCGTTTGCGGCCACGGTCGCCGTTGCCCTCCTGGTGCCAACGGTGCTCTACGGCGTCGTCGGCAACATCACCCTGCTTGGCGACTGGTGGCACACCGTCACGTCGACGACAGCGCCCAACCTGCTCGCCAGCGACAACATCTCGTTCGCCGCAATGTGGGCCAAGTGGATTGGTCCCGGCCGGGTCGCGAGCGCCCTGGCGCTGCTCACAGCCGTGCTCGGGCTGGGCCTCGTCGTGGACGCATGGTGGCGGCGATCGCTCGTGGATGAGCCGTCGTACCTCGAAGCCGCGGCGCTGCTCATCCTGATTCCCCTGCTCTCACCGCAAGGATGGGACTACGTCCTCCTGCTGTCTGCGCCGGCCGTGATGCTGCTGATCGATCGCATGCCCGAGGTGTCTCGGACGTGGCGCGCGGCCACATGGGGCGCGCTCGGCATCATGGGTTTCGTGATCTTCGATCTGGTCGGCCACGCCGTTTATCGCGAGTTCATGATGCGGTCGGTGGTCACGCTGTGCGCCCTCGCACTCGTCGTCTCGCTCACCCACCTCCGCCGCGCGCGCCTGGCCTGATCTCAGGTGCCATCGGCACATGCGCACATTGTTCGTTGCCGCCGTCCTCGGCATAGCCACTGCTTCGTTGACTGCCGCCTCACTCCAGACGCCGAAGGCCACGTTGAAGTTCGACGCGCCGGCCACCTGGACCTCGAAGACCCCGTCCTCCTCGATGCGGTT
Organism: uncultured Solibacteraceae bacterium; assembly: GCA_964355365.1. Classification (GTDB taxonomy): domain Bacteria; phylum Acidobacteriota; class Vicinamibacteria; order Vicinamibacterales; family SCN-69-37; genus SCUN01. Next base: position 2,395 of record CAYHEX010000291.1, on the reverse strand, counting down.
GGCGGAATACACGCTCGCCAAGGTGGACGGCGACCCGGAAGACGCCACGGTGACCGTCTTCTTCTTTGGCGCCAGCCAGGGCGGCAATGTGCAAGCGAACATCGATCGTTGGGTCAGCCAGATGGCACAGCCCGACGGGAGACCGTCCAAGGACGTGGCACGCACGATGACGCCCACTACGACGTCGGGACTGAAGCTGACGGCGGTGGACGTGAGCGGCACGTTCGTGGCCGAAGTGGCGCCCGGCTCAGCGGAACATTTCAACAAGCCTGGCTTTCGGCAACTCGCCGTCTACGTGGACACACCGGGCGGACCGTATTTCGTCAAAGCGCTCGGCCCGGCGGCAACCATCACCAAATGGCAGCCGACGTTCCACGCGTTCCTCATGGCACTCAAGTACGAGTAGTTAGCGAGTTTGCGAGTTAGAGAGTTAGCGAATTCAATTCCCGAATTCACTAATTCACTAATTCACCAACTCACTAATTTCAAATGAGCGACCAGTCGGTATGCGGCTTCTTGTTCTCGACGATCCAGCCGTAGATCAGGCCGCGGTACGTCTGCCAGCGCATGCCGCGCTTCTGGTAGAACGGCTCGAGCGCCTGCTGCAACGCCGGCAGGCGGTAGCACGGCACACCCGGGAAGTAGTGATGCTCGAGGTGGAAGTTCGAGTAGATGTACGCAAAGTTCCAGAACCAATGCCCGCGCATCAGCGTGCCCCACTTGGCGGGATCTGACGGATCGATGTCGTAGTGCTGCCCGAGCCGATTGAGCGTGAACGCGATCGGAAACACGAAGAAGACCGGAAACAGATCGGCGCGCCAGGCCGCCCAGAATCCGAAGTGCCACCACAGCAGCGCCGCCACGGAAAGGTGAAACAGAATCGACACCTTCCGCTCCCACCCGATCGTGCGCTTCAGCTCGGCCGGATACGTTGCGGTTTCCTGCGCAGCTGCGCGGAAGTAGATCGGAAACAACGCGGGGGTCGCGTAGAGCAACTTGTACCAACGCGCCACACGCTTGGGCGACAGGTAGTGCCGCTTTGGGTCGTCGTCAGAACCCAATTCCGCGTGGTGATCGAGATGCCAGCGCGTGAACTGACTGGCGGAGATCCCCGAGGGAATGGCGTAGGCCAGCGCCAGAATGCGTTCCGCCACAACGTGGCGTTTCTCGAACACACAGTGATGCAGCACTTCGTGGAGCAGCACGGTGAAGTTGAACACGGTGAAGCCTTGCACGAACGCGAGCGGAATCCAGATCAGCGGATTCGTAAAGTGGACGAGGCCCCAGGTCGCGAGGCCGAGGATCGCGAACTGGCGCCCAGCGATGAGGAAATGCCGCCACGCGTCCTTCTTGTGCAGCACGCGCATCTGCTCGCGGGAGATCGCCACACCCAATTCGGCGCGCAGGCCCACGGCGTGGGCGCTGTAGTAGTGGGATTTCACAGGTCAATGTTAGCTGGTTATTGGACTGGGCTATTCCTCTATTGGCACCGGACTCGTCTTGCGGCCGAGGCGCGTCAAGAACAGGCCCGTGAGGACCGCGCCGGCGCCGGCAATCTTGAGCACGGTGACCGGCTCGCCGAGCCAGATCGCGGCCACCGTCATGGCGCCGACGGGCACCAGATTGGAATAGAGCGACGTCCGCGCGACGCCAATCGCCTGCACACCGGTGTACCAGATGAGATACGCCACACACAGCGCGAGGAGCGCGGATCCCAAGATCGACACGTAGACGTAGGTCGAAAGATGCAGCCAGTGGATCGCCATCATCTGCGGTGAGACAAACAGGACGTACGGCACACAGCCAATCGCGAACGTCATGCCGGTCACAAACAGCGGCGAGTGACGTTTGATCAGCGACGCCGCGCCGAGCGAGTAGATCGACCAGCACGCGACCGACGTCATGACCAGCAGGTCGCCCGTGAGATGCGCGCCGCCGAAGTCCGCGCCGTGCCCGACGACGAGATAGATGCCAAGTGCGGACGTGGCCGCGCCGAACCAGTGCAGGCGGCCGATGCGTTCGTGCCCGAGGGCGGCGGACGCCAGCGCCACGACCACCGGGGTGGCGCCGATGATGAGCGCGCTGTTGCTGACGCTCGTGCCGGCAACCCCGCCGACGAAGCAGATCTGATAGAAGAAGTGGCCGACGATCCCGAGTCCCAGTAATTGCCACCAATCGCTCGTGGTCGGCCGCACGTCGGTGTAGAAGATGCGCGACACCTTCGCGCCGCGCCTGGCGGCCGCTGCCGCGAGCCACATCGCGGCCATGAACACCGCCGTGGCGATCAGCATCCGCACGGCGTTGAACGGCTGGGGCGGAATCTCATCGAAGGCGCGCTTGATCACGCTGTAGTTGACGGACCAGATCAGGACCATCGTCATCAGCAGCAGATCGA
>CAYHEX010000290.1:0-5685 GCA_964355365.1 uncultured Solibacteraceae bacterium | reverse complement strand
GGGATTGCGCGCCAGTTGCCCGAGCACCGACGACTGCATCCGGGCGGTGCGCAGGAATTTCTGCAACGTCACGCCGCTCTCGAGCGCGGCCGACTGGCCCTTCTCCGCGGCGGCGATGAACTCATTCAGATTCAGGAGCGACGAGCGCAGCGACTCGGCTCGTAAGCCGCCCTTCCTGATGGCGAGCGCCCAGGTCTCCTTGAGGCGCTTCAGGTATTTCGCCACCAGACTCATGTCGCCGGTGCGCATCGCCTCGGCGGCCTTCTCCGCCCACTGCACCGACATGTTGGCGGCCCCACCGAAGGAGTAGCGCCCGAACTCCTCGGCCATGTGCACCAGATCGACGAACCCCGTGCGCGCGCCATTGGCGCCGTTGTAGAACAACCGGCCGCCCGCCTCGAACTCCTGCGTGGCCGCCTTCGCGCCCGCGCCCCACACGCCTTCGGCGGCCTTCCCGGCCAGATTGGGCGTAGCGCCGAGTTTCGCGAACGCCGCGGTGGCGGTGTGCTCGTCAACCACCATCCGGACCAATTGCGGCGGCGAGTAGAGATTCACCGAGCTGAGAATGGCCTCCATGATGTTGCCCGCGCCGCGTTTGGAAATGGCGGCGGCGTCCGTCGCGCTGAATCCGTAACGCAGCAGCGCCTGCTCGATGGTCCTGGCGTCGGCGCCGACGGGAATCGCCTTGCGGATGCCGGCCGCCAGTTTGCTGCGCACGTCGAGCCACTTGGCCGCCATCACGGCTTCATCGCGAGCGCGAATGGCCGCCTGCTCGGCCGACGACAGCGTCGCCCACTTGGCGCCCATCGCCGCTTCCTCTTTGCCCTGGAGCACCAGCCGCAAATCCTGATCGGATGCGCCTTCGGCAAACAACAGCGGATCTTTGTACTGTCGCGTGACGCCACCGGCCTTTGAGGCCGTGGCCGCTCCGGAGCGCAACCACGAGCCCTGCCCGACAATCTGCAGCTCTTTGTCCGCCGCCAGCAGCGCTTCGAGTTGTTCGAGGACGATGGCGGGCGTGCCTTTGACATGGGGCATCGCGTCGGTGAGCGGCCCAGCGCTCACCGGGTGGAGGAGCACGACCAGAAACAGCACGGCCACGGGGAGCCGTGCGGCGGCGATTCGATGCGCGCGCGTCATCGGGGAGCCCTTTCCCCCAAGCTGGACTGATTCTAGATCACTGCCCCGTCGCGTGCCGCGCGACTGAGTCCGATTCAACCGCGATACCATACCGGCACGGAGACCCATGACCGACAGACCTCGCATGCGCCCGGTGTTCGAGATCGAGCTGGAATCATCTGGCGCGGAGGTGCTGCGCACCCTCGACCGCCTCTTGAGATCAGGCGCGAGCGGCCTGGACGGACAGGTCGTGATGCCGCGCGATGCCGTGCTGGAGCTTCCGCGGAATCGCCGCACTCTGCTCTCCCCGTTTCTCAATCTCATGCTCGAAGACGTCGACGGCGTCGCGGTCCTGAAGGGCCGCTTCAGCCCGCACCCGAACGTCTGGATGGGCTTCGTGGCCATCTACGGCGCGCTGGCGATGGCCGCGGTGCTCTCGTCGATGTACGGCCTCTCCCAGTGGTGGCTCGGAGATCCGGCGTGGGCCTTCCTCGGCGTGCCGCTGGCAATCGCCGCGATCGCGTTCGTGTACGGTGCGGCGGTGATCGGTCAAGGCCTGACCGCAGATGAAATGTACGACTTGCGCGCGCTGGTCGATCGGGCCATCCGAGAGAGCACGACCACCTGAGGCGCCCATCGCCCCCGTCGCCCGTGCGTCGTCATCTTCCGATTTCATTCACGTTCATCGCGCTCCTCGCCGCATGGTTCCTGTGGCAGCGAGGCTGCGATCGTGCGCTGCCCGACATCGTCGTTGACGGTGGTGCGATTCTCGTCAGGAACCAGACCGCCGAGCACTGGACCGGGGTACGCATCTGGGTGAACGACTACTACTCGGGCACGGCCAGCGAGATCCGCGCCGGCAGCTTCGTGCGCGAGCCCGTCGTCCGTTTTGTGGCCGCGCAGGGCCAGACGCTGAAGTCCACTGTGCCGATCACGTCGGTCGTCGTCCTCGGCGCATCGCAGAACGGCGCGCCCGTCCGCGTGGTCTGGGGCAAGCCGTTCTGGCACTGACTCAGCCAGGCATCGGCGGGCCGGTCAGCTCCGCAAGCAGCCGCGGGATCACGTCCTCGCACATGTCGAGGACCACATCAAAATCCCTGTCGGTGCCGTAATACGGATCAGGCACGTCGACGCCATCGAAGACGGTCGAGCCGCCAAGGAACATTCGCAGCTTGTGACGATGGTCGGACGGGCATTTGCGTGTCAGCGCATCGAGGTGCTCACGGTCCATCGCCAGAATGAGATCGAAGCGTTCGAAATCCTGAGCGGTCACTCGCCGCGCGCGCAGCGGCGACAGGTCGTAGCCGCGAAGCCGGCCACGCGCCGTGGCTCGCCGGTCCGGCGCCTCGCCGGCGTGATAGCCATCGATGCCGGCCGAGTCGAACTCAACGTCGGCGTCCACGCCAAGCCGCAGCGCCGTCGCGCGGGCGACGGCCTCGGCTGTCGGCGAGCGACAGATATTGCCCGTGCACACAAACAGGACGCGTTTCACGCTCCTGATCGTATCGACAATTACAATAGGCCGCATGTCTTCAGCCCATCGCGCTGCGCCCGTGCTTATCCTGACCGCCGCATTGTCCGTCGTCACGATCGCAGGTCAGACACCGGCCACCACCCACAAGGTCACCGCGACCTACGAAAGCTACCTGACGGGCAACGCCGCCGACGTCACGCCGCAGACGACGGGCGGATTGCAGCTTGAAGGCGGCGGCACCGACATTCCCGAGGCGTTCACCTGGCTGATCAACCACGCCGGCGGCGGCGACATCGTGGTGCTGCGCGCCTCCGGCGCGGACGGCTACAACCCGTTCATCATGAAGCTCGGCACGGTTGATTCCGTCGAGTCGATCGTCTTCAAGAGTCGTGAGGCGTCGTCCGACACGGACGTATTGAACGCGATTGCACACGCGGACGGCGTGTTCCTCGCCGGCGGCGATCAATCGAAGTACGTGACCTACTGGAAAGGCACGCCGGTGCAGGCCGCGCTCGAGGCCGCGGCCACACGCGGCGTCCCGATCGGCGGCACCAGCGCCGGGCTTGCGGTGCTGGGACAGTGGGGCTACTCGGGAATGAACGCCAGCGTCACGTCGAAGACAGCGCTGGCCGACCCGTACTCGCCCGACGTCACCATCGAGCGCGCGTTCCTCACACTGCCGAACATGGCCGGCATCATCACCGACTCGCACGTGGGCCCGCGCGACAGGCTCGGCCGCACGCTCGCCTTCCTTGCACGCATCACGACCGATGGCTGGGCACCGACGGCGCGCGGCATCGCCGTCGATCAGGAATCCGCGGTGCTCGTTGAGATGGACGGTTCGGCGCGCGTGGTCGGCAAGGCGCCGACGTACTTCCTGCGGACAACAAAGATCGCGGCGGTGTGCAAGCCGGCCACGCCGCTGACGCTGAGCGGCGTCGCCACGTACCGTGTGCCGCCAGGCGGCACGTTCCATCTCAAGACGTGGACCGGGACAGGCGGCGACGCCTACGTGCTCTCTGTTGACGCCGGCGTCGTGTCGTCCTCGACCGGGCGGATCTACTAGACTCCGGCGCCTGCGGTCTTCGCCTTCGCGCGCCACGCGGCGATCACTTCCGCCTCGCGCTTGAGACCGATCCCGTTGATCGCGCCATTCATCGTGGCCTCTTGTTCCTGGGCCGGACGCGTCTTGTGCCAGTCGAGCGTGTCCTTGGCCGTCACGGCCACCGGCCGGAACGTGAGGCCCTTGGCGATGGCCTTGCTGGCGTCGCGTCGCTGATATCCGGCGGTGCGGCCGACGGGCGGTTGCCACACCGTCATATCGCGCCAGGGACGCACCTTCTCGGCCTGCAGGAACTCCCACGGCACCCACACAAATTGCGCGCCGGCCGTGGTGACCGCCTTCACGCCGTACAACATCTCCGCGATCGTCATGGGATGCGCGGGGCCGATCGCGTTGTAGAGCCCGAACTCGCGCGCCTCGGCCATGCGCACCATCCACTCGGCGAGATCGCGTGAGTCGATGAACTGACAGGGATCATCCGGTTTGTCGGGCGCCAGCACCTCGCCGCCGCGGTCGATGCGTGCCGGCCACCAGGTGAAGCGATCCGTGCGATCGAGGGGACCAACGATGAGGCAGGGCCGAATCACCGTCCAGATGTCGGGATACGTCTTCCTGACCTCTTCTTCCGCACGCACCTTGAGTGGTCCGTAATACTGCGTCGCGTGCTGCGGATCGATCGTGAACGGGTCGAGGCCCGCGGGCATCGCCGCCACGGGGCTCGTCTCATTGAGGCCAACGATGCCCTGGTCCGCATACGTCGAGGTGGTCGAGATGAACATGTAGTGCTTCACGTTGCCGGCCAGATGGCGGCCCGCGTTGCGCACCCATGCCGGGAACGTCGTCGGGTTGTCGAGGACGACGTCGAACTTCTTGCCGGCCAGCGCGCTCGTGTCGCCGTTGAGATCGCCGACGAGTTCTTCGTGCACTTTCCCTTTGAAGAAGTCCGGCCGCGTCTTATTCCGATTGAACAGCGTGACCCGATGCCCACGCGCGAGCGCGTATTCAACCTGTTCGGGCCCGGTAAACCCGGTGCCGCCGAGAATCAGAATATTCAGCGGCGCGGGCGCCTTCTCGATCCTGGCGGAGGCCCTCCGCGTCCAGCCGACGCTGAGGGCACCGCCGACGGCGGACACGGTCTTGAGGAATGTGCGGCGATCGCTCGACATGAGGAGAGGATAACCGCTCGCGGGCTAAATCGCCGACGAACTGCGGCGGGCTCGCCCTTGTCGGTAGCGCCGAATCAGGGCGTTCGTCGAGCTGTCGTGACTGAGCGCCGGCTCACCGGGCGCGTCGAGCTCCGGCAGAATCTGTTGCGCGAGGACCTTCCCGAGCTCCACGCCCCACTGATCGAACGAATCGACGTTCCAGATCACACCCTGCGTAAAGACGTTGTGTTCGTAGAGGGCAATGAGTGCACCGAGCACCTGCGGGGTGAGGCGCTCCGCGAAGATCGTATTCGACGGCCGGTTGCCCTCGAACACGCGATGCGGCACGAGCGCCTCGGGCGTGCCGTCGGCGCGCACTTCGTCGGCCGTCTTGCCGAAGGCCAACGCCTGCGCCTGCGCCAGCACGTTCGCCATCAGGATGTCGTGATGCGGTCCCGTTGGGTTGAGCGACTGGCCGAACGCGATGAAGTCACACGGAATCAGGCGCGTGCCCTGATGGATGAGCTGATAGAACGAGTGCTGTCCGTTAGTGCCCGGTTCGCCCCAATACACCGGGCTCGTCTCACACCCCACCGCCCCGCCATCCGTCGTCACATGCTTGCCGTTGCTCTCCATCGTCAACTGCTGCAGGTAGGCCGGGAACCGCTTGAGGTACTGGTCGTAGGGCAGGATCGCCACGGAGTGCGCGTCGAAGAAGTCCGTGTACCACACGGTGAAGAGCGCCATCAGCACCGGCAGATTGCGGTCAAACGGCGCAGTGCGGAAGTGCTCGTCCATCTGATGGAAGCAACCAACCGGCCGGGGAAAATCCCCCGGCCCGTTGCCAGGCTGGTTGAAAGGCCAAACGCCGGATCCAATCAGGG
>CAYHEX010000289.1:0-5700 GCA_964355365.1 uncultured Solibacteraceae bacterium | reverse complement strand
CTGATCTTTCAGTCGGACTTCGCGGCGAGCGAGACGAAGACGTTCACGCTGTCGGTCGGCGAGCATCGCATCCCCGCGAGGGACGAGTTCAAGGCCTACGGCCGGTTCGTGCGCGAACGGCGCGACGACTACGCCTGGGAGAACGACCGCATCGCGCACCGGACGTATGGGCCGGCGCTCGAGGCGTGGGCGCGCGAGCCGCTGACGAGCAGTGCCATCGACATCTGGGTCAAGCGCACGCGCAAGCTGATCATCAATGACTGGTACATGGTCGACGACTATCACCGCGACAGCGGTGACGGCGCGGACCTGTACTCGGCCGGCAAGACGCGCGGGTGCGGCGGCAACGGGATCTGGCAGGATGGCAAGCTGTATCCGTCGGCGAACTTCCGCGAATCGCGCGCGCTCGCGAACGGCCCGATCCGGGTGATGTTCGAGTTGAGCTACACGAACTGGGATGCCGCAGGCTCGAAGCCCGCGGAGGTGAAGCGCATCACGCTCGATGCCGGGCAGAATCTGAGCCGATTCGAGAGCTTCTACCGCGTCCCGTCGCCCCGCGAACTGCAGCAGGCAGTCGGCATCAAGAACGTGGCGGGGCAGGAGTTCTCGCTGCGCCGCGAGCTCGGTGTGATGCGGACGTGGGAAGCGTTTTCCGGCGACAACGGACATGTGGGCTGCGGCGTGGTGGTGGATCCTCGTGACATCGCCGATGCGCCGCAAGCCGACGGCAACTATCTGCTGGTGACGAAGGTCGCCGCCGGTACCCCCGCCGTGTACTGGGCAGGCGCGGGCTGGGACCGGAGCGGCGATTTTGCGAATCTCGCCGCATGGGATGCGTACCTCGACGCATTCGCGCGCCGGATGCACGCGCCGCCGGTCGTCACAATCCGGAAGTGACGGTCGCCCGCATCACGCGTGCTGGTGGCGGCGCGGCTTCGCGCCCATGATCAACACGGCGGCCACCGCGATGAAGATGGCGCCGCTCCAGTAGGGCGCGCCGGGGCCGAGCCAGTCGAACACGAAGCCGGCCCACAGTGGACCGACGATGCGCGTGAGCGCGGTGACGGACTGGGTCGTGCCGAGCATCACGCCCTGTTCCTGATCCGACACGCTGTTGGACACGATGCCCGACAGCGTCGGCGTGGAGATGCCGACGCCGAAGCTCATGACGGCCTGCGACACGTACAGCATCCAGGCCGCCGGCACGAACGCCGTGAACAGATACGTGGCCGACTGGATCACCAGGCCCACCAGCGCGATCGACTGATCGCGGTACGTCTGCACGATGCGCCGCACGATCACCGCCTGCGTAATGGCGGACGTGACGCCGATCACGACAAATAGCGCCGCGTTCTCCTGCGGGCCCCATCCGAACTTGGCCAGCGTGAACAGCGAGAAGTTCGACTGCAGGCCGCTGAAGGCGATGTTGAACGCGAAGATCGCCAGAAACACCGGGCCGAGATGCTCGTGCCGCATGCCGCGCAGCACGCCGCCGATCGGATTGAGCGACCGGAAGGTCATCGGCGTGTGCGTGCGCTTCTCCACCGGACGCGTCTCGGGCAGCACGAAGAAGCCGAGCGCGGTATTGGCGAGGGCGAGCGCCGCCGCGAAAAACGCCGGCGCGGACAGGCCCCAGAAGTGGCTGAGCGTGCCGCCGACCGCCGGGCCGACGATGAACCCGAGGCCAAACGCGGCGCCGAGCATGCCGAAGTTGCGCGAGCGGTGCTGCGGTTCGGTCACATCCGCGATGTAGGCCTGCGCGATCGACACGTTGCCGCCGCTGATGCCGTCCACGATGCGCGCCACAAACAGCATCGCGAGCGAGTGCGCGAGGCCAAACAGCACGTACCCGATGGCCGAGCCGAACAGACTGAAGAGCAACAGCGGGCGTCGTCCATACCGGTCGGAGAGCCGTCCGAGAATCGGCGCGGCCACAAACTGAAACAACGCGAACGACATCGACAGCAGGCCCACCGTAAATGCGCTCTCGCTGAACTGCCGCACGACGAACGGGATCACCGGGATCAACAGCCCCAGCCCGAGCATGTCGATGAAGACCGTGAGCAGAATGAATGTGAGTGCCATGACGATGGGTGACTGAGTATCATGTCACCCGGATGATCGTTTCCGCGAATCTGAACCGCGCGCTGCGCGTGGCACTGTGGGCGCTGGTCGGCTGGGTCGTGATCTTCTGGCGGATGGCGTATCTGCCGTTGATCGATCCGGACGAAGCGCATTACGCGGAGATCACGCGCGAGATGCGTCAGTTCGGCGACTACCTCGTGCCGCGCATCGACGGCACACCCATCATCGACAAGCCGGCGTTGTTTCACTGGTTCCAGGCCGGGTCGTTCCGCCTCTTCGGAGAAACCGAATTCGCCGCGCGGTTTCCCACGGCGATGGCCGCGCTCGCGCTGATCGGCATCACGTTCTGGCTCGGCCGCCGGCTGTTCGGGCGCGAAACCGGCGAGCGTGGCGCGCTGATGTTCGTCCTCACGCCGCTCACGTTCGCGCTGGCGCACTTCGCCATCTTCGACATGATCTTCAACGCGTTTCTGTTCGGCGCGTTCGCGTTGCTCGCGGTGGCGGCGCTCGAGAACCGGCCGCGGCTGCAGATCCCCGGGTTTCTCCTGTTGTCGCTCGCGATCCAGATCAAGGGCCCGTTCGTCCTCATCATCTTCGTGGCGGCGTTTGTGCTGGCCGCGCTGTCGAAGGAAACGCGGGCGCTGGTGCGGCGCATTCACTGGGTGACCGGGCTCACCGCCGCCGTGGTCCTGGCGCTGCCGTGGTTCCTGTTGATGTGGCGCCGGTTCGACCAGCAGTTTGTTGACGGCTACATCCTCTACAACAACCTGCAATTGTTCGCCGCACCGCTGTACCGCAAGAGCTTCCACCCGTTCTTCTACGTGCGCGTGGCGGCCGGGGCGATCTTTCCGTGGGCCCTCGTGTGCCTGGCTGCCGTGATCGATGGATGGCGCCAGCGCCGACTCGGCCACCCGTTTACGCCGCGCCGCGTCCTGCTGTGGGCCTGGATCGCGGTCGTCTTCGGCTTCTTCTCAGCCTCGCGATTCAAGCTCGATCACTACATCTTCCCGATCGTGCCCGCGGTGTGCCTCCTGGCCGCGGACGCGTGGCAGTCGGCGATCACCGATACCGATCGCCGCTTCCGCTTCACGGCCTGGAGTCTGGTGCTCACCGGCCTCCTGCTCGGCGTCATTGGCGTGGTCGGCGTCATCGCGTTTCTCGAGGTGGACTTGAACCTGCCGGCCGTCACGCTGGGCGTCTTCTCGGCCGTGGGCCTCGGCGGGTTGGGATGGGCGGGCTATCTGGCCGCTCGCAAACTCCGGCCCTCACCGCTGGGCTGGCCGCTGATCGCCACGTTGATCGTGCTCTACGGTGGCGTCGCGCTGGTGGGGTTGCCGGTGTTCGACGAGACGCGGCCCGGCCACAAGCTCGGCGTGTGGCTGCAGTCGCGGGTTGAAGACGCTGACCGTGTCGTGATCTACCGGCAGGGTCGCTGGAAGGCGAGCATGCGTTTCTACGCGGAACATCCGGTGCAGCAAACGGATTTCGCCAACGAGTTGCTCGCCACGTGGACTGCGCCCGGTCGCGCCTACGCGGTGATGATCGAATCCGATGTGGCGGCGCTGCGCCAGGCCGGCTTGCCCATCATCGAGGTGCACACCGAGCCGGCCATCGTCGGCACCCGCGGCCGCTACCTGCGCACCCAGATCTGGGGCAAAGTCGTGATCGTCACGAACCGGCAATTGAAATCGGGAATCAATTCACCGAATTGATTCCCGATTTCAATTGCGGCGCGCTTTGAGGTACTCAAACACGATCGGCAGGAACGACACGAACACGATCCCGAGCGCCACGAGCGAGAAGTTCTGCTTCACGATCGGGATGTTCCCGAACAGCACGCCCGCCCCGACGCACACGCCCACCCAGCCGACCGCTCCAACCAGGTTGTAGAACATGAACGTCTTTGGCGACATCTTCGCCGCGCCAGCCACGAACGGCAGAAACGTGCGAACGATCGGCACGAACCGGCTGAGCGCCACAGCGCTGCCGCCGTGCTTTTCGAAGAACGCGTGAGCCTGATCCAGATACTTCCGATTGAGCAGCTTGCCGAAGATGGTGCCGTTGTCGGTGGCCTGGAAGACCCGCGGCCCGATGGCCCGGCCGATGAAGTAGTTGACGGTGTTGCCCAGATAGGCGGCCGCGATCAGGAGCAGGCTGACCGTGGGCAGGCTGAGGGGGGCGGGGGAGCCGTCCGAGCCGGCGACGCAGAGGGCACCCACCGCGAATAGCAGGGAGTCTCCCGGGAGGAACGGGGTCACCACCAGGCCGGTTTCCGCGAAGATGATGGCGAAGAGCAGGCCGTAGACCCACTGGCCATAAGTTCGCACGGCTTCAAGCAAATGTGTGTCGACGTGCAAAATGAAGTCTATAATCCCGGCCATGCCAGCAATGTACATCATCATCCCGGTCCTCGGTGTGCTCGCGATGGCCTATCGCTTCTACAGCGCGTTCATCTCGGCCCGGATCATGATGCTCGACGACACACGCATCACTCCCGCGCATACGAAAGAGGATGGCCACAACTTCCATCCGACGTCGCGCTGGGTGTTGTTCGGCCATCACTTCGCCGCGATCACGGGCGCAGGCCCGCTGATCGGGCCCGTATTGGCCGCGCAGTTTGGCTGGGCGCCCGGCCTCATCTGGATCGTGGCCGGCGTCTGTCTTGCCGGCGCCGTCCACGACATGCTGATCCTGTGGGCGTCGACGCGCCGCGGCGGCGCCTCGCTCGCGTCGATCGCGCGGAGTGAGATCGGGCCGGTGGCCGGCACGACCGCCGCCATCGCCATCATCTTTGTCGTTGTCGTCGCGCTGGCGGGCCTCGGCCTCGCCGTCGTCAACGCGCTACAGGAAAGTGCCTGGGCCGTGTTCACCATCGGCCTCACGATCCCGATCGCGTTGTTCATGGGCTTCTACACGCACTACTGGCGCAAGGGCAAGACGAGCGAGGCCACGGTCATCGGCGTCATCGCGCTCATCATCGCGGTGGTCGCCGGCAAGCCGGTCGCCGCCTCGTCGATCGGCCACTGGTTCCTGCTGTCGCGCGAGCAACTGATCATCGTGCTGGGCGCGTACGGGTTCATCGCGTCCGTGCTGCCGGTCTGGATGCTGCTCGCGCCGCGCGACTACCTGTCCTCTTTCATGAAGATCGGCACCATCGGCTTCCTGATCATCGGCGTCGTCATCGTCAACCCGCACCTGCAGATGCCGGCCTTTTCGTCCTACATCGGCGGCGGTGGACCGATCATCCCCGGCACGCTGTTTCCGTTTGCGTTCATCACCATCGCGTGCGGCGCGATCTCGGGCTTTCACGGCCTCATCGGCTCGGGCACCACGCCGAAGATGATCGACAAGGAAAGCGATATCCGTCCGATCGGCTACGGCGCGATGTTGATGGAAGGCGTCGTTGGCGTGATGGCGCTGATCGCGGCCTGCTCGCTGCAGCCGGCTGACTACTACGCGATTAACACGTCGCCGGCCGCGTACGAGAAGCTCAACATGGAAGTGGTCAACCTGCCGGAGTTGCAGGCTGAAGTGGGCGAGAACGTGCAGGGTCGTACGGGCGGCGCCGTGTCACTGGCCGTCGGCATGGCGCAGATCTTCAGCAAGCTGCCGGGC
>CAYHEX010000288.1:0-5703 GCA_964355365.1 uncultured Solibacteraceae bacterium | reverse complement strand
GCGCACGATTGAGACACTGGTGGACGACGTCCAGTTCAGCGGCGCGGTGCTGGCCAAGGCGGTGACGTCACCCAATCGCCTGATGTACGCGACGCCGGAGTTGACCGAGGCCGTGCATCTGTCCGGTGTGTCGCGCGTGACGCTCCGGCTGGCATCGAGCACGCCCGCGGCGAACCTGTCGGTGTGGCTCGTGCAGTTGCCGTGGACGGACGGTTCCATCGGCACGAGCAACCTCATCACACGCGGCTGGGCGGATCCGCAGAACGCCGCGTCGCTCACGACCGGCGGGGACTATCACTCGAAAGCGCCGGGCACTCCGTTGACGCCCGGCAAGATGGTTAAGATGACGTTCGATCTCGAGCCGGACGATCAGGTCATTCCCGTCGGCAAGCGGATCGGGTTGATGATCATGTCGAGCGATCGCGACTTCACGTTGTGGCCGAAGCCCGGCACCGAACTGTCGATCGATCTCAGCGGCACGTCGATCACGCTGCCCGTCGTCGGCGGCGCGGCGGCGTTGACGCGCGCGACCGGGGGGAAGTAGATCAACGGAAGGGCTTTTCACCATGGAGGGCCATGGAGGGCCATGGAGAAGAGCTCGCTGCACGCTGCGGGCCTGGCGGCCCGGCTACGCCGGGCTGACGACGAGTGAGCAAGACCAAGAACGAGAAAGCCCCTCGATCGCCGGGCTCTCTCGTTCTTGGTCTTGCTCACTCGTCGTGCCGCCGAAGGCGGCCACCAGGCCCCAGCCCAGTGTTTTCTTCATGGACTTCATGAGCTTCAGGGGGGATGTCCTTGATCTTCTCCAAGTAGCTCCCTCCATGGTGAGCTGTTCTTGATCTCGTCTGCTGTCGACTAGGTGAGCTTCGAGATCTTCACGGTCGAGCCGTTCCAGCCCTTGATCGACTCAGCGCCGGTAATGACGTTGGTGATCGAGCCGTTTCTGCATGTGTAGGTGCCGGTCTCGGCGTTGAGCGTGACGGTCCACTTGGTTTTCAGTTTGGTGAGGCATACGGTATCGGTGCCTTCGCCGCACTCGACCGTCGAGTTGGCCTTACCGAGGAAGATCGTGTCGTTGCCGGCGCCGGAGTTGATGACGTTCGTGGCGTTGTTGTTGCCGATGATGGTGTCGGCGCTGCTGCCGGTTCTGGCGCGATCGATGTGGCTGCCCTTGGCGATGGCGAGGTTGTTGTCGCCGGTGTAGGTCGGTTTTATTTTGCTTCCGACGACCTTTTTCCACTTCGCGGCGGTGTTGAAGGGTGCGGCCAGGCTGGCGTACGGATCGCGAATGCCGATGGAGCTGTAGTGACCGGCGCGCAGATCAATCTTGCTGCGCCGGTTGACGCCCGAAGCATCGATCTCCGAGCCGTTATTGGAATTCGAGATCGTCTTGAAGAACTCGCCCTTGTTGGCGTCCTCGTCCGAGAACGTGTAGTTCTGCACGCCGGCCTCGGCCTCGCCCTCACTGCGCCCGTAGAGATACTGGAGCGCTTCGATGTCGATCATCTCGAAGCCGGACGCCTGCACGTTACGCAGTGCCACGCTGTACCGGCCACCGCCGAGGTCCGTGGTGGCAGCGACCGCGCTGTCTTTCGGGCTGTTGTACGACATCAGCGAATAGCGCGTGTTGTCCTCGCTCTTCGGCAGATAGGGCCCCGGTGTCTTGCCGCCTCCGGCGTTGTACGCCCCGGGATGTTTCAGGCCGAGCGCGTGTCCAATCTCGTGGACCAGCGCGGACCACGCCTGCGTGCCGGGCGACCAGTCGGTGGACCCTTGCGGGTAGGCGTCGTTGGCCATGTAGACGCTGGCGGTATCGACATCGCGCGAGTTCGGCGTGTAGGCGTAGCCGCCGCTCTTGCCGCTCTGATTGTTGGTGCCGAACTGGATGTCGCCGCCGAGTTCGACTTCGGTAAAGCTGACGTTGGCGACCGTCGCCGTGTACGCCAGCGCGGTGCGAACTGCCTCCTTGACGTTGGTCGACATCGCCTGAAATCCGTGCGTGTCAATCGACGAGAGACTGTTGGCGAGGGACATGAAGCTGAATGTCAGCTCGTGCCTGGCGTTCGACATGCCGGTGACCCCGGCGGTGCCTACGACGTTCGTGTCGTCGTGCCACCACTTGGTCGATCCGGTAAGCACCGCGTCAACGTCTGTGTTCCCGGACTTCGTGGGCAGCGCATTGGCAACTGGCGCGGCGGCCCGTGGGGCGGCGCCGTAGGCCGGATACGGACTCGATGAGCCAACAGCGGAGACCTGCATGGTTCGCTACTCCAACCATCGGCAGCGGCGTTGAGGCCTTGAGTCCGCTGCCTGATTCCGGCATGCGGTAACATCCGCTCACATGCCACCCAAAGAACTGACGATGCGCGGCCTGGTGCTGGGCGCGCTCATCACCACCGTCTTCACCGCCGCCAACGTGTATCTGGGGCTGAAGGTCGGCCTCACGTTTGCGTCGTCGATTCCGGCCGCGGTCATTTCGATGGCCATCCTCAGTGCGGTGAAGGACTCGTCGATTCTCGAGAACAACATCGTGCAGACGGTGGCGTCGGCCGCCGGCACGCTGTCCGCGATCATCTTCGTGCTGCCCGGGCTCGTGATCTTCGGCTGGTGGACGGGCTTTCCGTTCTGGCAGTCGTTTCTGATCTGTGTGAGCGGCGGCATTCTCGGCGTGCTCTTCACGATTCCGCTGCGTCGTGCGCTCGTGACCCACTCCGATCTGCCGTATCCCGAAGGCGTAGCTGCTGCGGAAGTGCTCAAGGTGGGCTCGGGCGCGCGCGGTGACGCGAACACCGATGCCGGCGAAGCGCGCGAGGGCCTCACCGCGGTGGTGCTTGGATCGATTGCGTCGGCGGGGCTCGCGATCGTGGCCGCCACCCGGGTCGTGGCCGCCGGCATGAGCGGTGTCTTTCGCGTGGCCGGCGCTGCCGCGAGCGGCTACGACATCGCGTGGTCGCTGGCGCTGGTGGGAGCGGGGCATCTGGTGGGGTTGGAGGTCGGCCTCGCCATGTTGGCCGGTCTGTTGATTTCGTGGGCCGGTGCGGTGCCGATCCTGACGCAATTGCAGCCGGCGGCCGACGCGGCGTCGTTCGCCGATCACGCGATGATGATCTGGAGCACGCAGGTGCGCTTCATCGGCGCGGGCACCATCGCGGTGTCGGCGATCTGGACGCTGACGACGCTCGCCAAGCCGGTCGTGGGCGGCCTGATCTCGACGTTGCGGTCATCGCAGGTCGCGGGCACCGGTGATGCACGTGATCGAGATCTCGCGCCGAGCTGGATCGTCGGGCTGACGATCGTCTGTCTCGGCATCACCGCGTGGCTCGCGTACACGTTTGCCAGTGCGACCGCGCTCGCGCCGCACGCCGTGCTCCTCACGGCCATTGCGGTGCCCTTCGTCTTCATCGTCGGATTCCTGATCGCGGGCGTGGCCGGCTACATGGCGGGACTCATCGGCGCGTCGAACAGCCCGATCTCCGGCATCGGTATTCTGGCGATCGTGATGTGCGCGAGCATCGTCGCGCTGGCCCTGCCGCCGACGCCGGAGAACCGGCCGCTGCTCGTCGCGTTTGCGCTCTTCATCACCGCGATCGTGTTTGCGTGCGCCACGATTTCCAACGACAACCTGCAGGACCTGAAGACCGGACAACTGGTCGGCGCGTCGCCGATGAAGCAGCAGATCGCGCTCATCGTCGGCGTTGCGGCTGGCGCGGCGGTCATTCCGTCGGTGTTGAATCTGCTGACAAAGGCGTATGGATTTGCCGGCGCCGCGAATGTCGGTGTCGTCACTCAAAACCCGCTGCCGGCACCGCAGGCGACGCTCATCTCCGCGCTGGCGCAGGGCGTGATCGGCGGCAGCCTCGACTGGAAGATGATCGGCATCGGCGCGGCGATCGGCGTTGCGCTGATCCTCATCGATGCCGTCCTTGTGGCGACGAAGAAGGGCAGTCTGCCGCCGCTCGCGGTGGGCATCGGCATCTACCTGCCGATGTCCGCGACGTTCGCGGTCGTCGTGGGCGCCGTCGTCGGAGACTGGTACAACAAGCGCGCGAAGCGCTCGCGCGCGCCAGCTCGCGCCGAGCGCCTCGGCACGCTGGTCGCTTCGGGCATGATCGTGGGCGAGTCGCTGTTCGGTGTGCTGAATGCCGGATTGATCGTCGCGTTTGCGAACGATGCGCCGATCGCACTCGTTGCCGCCACGTTCGCGCCCGCGAACGTGCTGGGTATGCTGGGGTTTGTCGGACTCCTGGCCGGGTTGTACGGCTGGATGCTGAAGAGAACTGGGCCGGCGAACTGAGCGCCCGCCGCCTCGGACTGTCTGATTCGCGATTCTCGATTCTCGCTTCTCGATTCTCGATCTGCGATTCCCTTGGCGTAAGATGCCTTTCCGGTGCGCCCGAAGACTTCAAGAAGATCTAAGGAATTGTCGATTCTCCCGCTGGTGGCCGGATGAGGGTGCCGTTCGGCGACTTTGTCGTGGACGTCGGCGCGCGGCAGTTGCTGCGGGCAGGCGCCGTCGTGCACCTGTCGCCGAAGGCGTTCGATCTTCTGGTCTCGTTGCTCGAGGCGCGTCCGCGCGTGCTCTCCAAAGCCGATCTGCACGCCCGGATCTGGCCCGATGTGTTTGTGTCCGACGCCAGCCTCGCGATGGTCGTGGCCGAAGTGCGCGCAGCGCTGGGCGAAAGCGCGCGCGAGCCGCGGTGGGTCCGCACCGTCCATCGTCACGGGTATGCCTTCCAGGAGAGTGTTCGGGAGATGGCCGCGCCGCACGCGCCAGTGGACTGCTGGCTCGTCACCGAGAAGGGCGAGGTCCCACTGGTGACCGGCGAGAACGTCGTCGGGCGTGATCCGCGGGCGCAGGTGTGGATTGACGCGCCGAGCGTGTCGCGCCGGCACGCGCGTCTCGTGGTCGAGCCGTTGCGCGTTACGGTCGAGGATCTTGGCAGCAAGAACGGTACGTTCGTGCGGGGCGCGCGCATTGACGCCGTCACGCCGCTGGCCGACGGCGACGAGGTGAAGTTCGGATCGGTCACCGCCACATTCAGGGCGTGGGCGGCCGAGCCGACACGGACTGAGGGCGGCGTGTGCTGAGGCTTGGCTCGCGGCTGGGGCCGTACGAGATTCTCAGCGTGATTGGCGCGGGCGGCATGGGCGAGGTCTACCGCGGCCGCGACACCAACCTGCAGCGCGACGTCGCGATCAAGGTGCTGCCCGCCGCGATGGCCGACAACGCCACGCGGCTTCTGCGCTTCGAGCGCGAGGCGCGCGCGCTGGCCGCGCTCAATCACCCCAACATCGCCACCGTGTACGCGATCGAGGGCCCTTCGACAAGCTCAGGGCGAGCCGGCGCGATCGTTATGGAGCTGGTCGACGGCGAAGACCTGTCCGTTCGCCTGCGGCGCGGTCCGATCCCGCTCGCCGAGGCCTTGTCGATTTTGCGCCAGGTGGCCGACGCGCTTGCCGCCGCGCACGACGCCGGCATTGTTCACCGCGATCTGAAGCCCGCCAACATCAAGGTCCGCGAGGACGGCACGGTGAAGGTGCTCGACTTCGGACTCGCGAAGGGCGGCAGCGCCGACGCGAGCGCCGATCCGGTGTCGAGTGATCCGGATCTTGCGCCGACGATCACGCTGAGTTCGGACGCGACGGAAGACGGCGCCATTGTCGGCACGGCCGCGTACATGGCGCCCGAACAGGCGAAAGGGA
>CAYHEX010000287.1:0-5709 GCA_964355365.1 uncultured Solibacteraceae bacterium | reverse complement strand
ACATGAAGCTGATCGAGTTGGCGCTCGCCCTGGCCGGCAAGATCGTCACCAACGACTTCAACCTGAACAAGGTCGCGCAGTTGCGCGGGGTGCAGGTGCTCAACATCAACGAGCTGGCGAATTCCCTCAAGCCCGTGGTGCTGCCCGGCGAGATGATGCATGTGTTCGTCAGCAAGGAAGGCAAGGAGCCGAACCAGGGCGTCGCGTATCTCGACGATGGCACGATGGTGGTGGTGGACAACGCGCGCCGGATGATCGGCCGCAACGTCGAGGTGGTGGTCACCAGCGTGCTGCAGACGACCGCCGGCCGGATGATCTTCGGCAAGCACGCGGATCCAGCCGCCGCAGCGGATGCGAGGCCGGCGACGTCAAGCCCTCGAACGGTCGTGCCGGCGTGAAGGTGCCGCCGTTTCACTGGTGGCGCACGGTCTTCTTTTTGATTCCGGCGATCGCCGTGTACACGATGATCCTCGGATCTGTGTCGCTGCTGTCCACGCTGGTGGACCGCCGCGGCTACACGGCACATCGATGCGCGCAGTGGTGGTCGCGACTCATCCTGTGGACGACGGGCGTGCGCGTCACGGTCCGAGGCACGATGCCCCCCGTGGGCGCGAGCTACGTGTTCGCGTCGAATCATCAGAGCATCTACGACGTGCCGGTGATTTTTTCCACGTTGCCGAATCAGCTGCGGATTATCGCCAAGGCCTCACTCGGCAGCATCCCGTTTGTCGGATGGCACCTGCGTCTGGCCGGGCATCTTCTTGTCGATCGGGAGAATCCCGGCAATTCAGTGTTCAAGAAGATGCAGCGCATGGTTGGTCAGGGCGCGTCGCTGATCATCTTCCCCGAGGGGACGCGGAGCGTCGATGGGGCCGTGGCGCGGTTCCGAGCGCCCGCGTTCCTCCTCGCGATTGAAAGCGGCCTGCCGGTCGTGCCCATCAGCGTGTCGGGGACGCGCCTCGTCATGCTGAAGGGACACGTGATGACGTGCCCGGGCGAGGTCACGTTCACCGTGCACGAGCCCATCTCCACCGTCGGGATGACGCGCGGTGACGCGCGCACGCTGGCTGCCCGTGTGCAGGCTGTAGTGGCCGGGGGCGTCGCGTGAGTGAGGCGTGTCCGGCCGAGGTTGACGCCGAGATTGCGAATATCGTGCGGCCGGTCATCTGGAAGACGGGGCGCGTGCGTGTCGTCGACCGTGACGCCCGGATGGACGCTCCCATGGAGCAGACCGCGCTGATGATGCGGACCGCGCCGGAACCGGCTGACGTGATCGCAGCGGTGCGAACGATGTACAAGCGATTCGGCATTGATCCCACGAAGACGCGCCCGTCGTCCGAGGCGTTGCTTCGCCGCATCCGCCGGGGCGATGCGCTGCCGCGCATCAACAGCCTGGTCGATGTCATCAACTGGACGTCGCTGGAATCGCAGTTGTCGTTCGGCCTGTACGACGCGGCCGGGATTGGCGGCGCGATCACGGTTCGGCGCGGGCGAGATGACGAGGCCTATGCAGGGATTCGAAAGGACGTCGTGCATCTTGCGGGCCGGCTCGTGCTCGCCGACGAGGCGGGTCCCTTTGGCAATCCGACGTCGGACTCGGCGCGCACGATGGTGACCTCGGCGACGACAGACGCGATGGTTGTGATCTACGCGCCGGCCGGATTGGCGCCGTTGGTGGTCGATCGCGCGCGTGCGCTGACGGTTCAGCGCATCGATCAGTTCTGCCGAACGGTAGAATAGCCGTCATGCGCGTCGCGGCGATCATCGTGGCCGGCGGCCAGGGCGCCCGGATGGGTGGTGGCCGGCCCAAGCAACTGCTCGAACTGGAGGGCCGCAGCCTGCTGCAGCACAGCGTGGCGGTGTGCGACGCGCATCTGTCGGTCAGCGAACTGGTGGTCGTCCTGCCCGCAGCCCTCATCGAGTCTGCGCCGGGATTGATTGGTGAAACGCGCTGTCCCTGCCGTGTGGTGTCGGGCGGGGCGCGGCGCCAGGATTCGGTTCGCCACGGTGTTGCGGCGTTATCGGCCGATGCGGAGATCGTGCTGATTCACGATGCGGCGCGACCATTTGCAACGGCCGCGCTGATCGATCGCGTGATTGCGGGCGCGGTGTCAACCGGGGCCGCGATTCCGGCGATCGTGTCGCGGGACACGGTGAAGCGCCGCGATCTGGCGTCAGGTCTTGTGCGCGAGAGCGTGCCGCGCGCGGAGGTCTGGCTCGCGCAGACGCCGCAGGGGTTTCGCCGTGACGTCCTGGCGGCCATCGGCCCGCTGAGCGCCGGACTGCGTGAGGCGACCGACGAAGCCATGCTCGCGGAATGGGCGGGATTGCCCGTGATGATTGTTGAAGGGGATGAGCGCAACGTGAAGATCACGACACCGGACGATTTCACGCAAGCGCGCGGACGCACAGCGGCGGCGCCGCGTGTGGGCACCGGCTACGATCTCCACCGTTTGGTGGAAGCTCGGCCGCTGGTACTGGCCGGCATCACTGTGCCGTTTGGGCGCGGCCCGCTCGGGCATTCGGACGGTGATGTGCTGTGTCATTCGCTGACCGACGCGCTGTTGGGCGCGGCGGGCGCCGGTGATATCGGACGGCACTTTCCGAACACGGATCCCGCGTGGAAGGACGCGCCGGGATTGGACTTGCTGGCGCGCGCCGTCGCCATCGTCCGCGCCGCCGGCTACGCGCCGGCCAGCGCGGACGTGACGATTGTGCTCGAACAGCCGAAGCTGTCGCCGCACGTCGACGCGATGCGCAGCCGAGTGGCCGAGGTGCTTGGCGTCGCGACCTCGGCGGTCAGCATCAAGGGCAAGACGAACGAAGGCGTGGATGCGGTGGGACGAGGCGAAGCGATCGCGGCGCACGCGGTGGCGGTACTCACGAGCGGAGGCGGCCTGTGAAGCCACTGCGGGTGCGCTTCGCGCCGAGTCCGACGGGCCATCTGCACGTCGGCAACGCGCGGACGGCGTTGTTCAACTGGTTGCTCGCGCGTGGTCACGGCGGCACGTTTATTCTGCGGATTGAGGACACGGACGCCGAGCGTTCGACGGCGGTGTCCGAGGCCTCCATTCTCGAGGATCTGCGTTGGATGGGGCTCGATTGGGATGAAGGACCTGACGCCGGTGGGCCGCACGGTCCGTACCGCCAGTCCGAACGGCTGCAGTTGTACCTTTCGTATGCGCGCGACCTGATCTCCCGCGGGCTCGCGTATCACTGTTTCTGCTCGCCCGAGCAACTCGCGCAGGAACGGCAGGCCGCGTTTGCCGCCAACCAGCCACCCAAGTATTCCGGCCGCTGTCGTGCATTGCCCGTGGAGGAAGCGACCGGGCGCGTGGCCGGCGGAGACGCGGCAGCGATCCGATTTGCGGTGCCGGCTGATCGGGACGTCACGTTCGATGACATTGTTCGCGGAGCCGTGACCTTCAACACGGCGGTGATCGGCGATCCCGTCATCCTGCGCTCCGATGGGCGTCCCGCGTACAACTTCGCGGTGGTTGTGGATGACGCGCTGATGGAGGTGACGTGCGTCATTCGCGGCGAGGACCACATTTCGAACACGCCGCGGCAGGTGCTGTTGTACGAAGCGCTGGGATTCGAGCCGCCGCAGTTTGCCCACCTGTCGCTGGTCATGGGGCCCGACCATGCACCGTTGTCCAAACGTCACGGAGCGACGAGCGTGTCCGAATTCCGCGAGAAGGGCGTGCTGCCTGAGTCGCTGGTCAACTACCTGGCGCTGCTGGGTTGGTCGCCAGGGGAAGGCCAGGAGATGCTGCCGATCGCCGAGATGGCGCGTCGGTTCGACCTCGGCAAGGTCAGCCACAGTTCCGCGGTGTTCGACATCGACAAGCTCTCGTGGATGAATCGGCACTACCTGAAGGAAGCGTCGCCTGCGCGGATCTCGGCCATGGCGATGCCCGTGTTCGAGCGCGCGGGGTACGCCACGCTCGACACCGAGGCGTCACGTGCGTATCTGGAGTCGCTGCTGCCGATGGCGCTGGGATCCGTCGATCGGGTCGACGAGGTCGCCGAGCGCGTGGCGTTTGTGTTTGCCTGGTCGGCCGAGGGCGCGGCGGCTGCGTTGGCGGCCGAGGCGGACGGTCCCCGCGTGGTGGTCTCTCTGGCCGACGAGATCGCGTCGGCCGGGGCGTTGACGAAGGAGTCGTTCCGTGCCGCCGCGGCCCGCGTGAAGGATGCCACGGGCTGCAAAGGGCGTGCGCTGTTTCATCCGATCCGGGTGGCGCTGACCGGGGAGGAGTCGGGCCCCGAACTGGATCTGGCCCTGCCCGCCATCGACCGCGGGGCCGCTGTGCCGGCCTCGGCGGGTCTGGCGCTGATTCGGTCGTGCGCCGAGCGCGCGCGGGCTGTGGCTGAGATCGTCCGCGCGCGTTGATCCCGCCTCGCGATACACTGTAGTGCTGGCCGCTGTCCGGCCGGGCGTGCAAGGAGTCAGTGAAGTGCCGATGATCTACGGCGTCAACGCCGTCAACGAAGCCCTGAAGGCCCGCAAGGTGGCCCGGCTGATTCACGCCCGGGGCGCGGGAGCGCGGGTGGATGCGTTGATTGCGCGCGCCAAAGAACTCAGGATTCCGGTCGAGACGGCCGACACGATGCACCTGGAGAAGTTGGCGCGTGGTGGCGTGCATCAGGGCGTGGCGGCCGAGCTGCAGCAGATGGCCGCGTACACGCTCGAGGAAGTGATTGCGTCGGCTGACGGGCCGCCGCTTCTGGTGATTCTCGACGGGATCGAAGATCCGCAGAATGTCGGCGCGATTCTCCGGACGGCGAATGCGGCGGGCGTGCATGGCGTTGTTCGGCAGGCGCGCCACGCGGCGCGACTCGATGGCGCGGTGGTCAAGGCGAGCGCGGGTGCGGTGAGTCACATTCAGATTGCCACCGTGGTGAACATCGCCCGGACGGTCGAGGAGCTGAAAGAGCAGGGCATTTGGACCGTGGGGCTGGATGGATCGGCCACCGAGACGTATGATGAAGTGGACTACACGCTTCCCACGGCGTTTGTGCTGGGCGCAGAGGGTGACGGGCTCCGTCGCCTGGTGCGGGAGACGTGCGACCGATTGGTGCGGATCCCGATGTTGGGTGAGGTGGAGAGCTTAAACGTGTCTGTTGCGGCCGGCGTGGCACTCTACGAAGCCGTCCGGCAGCGTCGGGCTGTGAAAAAATAGTCAGGCGTCGGTTGCCTGATTGGCACGGACCCTGCTACAATCCACGTTTTGTCTGGCTGGCGTAGCTCAGCCCGGTAGAGCATCTGATTTGTAATCAGACGGTCGGGGGTTCAAATCCCTTCGCCAGCTCCATTAGGCCGGCCAAGAAGTTTGACCGAAGTTCTTTGGCGAGAGGCAGTTAGGCAGCAGTTGTAGTTCGAAAATTCGGCGAGGTAGCGAAGCGGTCAAACGCAGCAGACTGTAAATCTGTCGCCCTAGCGGCTTCGAAGGTTCGAATCCTTCCCTCGCCACCAGCAAGATGTCGCGAGGATGACGGGGACGAAACACCCCGCGACGAGGAAGTGAGCGGGAGTAACTCAGTGGTAGAGTCACAGCCTTCCAAGCTGTTGGTCGCCGGTTCGATCCCGGTCGCCCGCTCCACCACTGGGCCATGACACAACCGTAAGCGCGCGAGCGCGAGCGGCGGAATGTGCCGATGTAGCTCAGTTGGCAGAGCGCGTCCTTGGTAAGGACGAGGTCACCGGTC
>CAYHEX010000286.1:0-5711 GCA_964355365.1 uncultured Solibacteraceae bacterium | reverse complement strand
AGGAGACAGATCTTCATGACCGTGGGCCTCTGGACTCTGGACTCTGGACCCTGGACTCAGGACTCTAGTGGCGGGCAGGAGCAGAACAGGTTCCTGTCGCCGTACGGGTTATCGATACGCGCGATGGCCGGCCAGAACTTCTGCAGGCGCAGGCCCGGCACCGGATAGGCTGCCGCCTCGCGCGTGTAGGGATGCGTCCATTCAGTGGCGCAGACGTCCTGCGCCGCGTGTGGCGCGTTCTTCAGCACGTTGTCGAGGCGGTCGCACGTGCCGTCGATCACGTTCTGAATCTCCTGCCGGATCCCGAGCATCGCGTCGACGAAGCGATCGAGTTCCGACTTCGGCTCGCTTTCGGTCGGCTCGACCATCAGCGTGCCGGGGACCGGGAACGAGACCGTCGGCGCGTGGAAGCCGTAGTCCATCAGGCGCTTCGCCACATCCGACTCATCAATCCCCGACTGCGCCTTGAACGGACGCAAATCGAAGATCAGTTCGTGCGCGACGCGGCCGTTGGCGCCCGTGTAGAGCACCGGGTAGGCCTTTTCGAGCCGCGCCTTGAGGTAGTTGGCGTTCAGGATGGCCGCTTCGGTGGCGGCGGTCATGCCGTCCGCGCCCAGCATGCGGACGTAGCCGTACGAGATCAGCAGAATACTCGCGCTGCCCCACGGGGCCGCCGAGACTGGCGAGATCGCGTGCGCGCCGCCGGTCTTCACGACAGGGTGTCCCGGCAGGAACGGCGCGAGATGCGCCGCCACGCCGATCGGCCCGACGCCCGGGCCGCCGCCGCCGTGCGGAATTGCGAACGTCTTGTGCAGGTTGAGGTGGCACACGTCCGCGCCGATCGACGCGGGACTCGTGACGCCCACCTGCGCGTTCATGTTGGCGCCGTCCATGTAGACCTGACCGCCATGCTCGTGCACGATCGCGCAGATCTCGCGGATGCTCGACTCGAACACGCCGTGCGTGCTCGGATACGTGACCATGAGTCCGGACAGATTCGCGGCATGCTGCGCCGCCTTTGCCCGGAGGTCGTCCACGTTGATGTTGCCGTGCGCGTCGCACGCCACGATCACCACCGGCATGCCGGCCAGCGCCGCGCTCGCGGGATTGGTGCCGTGCGCCGACTGCGGAATCAACACGACGTTGCGATGATGATCGCCGCGCGACTGGTGATACGCCTGAATGACCAGCAGGCCCGCGAACTCACCCTGCGCGCCGGAGTTCGGCTGCAGCGACACGGCCGCGAATCCCGTCACCGTCTTTAGCGCGTTCTCGAGCTCGTGGAAGATCAGGTGGTAGCCCTTCGCCTGCTCTTCCGGCACAAACGGATGCATCCGCCCAAACTCCGGCCAGCTCACCGGCATCATCTCGGACGCCGCGTTCAGCTTCATCGTGCACGAGCCGAGCGGAATCATCGCGCTGTCTAGACCGATGTCTTTGCGCTCGAGGGCGCGGACGTACCGCATCATCTCCGTCTCAGAGTGGTATTTGCTGAACACCGGATGCGTGAGAATCGGCGTCGTGCGCGTCAGGCCGGCCGGCAGGGAGAAATGTACCGCCCCCGCTTCAGGGAGCAGACCCGCATTCTCATGACGGCTCGCCGTTGCAAAGACGTCGACGATGTCCGCCAGATCGGCGTCCGTCACCGTCTCGTTGAGCGCGATCTGAATCACGCCGCGTTCCGGATAACAGAAGTTGATCAGTCGCGCGAGCGCGCCCTTCTTGACGGCCTCAACGAGCGCAGGTTCTCCGGTGAGCCGCAGCGTGTCGAACAGCGCGCGGTTCGTCTGCTTCCAGCCGAGGCCTTCGAGCGCGGCGCCGAGGCGCAGTGTCTGCTCGTGCACACGTCCCGCGATCGCCTTGAGTCCTTCGGGGCCGTGGTACACCGCGTAGAACGCGGCCATGTTGGCGAGCAGTGCCTGCGCCGTGCAAATGTTCGACGTCGCCTTCTCGCGACGGATGTGCTGTTCGCGCGTCTGGAGCGCCATGCGGTACGCACGGCGGCCCTTCGCGTCCACCGACACGCCAATCACGCGTCCGGGAGACTGGCGCAGGAAGGCGTCGCGCGTGGCGAAGAACGCGGCGTGCGGACCACCAAAGCCGAGCGGCACGCCGAAACGCTGCGCGCTGCCCACGACCACGTCCGCGCCCATCGCGCCCGGAGGCGTCACGAGCACACAGGCCAGCAGATCGGTGCCGACGGCCACCAGGACGCCCGCGGCATGCGCCGCGGCAATCAGCGCCGAGAGGTCGCACACCTCGCCGCGATCGTCCGGCGTCTGCAGGTACATGCCGTAGGCGTCATCACCAAACGCGACGGGCGTGGACGCGTCCACGTACTGCAACGTGATGCCCAGCGGCACGGCGCGCGTTTCGAGCAGCGCGCGCGTCTGCGGGAAGATCCGCTCCGACACGAGGAACGTATGCGCATTGGCGCGCTTCGAGACACGCTTGAGCAGCGTCATCGCCTCGGCCGCCGCCGTCGCTTCATCGAGCAACGACGCGTTGGCCACTTCCATCCCCGTCAACTCGCTCACCATCGTCTGGAAATTGAGGAGCGACTCGAGGCGGCCCTGGGCGATCTCGGCCTGATAGGGCGTATACGGCGTGTACCAGCCCGGGTTCTCGAACACATTGCGCTGAATGACCGCCGGGGTGATCGTGTCGTGGTAGCCGAGCCCGATGTAGCTGCGGGCCACCACATTCTGGCTCGCGATGCCGCGCAGATGCCGCAAGTAGCCGGCCTCGCTGTCCGCGGGCGGCAGGTTCATCGGGCGCGACAGCCGGATATCAGCCGGCACCACCTCGTCGATCAACTTCGCAAGAGACGACGTCCCAATGGCCGAGAGCATTTCCGCGACTTCATCGCCGCGGGGGCCAATATGACGGGACGCAAAGGTACCGGAAACCGGAACGGTCATGCGTGCACGCTTTCGTTTACTGGGTCAGAGCTTCGTAGGCAGTGGAGTCGAGGAGTGACGACGTCTCGGCGGCATCGGCCACCTTCACGCGGATCATCCACGTCTCGTGGGGCTTGGAGTTGACGTGGTCGGGATGGTTGGCCAGGTCCGTGTTGACGGCGACCACCTCACCGGAGACCGGCGAGAAGAGTTCCGAGACCGCCTTGACGGACTCGATCGTGCCGAACGACTCGCCCTGCTTCAGCACGCGGCCCACGTCGGGCAGTTCCACGAACACGACGTCGCCGAGCTGCTTCTGCGCAAAATCGGTGATGCCCACCGCGGCTTCGGCGCCTGCTTCACCTTCGAGGCGCACCCATTCATGGTCGTTCGTGTACTTCAAGTCGGCTGGATACATCGGCTGCTCCTGAGTTACGTCTTCGCGCGTTTGTAGAAAGGTTCGGGGACCACGCGAGCCGTCACGTGACGGCCGCGCACATCAATCCTGAATTCGGTACCAACTGCCGCCATCGATACGGGCAGCATCGCCATGCCAATCGATTTCTTCAGGAACGGCGTCTGCGTGCCGCTCGTGACCACGCTGACCTCTCCGCCGTCGGCAATGACGGGATAGCCGTGGCGTGCGATGGCCTTGTCGACCATCTCGAACGCGCAGAGTCTGCGGGTGAGGCGGCCGTCCTTCTCTGCATGCAGCACGTCGCTGCCAAGAAATGCGTCCTTGCTCCAGCCGACAATCCAGCCCAAGCCGGCCTCAAGGACGGAGGTGTGCTCGTCCATGTCGCTGCCGCAGAGGCGCATCGCGGCCTCGAGACGCAGCGTGTCGCGCGCGCCGAGACCGGCCGGCTTGATGCCCTTGTCCGCGCCGGCGTCGAGTAGCGCATTCCACACCTTTTCGGCGCTCGCGGGCGGCACGAAGATCTCGAAGCCGTCTTCGCCGGTGTAGCCCGTGCGCGACACAATCGCACGCTGCCCGGCCACTTCGCCCGTGCCGAACCAGTAGTACTTCATGCCCGGCAGATCAAGGTCGGTCAGCTTCTGAAGGATCCCTTCAGATTCCGGCCCCTGGATCGCGATCAGCGCGTACCGAGAGCTCGAGTTCACGACAACGACGTCGCCGCCGCGCTGACGAGTGTTGTTCTGAATCCACTCGAAGTCTTTGACGATGTTGCCGGCGTTCACGACCAGCATGAAGTGATCGTCCGCGATGCGGTAGACCAGGATGTCGTCGACAAACGTGCCCGCGGGCGTCGTCAGCGCCGAGTACTGGATCTGCCCGATCGCCAGCTTCGACGCGTCGTTGCAGGTGAGGTGCTGGATCGCCGCCAAGGCCTGGCCACCGGCGATCTCGAGTTGGCCCATGTGGCTCACATCGAAGAGGCCAGCCTTCGTGCGCACCGTCATGTGCTCGTCGATGATGCCCGAGTACTCCACCGGCATATCCCACCCGCCGAATTCAACCATCCGAGCGCCATGCGCACGATGGCGAGCGTTGAGGGGCGTCTTCTTCAGTGAAGCGAGGATCGTCACGCGTCTATCAACGTACTATCCCGCTCACACACGGTCAAGGTATTGCGCAGGGGCGTTTCGCCAATGCCGAGAACTCGGCACGCGGTTCCTCGCGCGCCGCGTGCCCGCCCGATGCCTCGAGGTACGTCTTGAGCGTATGGTACGAGATCCCCAACTGCTCGCACGCATCGCGGCGGTTTCCGTGGCAGCGATCAAAGACGAGCCGCGCGTAGCGTCGCGTCCACGCACGCAGTGAGCTGTCCCGACCGGCGTTCAGCTCTGAGGTGAGGTCCCGGTGTTCCTGCGTGATCTCGTCGGGCAGGTCGTCGAGGCCGACCTCGGGCCCCATCGAGAGCGCCATCGCCCGCTCGATGACGCGCTCGAGTTGACGCACATTGCCCGGCCAGTCGTACGCGATGAGCGCCTCCATGGCCGCCTCCCCGACCCGCCATTCCCCCACTCGCCCGTGGCGCTCAAACACATACTTCACCAACCCCGGCACGTCGTCACGCCTCACACGGAGAGGAGGGACGCGTACTTCGACACCAGAGAGGCGGTAGTACAGATCGGGGCGAAATCGCTGCTCACGCACCATCTGCGTCAACGACCGATTGGTGGCCGCCACAATTCGCGTGTTGATGCGCTGCGGGCTGTGTCCACCAACGCGCTCCACGCAGAGGTCCTGCAACACCCGCAACAGCTTGGCCTGGGCCGTCAGCGACAGGTCCCCCACTTCGTCAAGAAAGAGCGTGCCCTCCTCGGCCAACTCGAACTTCCCTCGACGGCCACGCACACCAGTGGCGGTTCGCTCCTCGATGCCGAACAACTCGGTCTCCACGAGTGTCTCAACGATCGCCGCGCAGTTGACCGCCACGAACGGCCCGCGCGCGCGGCGGCTCAGTGCATGCACCTGCCGCGCCGCGAGTTCCTTCCCGGCGCCGCTCTCTCCCTCGATCAACACCGTAAAGTCGGTCCGCGCCACTCGCTCGAGACGGTCGCGCAGCGCGAGCATCGGCTGACTTGCTCCTACCAGCATCGCATCCTCCTCCGGTAGCCATATCAAGGCTGATGCCAGACGCGAGGGCAACTGCAGTCAACAAACACGTCTCACACGCGACGATCGACGGGTAACTCAGACCCGTCACACCTCGAGGCGGCAGCATCCGCGGTAGAACGGACCCTCCCCCGTGATTCTGACGATGCGCCAGGTGATGACGCGGGCGCGGCTGGCCTCGACGCTGATGCCGGGCCAGCGGCCGGCCAGTTCGATCGGTTGGCCAGGAC
>CAYHEX010000285.1:0-5713 GCA_964355365.1 uncultured Solibacteraceae bacterium | reverse complement strand
CTGGCGCAGGGCGTACGGATCGAGACAATCTCCCGGCATCGATCGCAGCGAGCCAGTTGGTAGTACGGCTCCGGCCCGCTCCGGCCGCAGCCCTCGATCAGATCTGCGGTGTAGCCGCAGTCGCAATGCGCTTTCAGTCCCAATCCCATCAGTCACCGGTCCTCAGGTCCCGGGTCATCGCGGGATCTTCGCATCGCGATTGCTCGTCGCGAGCCACTCCCTGACGGCCAGGACGACCTCCGGGCCAGGCTCTTGGTTGCTCCAACCCTTGAGTTGATCGACCACCCAACGGCCCCGGCGCAACTTGACGCTCAATGTGCAACGTTCAGGCGCGAGGACGCGGTAGATCGCGATCTTGCCCCGAGCCACATCGGGCGCGCAGTCGAAGACGCAGTTGTTCTGCTCGTGCCCCTCATTAAGGAGCCCGCTCCTGTTAAGGATCGGAACGATCGCATCGTTGCCTGGGAAAGGGGCCGGAGGAAAGTCGGTCCTTTGAACGGCGAGATGCGCAGGCTCGGGGCACCAGACCGGTTGCCCGTGCGGCACAGGGTGCGGCATCGCGGGTTTGCCAGCCAACTCGGCGGCCCAGACCCGAGCCGCATTTGCGACAAGCGTGGCGGTCCGGCGATCCGCGCTCGCCTCATCAGCGCGGGCGAACGCCTCCAGGGAGGCGAGGGTGACGTGAGCAATGGTGTCGTTGCCGACCATCGTGAGCACCTGCGGGCCGATCGCCGGAACATGGGCGAGCCGCTCACTCACCACAGGTCTCTGCAGTTGGTCTCGCAGTAGCGTGAGCGCAGCGATGCTCACCGAGCCCGGCATGACTTTGCGGAGGATCCTCCGTGCACGGGCGGTTGGCGAGAAAGAAAGACGTTCAAGAATGTCGCGCTGCTTTCGGGTTGGCAGGAGCCGCCGCTCCATCTCTGCCGAACGAGGGGTAATCGGAATGCGAACGACGTCGGCAACATTCGCCACAGCAAACGCGAGCGCTGGATTCGACACCAGTAGTTCTTCAGCAGGAAGGCGGACCCGAGCAACCCACGATAGAACTTCCCATTGGTGTTCCAGAAACTGGGCAATCGTCCGCCGGACGCGCGGCGGAATGGTGGCGCAGTACCGCTCGATGGCGTCCTGCGTGTGATCGTCAAGGCCAGTCACGCGCTCAAAGCGATAGCCATCACTGCCACGACGTTCAGGCAGGATCGCAATTTCTGGCTGGACTGCAACGGATTTGCCATTTGCGGCGGACCACCGAAAAGCGTGGATCACCGGCCAAGCGAACAACGTGCTAACGCCGGTGGCCGTGTTCTCGGTCAGACGGCCTGAGACGGCGTCGAATGAAAAGCGCGGAGGGACGGCTGGGGCTGCCATGTTGCTGCAATGGCAGTCTGGTGGAAGGTCGTGACAGGTCCGGTCCTACGCAGAACTTTCGCCGCCTTCGGTTTGTCAGTGTGCGCCCGACTCGACGAACTCCAAGTGCCCGTTCTTCACCCAGACGCTGTCGCACAGAGTCTCGAGGCGCTGCACTAAACCTGGGGCGCGGTGACCCGGAATGACGAAGAAGGCGCGACTTGTTCCGCGCCTGAAGCGAACGACGGCTGTGTCAGGACTGATGCGATCGCGCAGGATGCGGAGCCACGTCCCTATTTCCCGACCGTGCCCGCCCTTCTTCCGGCTTAGGTGGTGGTACATCACGACGCCATGTCCCCGGGAGTGTAGGTCCTCGATTTCGCTCAATCTCGCGTGCTTCCGCGATGCCGACAGCTCGTTCTCTGAATCGGGATTGGCAATGCCGTTGTCTGGATCACAGAAGACGATGGCGTTTTCGCGGACCGCCTCGAGCGCCCCGATGAACCACTTGCGGCGTTCTTCCTCACCCAAGCTGACTGGCGCGCCGTGGAAACGGGTTGAAGCAGGCAACAGTTCTAGTTTCTGCAGATTGTCGATGGAGCGCGTCTCCCTCCGATGCATCGTTTCCCGGAACACGTCAAACAGATGCTCATCGCACTCGCGCAACCGGCGCGCGTACCGCGACAACCTGCCAGTCGAATTGCCTAGGTCGAGATAACCGAGGTGCTTGCCATCATTGCCTGCACTGGCAAGCGATGTGGCGTACCAGAGCACGCCTAACGGCCTCGCTTCTGCGAGGTGGCGCAAGAGGCCGAACTTGCCAAAGTCTCCGACATCGAAGGCGTATCGGTCCTGCATGTCGGTGATTCTCGCATGACAACCCCGCACGCCGAATTGAGACAGCCAGAACTCTCTGGGCAACGCCCGAGCCCATTCGTCACCTCAGTGTTCTTCCGGCCCACCTGCGCCACTCCAGGGAACGCGTTCGACCTGTCCGACCCACTTCGCGGTCATCCGATTCAGGTAGTCTCCGCGGTGTCCTAGGAGGCGCAGAAGCGCAAGTTCTTGGTACCAGAGGCACAGTTGCCAAGCCCAGAAGGTCGCCGTGTTCGGGGCAGCAAGGACAATGTCCCGGCGCTTCCTGTTCGCGTGCACGTAGCCATGCCGGAGCTCAGTGAGCGCAACAGCCGTGCCTGACCATCCGTTCGCTTCCGCGAACAGACCGAAATCCCGAGTTCGATTCGGGAAGCAGTCCGACAACGCGAGCACCCTCAACAACCCGGCGAGCTTGCTCTTCGCTGGCAGATCATCGTACTTCGGAGCGCTCATCGAGCCCGCTCTCTCGACCACGACGAGAGCACCGAGCAAGTCCAATGCCGTGAGACCCAGAATGATCGCTCCCTCCATTCCGCCAGCCCGCGTATTGCACTGAAGATACCTTCGCACGAGCAGCGTCAGTGCCGCGGCCTGATAGTTCGGCTTGCTCCGCCCTATTCCCAGCGCTCGAGCATACGCAGGTTCACGCCGATGCGATAGGCAAAGGCCTCGCTCGCAACATGCGACATCGCGAGCTTGATGTTCCAGCGATCGATATGGAGTTCGAGGGCTTTCTCCCCAGCCAGCGCCCATTCCGCCTCTTCAAGAGACGTCTGGAAATGGAGGCCAGCGGAGGTTGTTCATCGCGCAGACCCTCTGCCACGTCGTCACTCCGAGCATTCCGTCGGCCAAGTGCTGACGCTGCGCCGGTGAGCGATGTGGCAGGCTCGCGTCCAGCATCGCCGGAGCGACCTGCATCCCGCACTGCTCGAGCCAGTGTGCCGAGGGTTCCGTTGCCGACGCGTCGCCGTCACCTTCTACCACCAAGAGTCCGAGCACCTGTTTGGCGGGATAGGCTTCGGCTGCCGCGTCCATGTGTCGAATGAGTTGACTCCTGACGCCCATCCACTTCGTCTTGCTCGTGCACGATCGTTCGGTGCGCTTACCCTCCACCACGATAATGGTGTCGCTTGTTTCGAGAACGGCGTCCGGGCGTGATTCACCTTCGAGCACAAACCACGTTCTGCCTCTATTCCCTGAGCGCAGAAACGATAACGCTGCAGCAATCGTGGACGGGTCTCGTCGAGCCAGCGCCATGCGGTGGCCAAAGACAGGCTCCGAGTCTTTGTTGGCCGCAACCTGTTCTTCGGTGATGTTTTGAACGAGGTGCTCCAAGAGCCCAAGCGGAGCTGCCAACGCGACCTCGCTGCTACCCCAGCGCCTACCGTGCTCTGGCACCAACCGTAGGTGCGCCTCGCGCAACCTAACTGAAGGAAAACGCGAACCGAGCGCAACGAGGCCATCGAGCCAGCCCGCGCCCGTGGGGTCGGCCGCCACCAATTGGTCGAACACCGGGGCAACGCGAGTGGTCGAGGAGTTGTTTTCGCCCATTGGGAGGTCTCGGCCCTGCGCTATCGGAGCACTGGAACTCGCCAAATGCGAACGACGCATTCGACATCGGCGAGAGCCTATCCCATCTCGGGCGCGCGCGCGGCATTTGACCGCAGAGCGGTTAGGATCTGGTCCTACGCTTGCTTTTCGCATCAGTGACGAGGCCGTCGCCGCGCCGGTTATTACACTCCGGCAGCGCCGGAAATTCCGGTGCGAGCCATTGCGTCGGTCAGCTCAATTGGCCCCAGTGCCTTGAGTAACCTTCTCGAGCATCTCTTCACCAAAGGGCTGGACCGTGGGATTAAATCCCTTCGCCCGCAGTTCCCGCGCCATGGCCTCCGCACGGTCCGGACTGTGGGTATGCACGAAGACCCGGGGACGAAACGTCTCCGACGCCCGCGGCATCCACAAGACGAACTCATCGCCGGTGTTCTCGATCTCCGGCCGCGCCGTCTCCCGATCGCCGAGGTCGTGATCGAGACACACGAGATCGTAGGGCGGCTCGAATACGGCAACACCCTCGTCGAATGACGCCGCCTCCGAGATGTCGGCGCCAGCCAACACCTCCTTGAGATCCTCAATCCGGCCCGAATCGTCGTCCAGGATGAACACTCGCATACGCCGCCGCCTAGCCATTGAGCTTGGCGCCGAAGAGGATTGTCTGGCTGATCGGCCCGCACGCAATGCCCTCCTGCGTATGGGTGAAGCGAGAATCGATGCCCCCAATCGTCGCGTCAACGCAGAACTGCCCGTCGAACAGGGTGGCTCCCACCAAATCCACCGGATCCAGTTCCTCATCCCCAGGGACGGCCCCTCGATACGCCTCGGCCAACTCCGCGGTCAAGCGCTCGGCCGTCATGCCGTTGAAGTAATGAAACTCTTTAGGGTGCGTGGCATCAGGCTCGGCGGCGAAACGTATGTGCACGCAGGTCGTCTCATCGTCGACCCACGCGCCGGAATCGCTGAACATGACCCACGCCTTGCCGCATTCCGGGCAGTCGATCGAGCCTTCACCACCTTCGTCGTCTTCCGGCTCTGTGACCCAGTTTGGTTCCAGGGACTCGTTTCTCATGACAACCTCCGGCGTTCACGAATCACAAACCATCGTAAGGACCGCGGCAACAGAATGTGTCGTGTCCGGGCGCTATGCCGATCTTCATTCCCACACTTCGAAGCCATCGCGGACGAATGCCTCGAGGTCAAAGCCCTTGACCAGACGGGCCCGCTCAGTTCCTTTCGAGGTGCGCCGCATTCGATCCAGTGCGAGCACGCGCAGCTCATTCCCGGGGTCACACGTTGCCACCAGCAAGGTCTGCATCTCGCGTTGGACGAGGGCGTGAGGATTGACCGTGAGCGACTCGGCTTCGTGCTCTCGCCGCACATACCAGAGACTCAGCTTGCGTTCTTCCATGACCGATTCGAACACGTTCCTCGGCCGGTGATGGGCGTACGCTGAGGACGGTCTCGGGGCGGACGTGGGCACGGCGTGGAGCTTCGACGCCCAGCGCTTCCCCAACGCACCCGGCAGCGCGCTGAGCGATAACTCTGAGGCTTTCACGGTGGGTCGAAACGCCTCGATGAACAGCCTCGGCACCCGGCCCGCCATGAACTGACTGGCCAGTACCAGCAACGCCGCTTCACTGATCGGCGGATTGGGACGGAATTTCGAGGCACCGTCCTGCATCCACATCCAGCACTGCGCGCCATCGGTTTCGCCCTGCCGGATCGGCATCCGAGCGTCAATCGCCAGCTTGAGCAGGTCGCGCTCGACCGTTCTGCGACTGACGACGATGCCTTGATCTGCGAGTCGATCGCGCAACTCGGCCACCGAGATGGCCCACGGCTCGGACGGCAACAGCTTCAGCAGTTGCCAGTGCCGGACGATGGTCTCAGTCCCTTTCTTCTTCGGCATCGGCCACTCCCCGTCTTCGCCCGT
>CAYHEX010000284.1:0-5812 GCA_964355365.1 uncultured Solibacteraceae bacterium | reverse complement strand
AGGCGGCCACCAGGCCCCGCGTTGGCAGAGCTCCGAGTCTTCACGTCCGCGGGCCCGAACGGTGCGACATCACTGTGCCTGTGTGAGTTCGATCCACTTGGCTCCAGACCAAGTGAGGACAGGGAACAGTGCCGTGGGTTGATCGTAGCTGTGCTTGATCCAGCCGGCAGCCTGAAGCCGGTCGTGGCCATCCTTGTACCCGGGCGGAATATCCACCGAGATTGAGCTCGTATCCGCAGACAGGTCGTACCACAACTCGGTCCACAAGCCGCCGTGGACCTTTCCTTCGCGAACCAAGGCGTGGAGATGCGACGCACCATCAATCCACGCGTTTGCAACCATTGCCTGCTGGCCCATTTCCTGCGCCACACACCGCCGCGGAAAGACGGCAGCTAAGAGTGGCTCGCGAGAACCGCAGTTATTGCAGCGGTAGGCCTCGTCGGCCGACGGGAAATGCCCAGAGAATCCGTGGGCCGGAAGCACGGCCAGACTGGCGCCGCGCGTCTCGTTGTTGGTGCCGCCAACGAGAATGACGGCGTGTCCATTGAGGTAGGCCGTGCGTTCAGTGGCCTCATGCGTCCGGCGCTCACGGAGAGCGCCACGCAGGAGGCCTCACATGTTCCGGACGAAGACTCTGGTTCGACACTTGATCTTGGTTGTTGGTCTACTGGCCGCCGTGCCGGTCGCGGCCCGCGCTCAAGGCTACGAAATCTGGCGATATGACCGGCCGGCAGGCCAGTTTCGGATCTTCGACTCAGCGGGTCAGCCGACTCGTACGATTCCCTTCGCGTGGGCCAGAGACATCCAGTTCGTCGTTTCCTCGGACGGCGGCACGGTGTATTTCGCTTGGGGCACCAACGGGTACGACAACCAGACGTGGAAGCTCGACGTTGCCACCGGGGCCACGACGTATCTCTTCAACAACGAATGGGCCGTCCTGACCGGATTCCTGCCCGGTAGCAACGATACGAAGCTGCTGAGCTCTGGGAGCCGCGGAGAGATCTGGCTGTACGACACACTCACAGGTCACTTGAGCACCTGGCAGGACAACGATCAATTGCCGAGCCAGTTCGGATTCGACACCTTCCGATACGAACTCGCCATCGCCAATAACGGTAAGGCTGTGGTGCGTGCCGGGTACGCCAGCGCTGGAGGCGAAGCCGTGTTCCTTGCCGATGTGTGTGATGCGGATGCCACCCACCATTTATGCAATCTGTCGGTTCTCTCCAACCCTGGCGGAGGCGGGGAAGGATGGGATCGCATTGCCAGCCAGGGCGGGATTGATCCATCGGGCCACTACGCCTTCTTCCGGACCAGCATCAACGACGTTCACAAGTTCTGGCGCAGGGATCTGCAGACAGGACAGGACGTTCTCGTCTGGACCGGAGGCGTGGTCTCGGTGGTTGTTCTCGATTCGGAAGTGCTCTTCAATGCACCGAGACCTGACGCTCCCGGGCGGGGTATCTACGCGTGCAATGTGGACACCTTGGCGTGTCGCGCCGTGATTCTTGGTGACGATCGATTCGAGTCCTTCCGCGTCGTCCCCAAACGCGATTCCACACCATCGGTCATCACGCCGACGGTGAACGGCACGATGGGGCTCAACGGCTGGCACGTCTCGGACGTCACTGTGTCGTGGGACGTGACGGATCCGGAGTCGGATATGACGAAAACCGGCTGCGGCGCGCAGGCGGTGACGACCGACACCGCGGGCGTGACATTCACGTGCACGGCGACCTCGGCCGGCGGAACGTCGACACAGAGCGTCACAATCAAACGCGACGCGACGAAACCGACGATCATCGGCTCGCGGAGTCCGCTCGCCAACGCGAACGGCTGGAACAACACAAATGTGGCCGTGTTGTTCACGTGTGACGAGGGGATGTCTCAGATTTCGTCCTGCGTTGGCGGCACGACCGTGACGACGGAAGGCGCTGGGCAGTTCGTGACGGGCACCGCGACTGATGAGGCCGGCAACCAGGCATTTACAGATGTGCTCGGCATCAATATCGACAAAATCGCTCCGACGGTGGCGGTGCCGGCCAACATGTCCGTGAACGCAACTAACCTCAACGGCGCCACCGTGACCTTCTCTGCATCGTCGACGGACGCCGGCATCGGAGCCGAGGCGCCAACATGCTCACCCGCGTCGGGTTCGTTGTTCGCAATCGGCACAACTGACGTCACGTGTTCGGCGACCGACGCCGCCGGCAACACCGGCAGCGCGTCGTTCACTGTGACGGTGGTGAATCGGCCGCCGGTCTGCTCGGCCGCCACTGCGAGCCTGTCGTCGATCTGGCCGGCCAACCACCAGTGGGTGCCCATCAAGATTCTCAACGTCACGGATCCGGAAGGCGGCAGCGTCACGATCGCGATCACGAGCATCTTCCAGGACGAACCCACCAACTCACGGGGCGATGGCAACACCGCGATTGATGGCAAGGGCATCGGCACCAACACGGCCTACGTCCGGGCCGAGCGCGCGGGTGATGGCGACGATGACGACCGCGATCGCGGGAACGGACGCGTGTATCACATTCGATTCAGCGCATCGGACGGGCAGGACAGCTGTACCGGCGAAGTCACAGTTGGCGTGCCGCACGATCGGCGTGGCGCTGCGGTCGACGACGGCGCAATCTACGATTCAACCAAGGCATCGCTGCCAGCCGGCCACGGCGACGGCGACAAGTGCGATCACGAATCAGGCAGGAACGGTCATCGGAAGGGCGATGGCTGCGAACACGAACGGCGCAATCGCCGCTAGTTCCGCGTGGTCGACTGAGCAGTGAGTCACAGGGGCGCCTCGGCTTTGCCGGGGCGCCCGTTCTACTTGCCCCCGTCTTTCAGCGTCTGCTTCGCGCTGCGATAGGGCGCGAAGCCTCTGCCCCACTCCACGCCGACGACTTCGATCTGAATGTCGTCGCCGTCCACGCGGAGGACGACGTAGTGGTACGGGTTGTCGCCGGCCCACATGCCGGGTTTGATCAGATGCTGCAGCGCCACCTTGCTGTCCTTGCCGGCTGCGAGAAAGTCTCGCGTCGCCGGCTCGCCCTGGTAGGTGTAGAGCGGCGCGCCGCCGCCGCCGGTGACGATCTGATCCATGCGGTGTTTGCCCGACGCGTCTTCGTAGCGTTCGACCCAGTGCTCGTAGAGGTGCTCGTGGCCCGTAATGGTCAGGCGCACGTGATGCGCCCGAAACAGCGGATCGTAGCGCGTGCGGACCGCGAGCGTCGGCGCCTCCACGGTCGAGCCGCCGTGCGGGCCTGACGAAAACACCGGGTGATGGAAGAACGCGATTACGTTCACGTACCGCGTGCGATCGAGCCCCTCGAGCTGCGCCTTCACCCAATTGAACTGCACGTCGTCAGCCGCGATGTTCGAGTCGAGGGCCACGATGAACGTGTTGCCGTAGCCGAACGCGTACGTCGGGTAGCCGGCGAGGCGTCGCGATGCGCCGTCGGGTGGAATCAACTGCGCGTTGGCGGCGAGGTAGTTCTTCAGGCCGGTCAGCCGGCCCGCCGCGTTCAGATCGGCGCTGCCCGTGACGTCGTGATTGCCCGGCGCCAGGAAGTACGGCACCCCCGCACCCGCGGTGAGGCGGTTGATGATGTCCACGAAGCTGCGATTCCACTGCTTCGGGTCGCCGCCGTTGACGACCGCGTCGCCCGACTGCAGCACGAACTTCACGGGCGCATCCGTGGCGTCGAGCGTTTTGATCGTGGCGAGCATCGAGTCGACGACCATGCCGTGCTCGTACTGCAGGTCCGTGCCGTCCTTGCGGCCGCGGGTGTCGCCGTAGGCGATGAATGAGAACTTCGTCACGCCCGCCGACGCGCTCTCCGCCGGCAGCGGGCGGGTGGGCGGCGTGATCGCGCGCACGGTTTCGACCGGCGCGCCCGGTTGTTGCTGCGCTGCGGTCAGTGTGACGACGAGACTGCCGAGAACAGCAAGAATGAGATGGCGCCGCAGGGATGACATACGCGCGAAGTATATGTCTCAAGGGCTTTTCACCATGGAGATACATGGAGGGGCATGGAGAAAGGCCTGAACAACTGCGGGCCTGTCGGCCCGGCTACGCCGGGCTGACGACGAGTGAGAAAGAACAGGAACGAGAGAGCCCCCCCAGTTCCCCGGGCTTTCTCGTTCCTGTTCTTGCTCGCTCGTCGTGCCGCCGAAGGCGGCCGCCAGGCCCGCGTCAGCAGAGCTCGGGGCCTTCAGGTCCTCCACGCGCTTCCTCCATGTATCTCCATGGCGCTCCATGGTGAAAACGCCTTAGAATCACCGCGCCAGGAGATTCCCATGACTCATAGACGTGTTGGACAGCTCGTGCTCGCAGGATTGGCGATCATCGCCGTGACCACCTCACTTCGTGCGCAGGCGCCGCAGGGCGCTCCGCGAGCCGCCGGGGGGGTGACGCCGACGATTGAAGACCGCATTGGCGGCCTCAAGAAAATGGACGGCTACTTCCCGCTCTACTACGACGAGCGTGCCGGCACGCTGCTGCTGGAGATCCCGCGCTTCGATACGGAGTTCCTGTTCTCGACCGGTCTGTCGGCCGGCCTTGGCTCGAACGACATCGGCCTCGATCGCGGCGGCGGTGGCGGCGGACGCGTGGTGCTGTTCCAGCGCGTGGGCCAGAAGATCATGCTCGTGCAGCCGAACCAGTCGTTCCGGTCGAGCAGCGCGAACCCGCTCGAGCGAAAGTCCGTGGAAGACTCCTTCGCGAAGTCGATCCTGTGGGGCTTCACGGTGGCGGCCGAGACGAGCGGCCGTGTGCTGATTGACGCCACGCCGTTCTTCCTGCGCGATGTGACCGGCGCGGCCCGATCGCTCGGCGCGAACTATCGCCTCGATCTGACACGCAGCGCGTTCTTCGCGCCGAACATTCGCAACTTCCCGAAGAACACCGAAGTAGACATGACCCTGACCTTTGTCGCTGATGCGGCCGGTGGCCGTGGCGGCGGCGGGGCCGGCGGCCCCTCGCAGGGACCGGCGCAGGTCGGCGCCGGTGACGGCACGACCGGTGGTCGCGGCGGCGGGCTCTTCTCGGGCACGGTGGCGAGTGTGGCGGCGTCGGCCGATGCGGTCACGCTGCGCGAGCACGCGTCGTTCGTCGAGCTGCCCGACAACAACTTCACGCCGCGCGTCGATGACCCGCGCGCCGGCTACGGTGGCCTGAGCTTCATCGACTACAGCACGCCGATCGGCGATCCCATGGTGATTCGCTACGTTCGCAAGCATCGGCTACAGAAGAAGAACCCGGCCGCGGCGGTCAGCGATCCGGTGAAGCCGATTCAGTATTACGTGGACTCCGGCGCGCCCGAAGACGTGAAGCAGGCGCTGCTCGAAGGCGCGCGCTGGTGGAGTCAGGCGTTCGAGGCCGCCGGCTTTACGAACGCGTTCAAGGTTGACGTGCTGCCCGACGGCGCCGACCCGATGGACATCCGCTACAACATGATCAACTGGGTTCACCGCTCCACGCGCGGCTGGAGCTCCGGCGGCTCGGTCTCCGATCCGCGCACCGGCGAGATCATCAAGGCCACGGTCACGCTCGGCTCGCTGCGCGATCGTCAGGACTACATGATCTTCGAAGGCCTGCTGTCGCCGTACAAGACCGGCACCGAGAAGCCGGACATCCTCTATCAGACGGCGCTCGCGCGCATTCGCCAGTTGTCGGCCCATGAAGTCGGGCACACGCTCGGTCTCGGCCACAACTATTACGACAGCTCCAAGGGCCGGATCTCGGTGATGGACTACCCGCACCCCCTCGAGGAGCTGAAGGCCGACGGCACGATCGACCTGTCGCAGGCCT
>CAYHEX010000283.1:0-5814 GCA_964355365.1 uncultured Solibacteraceae bacterium | reverse complement strand
AAGCACGAACATAGGCACTGTGGAACGAACATATGCACTGTGGAACGAACATAGGCACTGTGGAACGAACGTAGGCGCGGACCTTCAGGTCCGCGCTAGACTTTGCCTATGCGAATCTCTCACGCCGCACTCGCACTCGCTCTCACCGCCGCGATCTCCTGCACCTCGGCACCGAAGGGCCCGATCGCCTTCAAGGATCTGCCCGGCATCGACACGACGCAGGCCCTCGCCGACATCACGAAGATCGCGTCCGACGAATTCGAAGGACGCGCGCCAGGCTCCAAGGGCGAAGAACTCACCGTGCAGTACCTGACCGAGCAGTTCAAGGCCATCGGCCTCGAGCCCGGCAACCCCGACGGCACGTGGACGCAAGCCGTGCCGCTCGTGAGCCTGCAGCCCGACAAGATCACGCCGCTGAAGATCACCGCGAAGAACGGCAAGTCGCACGAGTTCAAGTGGCGCGACGAATACGTCGGCTGGAGCCGCCAGGTCGCCGACACGATCGATCTGAAGAACTCGGATCTCGTGTTCGTCGGCTACGGCGTGCAGGCGCCGGAATTTGGGTGGGACGACTTCAAGGGCGTGGACGTGAAGGGCAAGACGATCGTCGTGCTCGTCAACGACCCGCAGGTCATGGGCGCGGACAGCAAGCTGGATGCGTCGACCTTCAAGGGCAACGCCATGACCTACTACGGCCGTTGGACCTACAAGTTCGACAAGGGCGCCGAGCTCGGCGCCGCGGGCGTGATCATCGTCCACGACACGCCGACGGCCGGGTACGGCTGGAACGTCGTGCAGGGCATGGGCGGCGAGCGGTTCGACATGGTGACGCCGAACAAGAACATGGACAAGGCCGCGCTCCACTCGTGGATCGCGCAGGGCACGGCCAAGGAAATGTTCAAGATGGCCGGTCTCGACTTCGACACGCTCAAGACGCAGGCGGCGACGCGTGAATTCAAGGCCGTGCCGCTCAACCTCACCGCGTCGGTGTCGTTCAACCAGAAGATGCGCACGGTGAACTCGCGCAACATCGTGGCGAAGCTGCCGGGCGCCGATCCGAAGCTCAAAGATGAGTACGTGATCTTCACCAGCCACTGGGATCACTTCGGTGTGGGCGTGCCCGTCAACGGCGACAGCATCTACAACGGCGCGTCCGACGACGCGTCGGGTGTGGCGGGGATGCTGGCGATCGCGCGCGCGGCGAAGAAGGTGTCGCCGGCGCCGAAGCGGTCGATGATCTTCATGGCCGTCACCTCCGAGGAGCAGGGCCTGCTCGGCTCGCAGTA
Source organism: uncultured Solibacteraceae bacterium (assembly GCA_964355365.1). Classification (GTDB taxonomy): domain Bacteria; phylum Acidobacteriota; class Vicinamibacteria; order Vicinamibacterales; family SCN-69-37; genus SCUN01. The sequence goes on along the minus strand of CAYHEX010000283.1, from coordinate 4,528 downwards.
CTACGCGCAGTTCCCGCTCTATCCGCTCGAGAAGACGCTGGCCGACATCAACGTGGACGCCAACCTGTCTCTGTGGGGCCGCACGAGCGACAAGATCATCATCGGCATGGGCGCCTCGGATCTCGAAGACTACCTGCGCGAGGTGGCCACCGAAGTCGGCCAGACGATCAAGCCCGACTCGGAGCCGGAGAAGGGCTTCTACTACCGCTCGGATCATTTCAACTTCGCGAAGGTCGGCGTGCCCGCGCTCGACAGCGGCAGCGGCGACGACATCATCGGCAAGCCGGCCGGCTACGGCAAACAGAAGAAGGACGACTACACCGAGCACGACTATCACCAGCCATCCGACCAGGTGAAACCCGACTGGGATATGACGGGATTTGCCGAGGACGCGAAGATGTTGTTCGCCGTCGGCTATCGCGTCGCAAACGCAGACAAGTTCCCGGAGTGGAAAGCCGGGAATGAGTTCAAGGCGATCCGCGACAAGTCGCTGAAGAGATGATGCGTTGTTCCTGGTGCGGTGACGACCCGCTCTACGTCGCGTATCACGACGACGAGTGGGGCGTGCCGTTGCATAACGACCGGCGGCTGTTCGAGATGTTGATTCTCGAAGGGGCGCAGGCCGGACTCTCGTGGATCACGATATTGCGCAAACGCCCGGCGTATCGCCGGGCGTTTGATCGCTTCGACGCGAAGACGATCGCCGCCTACAAAGCGCCGAAGCTTCGCGAGTTGATGAACGACGCCGGCATCGTCCGTAACAAGCTGAAGATCGAAGGCACGGTGAAGAACGCGAAGGCGTTCCTCGCCGTGCAGCAGGAGTTTGGCAGCTTCGATCGCTACATCTGGCAGTTCGTCGGTGGAAAGCCGATCGTGAACGCGCCCAAGCCGGGCGGCCGCATGCCGGCCACAACGCCCGAGTCCGACGCGATGAGCAAAGCGCTGAAGCAGCGCGGCTTCACGTTTGTCGGCTCGACGATCTGCTACGCGTTCATGCAGGCGACCGGCATGGTCAACGACCACATCATTGGGTGTCCCGCACGCCGCACCTGACCGCACCCGTTCGCACCTGTTCGCACCTGCGGAATACTCCCCAAGACTGCGCGATTGTCCGTCTTTTCAGGTTCTCGCGGGATTTTCCCGCAGTGACCGACGTTGGCCCGTCGTTTGCAGTGCATTAGGAATCATGGCTTTGACGAGCAACTCATCTCCTCGGTTAGCGAGCAGAGTAGACTCAAAGTCCATGTTCGTGTCCAGGTGGTTCTCGCGGGTGCTGGCTGCGCTGTTGCTGGCCTCCCACGCGTGGCTCCTGGCGACGCAGTGGCAAGCCGGGCGGCTGACCGAGCCCGGGCTCCTGCTCCGGTGGGCCGCGGCCATCGCGATTGCTCTGTCGCTTCGAGCCCTCTACCGCTCGGGCGTCTCGCCCTTCAGCCGCAAGTCGATGGTCATCTGGTTGCTCGCCGCGTTGCTGCACGGACCGGCGATTGCGTCGCGGACGGGCGCCCTCGAACTCAACGCGCTGCCTGAAACCGCGATTACCGTCGTCCTGCAGACAGTTGCGTTGGCCGGCGCGCTCACGCTTACCACGCTGCTCTTCGCGGCGATCATTCGCCGCCGCACGCTCGCCGCGCCGCAGGCGTGGTCGTTCATCTCGATCCTCGGCGGTCCTACGCCGCTCTCCGACGGCTTCTTCGCCGTCGTCTCTGCACGTCCCCCACCAGCACAGCTCTAGCACCCCACTCGCGTTTCTTTCTTTCCTGTCGTAGCCGCGCGGCGTGAGCCTCGCGCGAATCCGGAGGCCTGAGGCCTGCCGCTACGAAGGACCGCTGGTTTGCTATTGCAGCTTTGGCTGCCTGGAGTTTTGTCATGTCTGTTCTACGAGTACTTCGTACGTTTGCTCTCGCTGCGGCCCTGGTGGCTGCGGCCACCGTTGCTGAGGCAGCGGACATCAACGGTGTCGTCACCGACACCACCGGCGCGGCGCTGTCGTCTGCGCGCGTCATTCTTCGCAACCTGGCCACGGGCCAGGAAGTTTCTACCGATACCAACGCGCAGGGCCGCTATGACATCGCCACGAAGTCAGCCGGCACGTACTTGCTGGTCGTTCGCCGCGATGGGTTTGCGGAGGTCGCGCGCACGATCGTGATCGCCAACGCGGAGCAGACGCTCAACTTCCCGGTGAAGCTCGAACTCGGCTCGCTCGCTACGGAAGTGACCGTCACGGCGGCGCGGTCCGCGCGTGAGATCCGGCAGATTCCGCTCAACATCGACACGCTGTCGAAGGAACAGATCGACCAGTCGAATCCGCTGTCAACAGGCACCGCGATTTCCGCGACGGCGAACGTCACCCCCGTCGGCGACGGCCCGTTCGGCGTGCGGCCGCGTCTGCGCGGCCTCGACTCCACGCGCTTGCTCGTGCTGGTGGATGGCGAGCGGTTGAACACGGCGCGCCTCGCGACCGATCGTGCCGGCGCGGAAACGGGACTGGTCGCCGCCGACAGCGTGGACCGCATCGAGATCGTGAACGGCGCCGGCACGTTGATGTACGGCTCGGACGCGCTCGGCGGCACCATCAACGTGCTGACCAACGAACCGCGCTTCACGCAGCAGCGTCGCGGCATCTACGGATTCAACGGTTTCTACAGCTCGAACGAAAACGGCTTGCGCGGCACGCTGACGGCCGGCACCGAGGGGCCGCGCGCCTCGTTCCGCCTGCAGGCCGGCGCTGAGCGTTACGACAACTACACGGCGGGCAACATCGGCGTCGAAGACACGTCGAAGTTCTTCACCTCCGGCCAACTCAAGCGCACGGACACGATCGACACGAACTTCGGCTTCAAGTTCGGCGCGTTCCCCGACCCGTTCAACGCGCCGTACGTGCGCACCGACGCCACAGTGCTCAACTCCGGCGCCAAAGCCGACTTCGTCAACGCGTCGGGCATCGTCAAACTCAGCGAGCGTCAGACGTTGCGCCTGCGCTATTCGCAGCGCCGCGCCAAGGACGTCGGCTTCCCCGACTTCGCGTCGCCGTACTTCTTCAATGCCACGTCGCTACCGAAGAGCGATCTCGATCGCGGGTCCATCCGCTACGAACTGCAGGCGCCGACCCAGTGGCTCCGCAATGTCTCTGTGGCCGCGCACTACCAGCGCACCGAGCGACTACTCGAGAACGTCCTGCCCGTGCAGTTCCCTGCGCCGGCGGCCACGTTCTTCCCGATCAGCGTGTTCCGGCTCAGCATCCTGTCGCAGACGACGCAACGTGTGTGGACGCCGGGGGTGGATGTGCAGGCCGTGTTCGCGCCGGCGAACAACCACCTGCTCACCACGGGTCTGACGATCTATCGCGACCGCAGCAGCGATGAACGCACCACCACGACGACGACATCGATGCTGGGACAGGTGGTGTTGGGCGCGCGCGGTCCGGCGGCCTCCGTGTTTCCGTCACCCGTTGTCCTCGGCGCCCCGTCGGTGGCGCATCCGGCGCGCGTGCCGGACGCGCGGTTGCGCGACGTCGGCGTGTTTGCGCAGGACGAATGGCGCATCCAGAAGAACCTGTCGCTGATCGCCGGTGTCCGCAGTGATTTCTATGTGGTCACGAGCGATGCGACGCCTGGCTACGACGTGGCCACCGTGATCGCGGGCGCCAAGCCGGCGATCGATCCGACCACGTTGCCGACCGCCAACGGCGCGTCGTACTCGCGCAAGTCGCTGACCGGCGACATCGGCCTGATCGCGAATGCCGGTGGCAACTTCAACCCCTTCATCCGCCTCGGCCGCAGCTACCGTCATCCGAATCTCGAAGAGATGTTCTTTGCGGGCCCGGCCACGGCCGGCAGCATCGTGCCGAATGTGCTCGTCAAACCGGAAACCGGCACCAACTTCGACGCGGGCGTGAAGTTCGTGGCGGGTCGCGTGGCCGGCGGCGTCTACGGCTTCGTGAATCGGTATCAGAACTTCATCGCGCAGGACCTCGTGGTGGCGACCAACTCCTCGGGTCCGCTCACGCAGGCGACCAACTACGCCGACGTGCGCATCGCCGGCGTGGAAGCGAACGCCACCGCGCCGCTGGTCTTCCGGCAGGGTGTGCTGACGCTCACCGGTTCGAGTGCCTACACGCACGGCACGGTGACCAAGGGCATCAACCCGGTCGACAAGGCTTCGATCAATGGCACGCCGGCTGACAACATCACGCCGTTCAAGTTCGTGGGATCGGTCCGCTTCACCGACGTGCACAGCCGCTTCTGGCTCGAGTACGGCCTGCGGACGCAGACCAAGGTGAGCCGCGTGGCCACGACCGTGCTGACCTCGCCGTTCCTCATCGCGCAGGACCTGCTGTCGCTCGACGGCTTCACGATCCAGCGCGTCGGCGCGGGTCTCACGCTGACGCAGGGACCGCATCGAGCGCGGCTCACGTTCGCGGTCGAGAACCTCGCGAACAAGTACTACCGTGAGCACTTCCAGTTCGCCCCGGCGCGCGGCCGCAGCTTCACGGTCGGGATGCAGATCGGGGCGTTCTAATTGAAATCGG
>CAYHEX010000282.1:0-5827 GCA_964355365.1 uncultured Solibacteraceae bacterium | reverse complement strand
CATCGGCCAGCGGGTCGGTGGTTGCGAGGCTTCGATACACCCAGCCCTGCGAGAATATGCCGCCACCGGCCGCGGTCATCTCCGGACCCGGCGCGCCGCCGCCGCTGTAGTCCCAGTGCTCAACGTCGCCGTAGTGATTGCGTTCGCTCATGCGCCCGCTCATCGCCATCGTGATGGTGGACCCGTCGTCGCGCAGCGGGACGAGGCGTCCGACGACGGCGCCGGAGGCGTCTTTGACGTCGACGCCCGGTTCTTCCTTCAGCTGAATTCTGGCCGTCCAGGTGGTGATCACTTCGCCGGATTGATTCTGCGGGCCGCCCGGTTCGGTGCCCAGCCCCGGCAGGATGTAGTCGCCGATGCCCGTGCGGCGATGCTCGCCGCTGGCGGTGCCAACCCATCGGCCTGCGATGACCGGTGCGGCGGGTTGCGCGTGCGACGGCCACTCGGCATTGACGGCAATCGCTGCCGCCACAACGAGGAGCGAGGCACCGGACCGACGCACGAGCGGGGCAAAGCGCATGATGCGCGTAAGACTACAACGGGAGCGGGAAAGTAAAAGGCGCGGCCGGCTCAGGGCTGGGCCGCGTCTTCGCCGAGAATGCGATCCAGCCGGTCGACGAAGACCTCCGCGTCGGCCGCCGAGAAAACGAGCGGCGGTTTGATCTTCAGCACGTTATGCCGCGGGCCGTCCACGCTCGTGAGCACGCCGAGGTCTTTCAGCCGATTGCAGATGCCGGCCGTCTGACGAGCTGCCGGCTCGAGCGACGATCGATCGCGAACGAACTCGACGCCGACGAACAGGCCCAGTCCGCGCACGTCGCCGACGAGCGGATGCCGCGACGCCAGCTCGCGGAAGCCCGCACGCAAGTGCTCGCCGACCCGCAACGCGTGTGCCTGGAGCGATTCGTCGGCAATCACGTCGAGCACCTCGAGGCCGATCGCGCACGAGACCGGGTTGCCGCCGAACGTGCTGAAGTACTCCATGCCGTTGTGAAACGACGCCGCAATGTCCGGCGTGGTGACCACAGCGCCCAGTGGGTGGCCGTTGCCCATGGGTTTGCCCATCACGACGATGTCGGGCACGACGCCCTGCGTTTCGAATCCCCAGAAGTGCGTGCCTACGCGACCGAACCCGACCTGCACTTCATCGGCGATGCACACGCCAGCGGCTGCGCGCGTGTGTGCGAAGGCGTGGCGAAGGTACCCGTCGGGCAGCACGATCTGCCCGCTCGAGCCCATCAATGACTCGGCGATGAATGTGGGTCGCGTGAAGCCGGACGTGCCAAGGTCTGCGATGGCGTCCCGCACGCTCTCGGCGTACCGCGCTCCGGGCTGCGTCGTGTCACGTCGATGCGGCCCGCAGTACAGATCGGGCATCGGCACTTTCCGCACGAACGCCGGCTGCCCTCGGCCTCCGGGGCTGTCGTACTTGTACGGACTGATCTCCACCAGCGCGTCGGTGTTGCCGTGATACGCGCCGTCGACGACGACGGTGGCGCGGCTGTTCGTGTGGGTGCGCGCCAGGCGGAGCGCGAGCTCGCCGGCCTCGCTGCCGGAGTTGACGAAGAAGCAGACGCGCAACGGCGCCGGCAGCGTGGCGCACAACCGCTCGGCGTAGCGCGTGATGTGCTCGTGCAGGTAGCGCGAGTTCGTGTTGAGCACGGCCATCTGCCGCTGGCCGGCGCGCACCACGCGCGGATGGCAATGGCCGACGTGCGGCACGTTGTTGACCGCATCGAGATACGCGCGACCGTCGGCGTCATACAGATACTGCATGTATCCGCGCTCGATGTGCAGTGGGCGACGGTAGGCGAGGCTGAGGTTCGGGCCCAGATGTTGTTGCCGCGTGGCGGCGATGTGCGCGGTCTCGTCGCCGACGCGTGGGAAGTGTTCGCGCGGAATGCCGAGGATGAGATTGGGATCCGGGCAGAGGCTGAGCCACAGCGCGCGCGCGCTCGCGGGCGCGACGCCGGGAAACTCGCCGACGCGGTCGAGCAGGTCGCCGATCAGCTGGAAGTGCAGATGCGGCGGCCATCCGCCGTTGACGTCGCGATCGCCGATCGCGGCGATCGACTGGCCCTGCCGAATCGCGTCGCCGGTGCGCAGAGCGTGAATCGATTCGCGGCTCAGGTGGCCGTAGAGCGTGTAGAACGTAGGTCCGTCGGCGGGCGAGTGCTCGAGGATGATCGTCGGGCCGTAGTCGAGCGGTCCCGCGTTGTCGGCGACGCTGTGCACCACGCCGTCGAGCGGCGCCATGACGGCCGTGCCCGCGCCCATGAAGACGTCCATGCCGACATGCAGCGTGCGTCGTTCCGGACCATCGAGGCCAGACGTCAGGAACAGATCACCCGTGTAGAGCAGGCGCGCTTCGTCGTAGCGGCCGATGGCCGCACGCGCGCCGGTGGCGGCCAGTCGATCAGCCATGCGACGCGCGAGCGTGCCGGCGTCGCGGTATTCAGTCAGCGTGCCGAACTCCGTCGTGCCGACGCTGAGGTCGAGGACGACGCTCTCGCGGCGAAGATCGGCGGCGACGAGTGGGCCGCACTCGCCGGCGTGCGCCGCCAACCATGCGGCCGCGGCGGCGGCGTTCGGACACGGCGTCAGGCCGCAGGCGGCCCGGAAACTGTAGAGCGCCAGTCGCGGGTGGATCGCGTCCAGCTGCTCGAGCAACGCCCACGCGGGTCGATCGCTGATTTGGAGATACGGATTGTCGGGGTCCGCCCGGCGCTGATACGCCGAGTTGGTGACGCTCACGCAGAGCCGCGCCGAGATCAGCGGATAGAGCACCAGGAGTTCGGCGTCGGTCAGCGGCAGCACGCCGTGGTATCCCGCGACGACCTCGGCGGCGGCGGCCAACGGATCGCACGCCCCCATCGCGGCGTAGGCGATGGCAATCGCCAGATCGCAGACGCGCGGGCCGTGCACCATGTCGCCAAAGTCGATGAAGCTCGTCACCCGGCCGTCGTTGACGAGCACGTTGTGATCGTTGGCGTCGTTGTAGAGCATCCCGGCCGGCATAGACGAAAGGTGCGGCAGGGCCTCGGTCTCGTAGCGCGCGAACAGGCGTTCCACCAGGCCGCGTCGCGTCGGTGGCAGGTGCTCGAAGTACTCGCGGATCCAGCCGGCGCGCGTCAGATCCCATTTCAGGTCCGCCGCGGTGCCCTCGGGTGGGAAATCCGCGAGGGCCGCATCGACCTGTGCCAGCGCGCGGCCGAGGCTGTGCAGCAGTTCCGCCGAGTGCGGCCGGACGCGCGCCCACACGCGCCCTTCGACGAATGTCAGCACGCGCACAAAGTGCCGGCCGCCATTCGGCGCGGGAATCGTGGTCAGCGTCTCGCCGCCGAGTGTCGGCACCACGCGCGGCGATGCCAACTCCGGCGCGCGCGCGCGCAGCCATCCGAACACGCGCTCCTGAGCCGCGAGCACGTCGCGGGATTCATCGGCGCGCGAGATCTTGAGCACGTAGGCCGCGCCCGCGGCGGTGACGATGTGGAAGTTCTGGTCGCGCTCGCTCGGGAGCGGCTCGATCGTGCCGTCGAGTCCGTACAGGCTGACGGCGACCTGCTGCGCGTCGGCGACAGTGAGCGTGGGCGCGTCGTAGCGGACTTGCACGGTATGTCAGACCGTGATGCGTGCTTCAGCCGCGAGGGCGGCTTCGTCGATCGACCAGAGCGCGTCAAGAAACGCCGGCACGAATGAGCCCGGTCCGGTGGAGCGCGCGGCGGCCAGTTGGCCACACACACCCATTACGACCATGGCGTGGGCCGCCGCGGTGAGTGGCGACGTGTGCACGGCGGCGAATGCGCCCGTGAGCGCGGAGGCGGTGCAGCCCATGCCGGTGACCGACGACATGATCGGGTGGCCGTTGTGCACACGAATGGTCCTGTCGTCGCTGATGATCAGGTCCACGGCGCCGCTCACCGACACCACGCAGTGGTTCGCGCTCGAGAGCCACTCGGCCGCGCCGGCCACGCTGTCGGTCGACTGGCGGCTGTCGACGCCCTTGGTCTGGGCCGCGCCGCCGGCCAGTGCTTGAATTTCCGATGCGTTGCCTCGAATGATTGTCGGCCGCAATTTCTCGACCAGCATGGCAGAGGCCAGCGTTCGAAACGCCGTGGCGCCGCAGCCGACGGGGTCGAGGATGATCGGAATCTTCTTTCGATTCGCCGCGAGGCCGGCTCGGAGCATCGCCTCGATCCACGGGGAGCTCAGCGTGCCGATGTTGATGACGAGTGCGCTGGCCAGGCCCACCATCTCTTCCACTTCTTCGACGGCGTGCGCCATCACCGGCGATGCGCCCACCGCCAGCAACGCATTGGCCGTCTGGTTCATCACGACGTAATTGGTGATGTTGTGGACGAGCGGCGACTGGGCGCGAACCTTCTCAAGGGTGGACCACGGCATGTGCAGGGGCATTGTAGAGGAGGACCCTGAACGCGCATAGTGAGCTGTGAAGATTTGGGGTATCGGCGTTCTTCTGGCGTTGCTGCGGGCCACTGAGCTGCCCATCGCGCTGGTGGGCGTGGCGGTGGATGCCGCCGTGCCGTCCAAGTCGGTGTGCATGGTCCGCTGCACCGCCGCGGCAACGACGTCCGCGACGTCCATCGTCGGCATCGGTCAGCGCGCCTGCGATGTGGCTGAGGTCACCGAGGTCCGACAGGACGTCGTCATCATCAAGAATCTGCTCACAAACAAAGTCGAGACGCTGTCGTTTCGCCGTAACGCTGGACCGGCGCCCGTTCAGCCGCCGTCACCGGCACCGGCCGCGCCGTCGGTCGTCAAGCGGTCCGCAACGGGCGTCACCGTCGATGTGCCGAAGGCGGCGGTCGATCACTATCTGTTGAATCTCACCGAGTTGCTGACGGCTGCGCTGGCCACGCCGCACTTTCAGGACGGCGGCACCGGCCCGCGGGTCATGGACGGCTTTCAGCTTGGCGAGATCAAGCCGGGCAGCGTGATCGAACAGCTCGGTCTACGCAACGGCGACATCATCACCGAGGTCAACGGCGAAAAGCTCGACAGCGTGGCCGTCGTTATTCGCCTGGCCGGACAGGTGCAGAACATCGGGCAGGCGAAGATGCTGGTGATCCGCGCCGGCAAACCGATGACGTTTGTGTTCAATACGAAGTGACGCCTCAGCCTGCCCAACAGGAGATTTCGAAGTGCGTCAGGGAAGCAGTGGCGGCGGTTCGAGTTCGGAGAGCCAGGCGGTCAGCACCAGCACGACGAGGAACGCGATCAGGAGTTCAGTCACGACCAGTTTCAGGCGGGGGCCGCGCCAGTTTATGAAGCCCAGCGCCGCGACCGCGATCACGCCGGCGAACTTGGCGAGCAGGACGCGGCCGTACTCCGTGGTCCAGAACGTCGAGAGCGGCAGCATGTGGCGCCATGTGAGCGCAAGGCCGGAGGCCATGAGCAGCAGGGCGCCGACGAAGGCCAGCGGCGCCAGGTGCCGCAGGCGCTCAACGAGCCCCTTGGGGTCAGTGATGCACGACACGGTCAGCACGCCGAGTGTGCCCACCCAGGTGCCGGCGCCGAGCAGATGCAGGCGGTGCCAGAGCAGCGTCCAGGCATCGTGCGTGCCGCCGTGGCCGATCAGAGGCAGCACGGCCACCGCCCCGGCGGCCGCCGCACCGTTCGCCGCTCTCCATGTGGCGGGCCAGCGCCGTCCAACCCAGAGCAGCACGATCGCCGCTGCGGATGTGGCCGCCAGCCAGGTCCAGTGTTGTCCCCACAGTGTGACGAAGAGCATGGTCCGCACATTGTTCAGCGTGGTGAATCCGTAGACGCCAAACCAGAGGTAGAGCTGTGCGCCGATGAGCAACCC
>CAYHEX010000281.1:0-5829 GCA_964355365.1 uncultured Solibacteraceae bacterium | reverse complement strand
AATGGGGGAATGAGAGTGGGTGAATGCGCGAATTCAGGAATTCAGGAGTTCGCTTACTCCCATTCCCCCATTCCCCCATTCCCCCACTCTCCCATTCCCGCATTAACAAATGGGGTGTCAGTACAGCTGAAGACGTCCTCGTTGCGGCGTGTGCTGATGGATGCCGAAGAGCCATCGGTGTTCGTCGGCGCGAAGCCACAGACGGGTCGCCTCGGCGAGTCCGCCCGGTTCGGGGGGCGATGTCCACGCCCCAGGATCCAGACCGAGAAACTCGCCCCAGACGCGGCGCCAGTGGCGATATCTGAAGTGAATCGGATCCCAGCTGTACCATTCAGGGAGTAACGGCACGAACCGCAGTCCGCGTTCTTCCGCGATCCGTTCGAGACCCGCCTGCACCACGATCGAGGATGCGCGCGCGCCGGTGAGCGTTTGACTGCTCGAAGGAAACATGAACGTTCGCATGATGCGAAATCGCCGCTCTGACAACTGGCTCACGTTGTGGAACGGCAAACCCGTAATGGTGATCTCGCGTGTGTGACGCTGCAGCCGAGTGACCGCCTCGTTAACCCAGCCGAGAATCTGCTCCGGCGGATAGCCGTACAAGATGTCATTCCCAACGTCAGAGACGATACCGATCGACGGCGCCTGTGGCATCGCATCGAGCGCATTCCACATGCCGGACTGCAGAATGCCCGGCAGGCTGCGAACCACCAGACGACTGCGCTCGCCGTACGATCGCCCCAGACCCACCGCCGCAATCACTTCGGTCTCGGGCCCCCACGCCACTCGGCTCATCGACACAACCGTTCGGAGCCCGCGCGTGAGGTTGCTCGCGCCGAGCGCGATCACACGAGTCATCGTCGGACCTTCACAAGAATGACGTCACTGACGGCACGCGGCCCGGTCGGATCCGATGGCCGGTTCACGATCCGATTATTCGCGACCATCGTGACGGATCCGCCGCCGTCGAGATTGAGCGCATCGCGCAGACGCAGTCGATCGCAGAGCCGCTGCAGTTCCCTGAAGTTCATGCCCACGGCGTACGCGGACTGGCGGCCGTCGATCGCGATCAGCCACACGAAGCCACGATCGTCGACGCCGATCACCGTGCGGGGATGTCGCACGTCCAGGAACGAGGTGGGGCTGAGCGCCTCCGACTTCCAGTCCGCAATCACCTGGCCGGCTCGCCGCAGAAGGCCCGCACCATTGACGATGTCGACGGCGGATTCAAAGACCGACGTCGGCACGTTGTTGAGTGACTTCCAGTTCGTCGTCAGCGAGATCTTGACTCCAGGTGAGAGCTCGGCCAGCGCCGGCGGCAGTTCGAGGCCGCCGTAAGAGAACACGACGCCATCGCGCGGAATCGGCGTGTGCCCCATGTTCGGACGCACTTCGCGGACCGTGAGCGGCACGCCGCTCGCGATGATCTCCGTGCCGTTGAGCGCCGTGTCCGTGTCCGCGTGGTACATCGGCGTGTAGAGCATGAGCTTGCCGCGCGCGCGGGTGGTGTCGACACCGTCAACAGGCAACACCCAATCCTTGCCGGCAGCCGTAAACCGCAGGTCCTGCTTCGCGCTGAGTTGATCGAACGTCAGCGTCTGCCGGCCCTGACCCGCGGCTGAAATGGCCACGACGCCTCTTGGAGACGACGTGTCGCTGACAAGTTCGCCGGAGATCTTCAGCACGCTCGCCGGATCGCCGTTGCGCGTGTTGAAGAAGCCGGCGTTTACGGCGGCGATCGCGTGGTGGCGCGCCGCAATGACGTCGGTGGTCTCAAGACCGATCATCTCGTCGTAGGCGTGAGCGCTCGACAACGTCACCTTGGCGGGGTCGAGCTTGAGCAGATAGAGCGCCGACGGACCCGCCGGCTCGACCAGCGTCGGATCCTGCGACGTGTAGAGTTCCACGCCGGGCGCGATCAGTTGAGGGGCACCGAGCCAATTACCGGCGGCCTGATCGGATCCCGAGGTCCAACCCTCGAGGTGCAGACCCAGGCCGGCAACAACGGCCATCGCGACAAAGACAGACCGCACGGTGCGAAGACGCATAAGTCGGCGTATTCTGTCACGGCGATGAGACGACGTTACTTCCTGAAGAGTGGTGCGACGGCGGGTGTGATGGCGCTGGCGGGTGCGAAGATGGCGGCGGTGCCCGACGGGACCACCGCGCCACTGGCCGTGATCAAGCCGAAGCGGTTGCAGCCCGGCGACACGGTCGGTCTGGTGGCGCCGGCGACTGCGGTGTTTCAGGACGTGGAGCAGGACATCGCGCGCGAATCACTCGAAGCACTCGGCCTGAAAGTGAAGATCGGCCAGCACATGCGCGATCGGCATGGCTATCTCGCGGGTGAAGACAAGGCCCGCGCCGAAGACATCAATCGGTTTTTCGCTGACACATCCATCTCCGCGGTGCTCCCCATCCGCGGCGGCTGGGGCAGCGCGCGCGTGTTGCCGCACCTCGACTTCGACGTCATACGTCGTAATCCGAAAGTGCTGATGGGCTTCAGCGACATCACCGCTCTCCACAACGCCATCCAGGCCAAGACCGGACTCATCACGTTTCACGGCCCAAACGGCGGCGGCCGATGGGACGCCTGGTCGGTCGACTACGTCAAGCGCGTGCTCTTCAACGGCGACGCGGTGACGATGTCCAACCCCACCGCGCTCAGCGACCGCAACTCGCTCACCCAGGTAGAGAACCGCACGCGCACGATCACGCCGGGCAAGGCGCGCGGCCGCATCATGGGCGGCAACCTCACTGTGCTCACAGCGATTCTCGGTTCACCCTACGTGCCCGACTACACCGGCGCAATTCTCTTTCTCGAAGACGTTCAGGAAAATCTCTACCGCATCGACCGCATGCTCACGTCGCTGAAACTCGCAGGCATTCTCGACAAGGCGAAGGGCGTGATCTTCGGCACCTGCAGCCAGTGCGGCCCCGGCAACGACAACTACGCTGCGCTGACGATGGAGGAGATCCTGGCGGATCACGTGAAGTCGCTCGGCGTGCCTGCGTGGCAGGGCGCGATGATCGGACACGACCAGCCGCAGTGGACGATCCCGTTCGGCCTGGACGTGGAGATGGACGCCACCGCGCGCACGGTGACGATGACGGAGCCCGGCGTCAGCTAGGAGGGGGGCCCCCTCTTACTTGCGAACGACGTCCCGCACAACAGCCTGCGGCCGCTGGTTGACGGTCAGGAACATGCGGCCGAGGTACTCGCCAATCAGGCCGAGCATCACGAGTTGCGCTCCCGAAGTCAGCAGCACCGCGGATGTGACCCAACCCCAGCCGTACGCGGGACCGCGGTTTTCGAACCAGAGCAGCACGACAAAGCCGAAACCCACGAGACCGCCCGCCGCCGCGATCAGGCCAAGCAAGGTCGCCGCGCGGAGCGGCACCAGCGAAAAGTTCAGCCACGCGCTCAGCCAGAGCCGCAGCAAGCGACGAAACGTGTACCCACTCTGCCCCGCCGTGCGCTTGTCATGGCGAACTGTGATCGACCCGATGCGCTGCGTGACCTGCAGCAGCAGCCCGTCGAGATACGGATAGGGGCCGGAGTAGCCGGCCACCTGCTTCGTGATGAAGCTGCTGACGCAGCGGAAGCTCGACAGGTAGAACCCCGCGGGCTTGTCGAGCGCCCAGTCAGTCATGCGATTCGTGAACCAACTGCCGAAATTCCTGAAGAGCGAGTGCTGCTTGACCTCGTAGTGCCCGAACACCACGTCGAGGCGCTCGCGCTCGGCGTGCTCCCACAACCGCACCGCCTCGGCCGGCGGATTCTGGCCATCGTCATCGAGATTAGCGACGTAGCGGCCGGTGGCATGGCGCCATCCGGTCAGGACCGCGTTGTGTTCGCCGAAATTGCGGGCGTGTTCGATGTAGATGATGGGGACGCGCGCGTTGCGGACCAGATCCCGGCACACGGCGTCTGTGCCGTCGGCGCTGCCGTCGTTCACCAGCACGATCTCGTGGCCGCCCTCGACCGAGAGGCCTTCAATCTCGTGCACCAGCGGCCCGATCGTGGCGGCGCTGTTGTACAGCGGGATGACGAAGCTCAGAGATGGCGCGGACATCGGGTCTATTGTCTCTCCACTGCGAGGTCATTGTTGCCTCGCAGGGCCGCGCCTGCAAGTCCGGACTACGGGCGCAGGGTCTTCAGCGCCGTGCTCCAGGCCACCAACTGGTTGAGCATGGCGGTGAGCGACTTCTCGTGGTTCGACGCGGGCGTGAACGCCGTGAAGTTCTCCCAGTCCGTGAAGATCGACAGTGCGACCTGCGCCCGAACGTCGGCCACCTGCAGTTCGCCCATGATGAGGCGCAGATGCTCCACCGCGCGTGTGCCGCCGGTACTGCCATAGCTCACAAAGCCGGCCGCCTTGTTCGCCCACTCGTTGGCGAGAAAGTCGATGGCGTTCTTGAGGGCGCCCGAGGTGCTGTGGTTGTACTCAGGGGTCACAAAGACAAAGCCGTCGAATCCGGCAATCTTCGCGCTCCAGGCCTTCGTGTGCGCCTGCGTGTACTGGCCGCGCGCCGGCGGCTGAGGCTCGTCAAGCAGCGGCAGATGGAAGTCCTGGATGTCGACGACTTCAAACGCCGCATCGGCACGCTTCGAGGCGAGCGCGTGCACCCACTGCGCCACCGGCTCCGCTTTTCGGCCCGGACGAGTGCTTCCCACGATGATCGCGATCTTGAGCATGCCAGTTGGACGACCGGCCGGGACCGGCCGTCCCCGAAGATCTCAATGCGACAATGCGCGGCGCAGCGTCAGCCGCTGGATGCTTCGGGCCTTCAACGGCTGAATGCCCTTGATCGCCGGCTGGTCGTCGATGGTGAAGATCTCCTCTTCGAGAACGTCACCACGCAGTCGGGTCTCGACGACCAGAAGAAGATTGTCGACTTTGAACGGCGAGACGAGCACATCCCCAACCCATCGGGCCGCAAGCTTCACACCGCCGCCTTCGTCGGTGTAGAGATCGTCCGGTCCGGTGCCCCGGCAGAACTGGTAGTCCTTCACTTGCTTCACAACACCGCCTTCGCTGTAGGTCGTCTTCCACGGCGAGCAGGTGTTGTCGCCCGCGGGCATCGGGCCGATCTCCATCGTCACATCAATCTTCGGCGCCCCTGAGCGCAGGGGCAAGTTGACCAGCGTCCCTGTCCACTTGCCTGTCAGATTCGGTGGCGTGGCCTGCGCAAACAGCGACACAGGGAGCGCCAGGCTACACAGCAGCGCGATCCATCCACGCGCACATCTCACAGATCGGCCTTCATGGCCGCGGCGATCCGCAGACAATCGGCCTCGCCGATTTCGAGGAAGCCGCCCTTGAGCGACACCCCCCAGTTGGCCTTGTCGGCAATGAACGCGAGGTCCGGGACCAGAGGCAGGATCGACGTCTCTTCGGCCTCGAGGTACTCCACGCGACGTCGCCACGGGATCAGCTTCGCCGTGACCTTGGTTTGAAACGGGTCTTTGCCGGCCACGCGGCCGATGGCGGTGAACGCCTGCAGGCGCTCCCCGGCGCGGAACAACGTGCCTTCGGAGTAGAAGACGACCACGTCACCGGCGGTGAGCCGACGCATGGGATCGGCCTTGCCGTTGGCGGCTTGGGTAAACCCGCCCTCCACACCGGCCAGCACGTGTTTCTTCGAGAGGCAGTTGATCCAATACTTCACGGCACTACTCTGTCACATCACCGCAGCGCCGTAATCGGATCCACCTTGGAGGCCCGTCGCGCGGGGACGAAGGCGGCGATGAGGCCGGTCAGCACCAGGAGACCGGCGGCGGATGCATACACGAGTGGGTTGTGTGGCTCCATCTGGAACAGGAAT
>CAYHEX010000280.1:0-5832 GCA_964355365.1 uncultured Solibacteraceae bacterium | reverse complement strand
GGTCGATGGACCGCACGACCGACTTCGCGTCAGAACTGACCGTGGACTTCGCGGGGTTCTATCCCGCCGTGCCGTATCCGGGCACCGTGATGGGTGCCCGCGCGGCGGCGTCCGGGTGGCTGACCCATCCCGGCGATTGGTCGCGTCTCGAGTACTCGCACTACGCGATGCGTGAGGGCGATCTGGACGAAGCCACCGTGCTGGCCGCGGTGGCACGCGCGCGGCGGCGATTCTATTTGCGCCCCGGGTACGTGGCGCAGCATGCGTGGGATCTGGCGCGCGTGGCGATGACCAAACCCGGCCTTACGGCGCGGGTGGCGGCGCAGATGCTGGGACGGTCGCCGCGGTGAGTCTGGCCACGTCGGCCGCCGTCAGTTGCTGATAGCGCCGAATGCGATGCGCCGGATGGCGCAGCCGCAAGAAGTACAGATCGCGCAGCTGGACGAGGTAGCCCGACGCTTCCCGCATGCTCATCTTGCTTTCGCCGAGCTCGCGGTCATCGAATCGGAACGGCACCTCCACCACATGCCCGGGCGCGCCGCGCACAAGCAACTCAAGGCAGATCTTGAAACCGCCGGCCTGAATCTGGACCTGTCGAGCCAGGTCGCGGCGGATGATGAAGAACCCCGAGGCGGCATCGCGAATCGGCGCAATCGGGCGCGCCAGCAAGCAGCCAACGCGCGACAGGAGCCGGCGCGACCACGGCCAGTCGGGCGTCGATCCGCCCGGGATGTACCGGCTGCCCACGACCACATCGGCCCCGGTCTCCCGCATCGCGGCAAACAGCGTGGGCACGAGCGACGGCGGATGGCTGAAGTCGGCGTCCATCACGCCAACCACCGGCGCCTTCGCGACGGCAAAGCCGGCGACAACGGCGGTGCCGAGACCGAGCTTGCCGGCACGGCGCACGACCTGCATCGGACGCGTCTCGGCGAGTTGGTCGGCCAGCACCCCGGTGCCGTCAGGCGAGTTGTCGTCGACGATCACGAGTTCCAGTGCGACTCGGGCGCGCGCAGCGGCAGCCAGCACGGCATCGACGAGTTCCACGAGACGCTCCCGCTCGTTATACGTCGGCACAACGATCGTCAGATCGGGCGTCACTGCATGACTATAATTCAATGAGTACCCCGCATGGCTGAGATCGACCGCTACCGATCCGAAGATCACCGCGCCACACAACAGCTGTACCGGCGTGTCTTCGGACAGGACGCAGCCGAGGCGAGCCGACTGCGTTGGGAATGGCAGTATCAGCGCAATCCACATGTGCCGGCGAGCGGGCCGCTGATCTGGGTGGCGCGCGAAGGCCCGACGATCATCGGCCAGCACGCGACCATCCCCGTGCGTCTCTCCGTGAACGGCCAGGAGATCGACGCGGCCTGGGGCGCCGATGTCATGGTCGCGCCGGAGCGTCAGCGTCACGGACTCGGCGAGCGTCTCGTGCGCACCGCCGAGCGCGAACTGGGCGTGTCACTGGCACTCGGCTTGTCGGAGTCGTCGTCGGGTCTGTTCAAGAAGCTGAACGTCCCGTCCTACGGCCCGGTGCCGTGCCTGGTGAAACCGATGAGCCGGCGGGCGCTGCGACGTCCGCACTGGCCGATGC
This sequence comes from uncultured Solibacteraceae bacterium, assembly GCA_964355365.1. Classification (GTDB taxonomy): domain Bacteria; phylum Acidobacteriota; class Vicinamibacteria; order Vicinamibacterales; family SCN-69-37; genus SCUN01. Next base: position 4,232 of record CAYHEX010000280.1, on the reverse strand, counting down.
CCATCAACCGCCTCGTGTCGGCGCTCACCTACCCGCTCGTGCTGTTGGTGGCGCGAACGCGGCCGATGCAGGGCGAAGTGCGCATCATCCGACAATTCGACGAGAGCTTTACGCGCCTCTGGTCGCGGGTCGGGCCGAAGTTCGCCGCCGTCGTGCGCCGCGACGCGAAGTATCTGAACTGGCGCTTTGTCCAGACGCCGCATGTGCGCTACACGGTGGCGGCCCTCTATCGCGATCAGGAGGCCGCCGGTTACGTGGTGTACCGTCACGTGCAGGAACCGCGGGGTCGGACTACGCGCCTCATCGACTTCTTCGCGGACCCGCAGGACGACGAGGGCGTCCTGTCGCTGCTGCGCTTCGTCGACCGTGAGGCGCAGGCCGCCAACTCCGACAAGATTCGCGTCTTCGCAACGCACGCCGGCTTCCGCAAGTTGCTGCGCAAGTCCGGCTACTATCCCTGGCGATCGAGCATGGAGTTCGCCGCCAGAATCAACGCCGTCGCTGTGCCCGCGACGTTCTACGCGTCGGCCGATGGATGGCACATTACGGCCGGCGACTCCGACCAGGATCACTGACATGGCCACATTGTTTGAGACGATCACGAAAGACATCGGCGAGGCCATGAAGCAGAAGGACGTGGCGTCGCTCGGCGCGCTGCGCATGCTGAAAGCCGCGTTCATGAACAAGGAAGTGGAAAAGGGCCGCGCGCTCGACGAGACGGAGTCGCAGCAGGTCATTGCCTCGCTCGTCAAACAACGGCGCGATTCGATCGAGCAGTTTCGGGCCGGCAACCGCCCCGAATTGGCCGACAAGGAGCAGGCGGAGATCGCCATTCTGGAGCGCTATCAGCCCCCGTCGGCCGACCCGGCGGTGCTCGCGCAGGCCATCGAAGACGCCCTCGCCGAGACGGGGGCGACCACCCCAAAAGAGATGGGCAAGGTCATGGCAGCCGCCAAAGCCAGGTTGGCCGGACTCACGGTGGACGGCAAGGCCCTCAGTGACGCCATCAAGAATCGTTTGTCGGGCAAGTAACCGGCAAACTTTGTCGGGCGGGCCGCAGTCTAAGCTGGGGAAGGCGTTGCACAGCGCTCTTCGAATCATCCTCCTCCGGGCAAGAGGCCGCAATCTGCAGGGGTTGCGGCCTCTTTCTTTTCTCCCACCATTTTTGTGAACGTACGGCCATGACCATCACGCCACGCCGACTGGCCGGTGTGCTGCTGCTGGGCGCGGTGCTCCGGCTGGCCGCCATGCCGCTCGGCGGGACGAGCGACGTCGGTGCCTGGCGCGTATGGACGGACGTCGCCTCCAGCGATGTCGCCGCGACGTACGGCGCCGGCCCGGGCGAGACCTCCGTATTCAACTACCCACCGGTCGCCGCGCTGGAATTTGCGGCGACGGGCCGGGCCCTCCGCGTGCTCGATCCGGCCGGCGAGATGCCGCGCGCGTTCAACGTGCTCATCAAATTGACGGGCGCGTTGGCCGAGTGGGGGCTGTGCGTCGTGCTGCTCCTCTGGGGCACGCGGCGATTCGGCGCAGACGCGGCGCAGCGTGCGGCGCTCTCCGTATGGCTGAGCCCCGCGTTGCTGATCGTCGGACCGATCCTTGGATATCTGGATGCGCAGACAGCCGTGCCCGCGGTGCTCGCGCTGTGCGCGGTGGCCGGAGGATGGCCGGCAGCCGCGGGCGCGCTGGCGGTCGTGGCTGCGCTGACAAAACCGCAGGCCGTGCTGCTGCTGCCCGCGATCGCCATCATGGCCTGGCACCGCCCTTGGCGCGACCGCCTGATCACGCTTGCCGGCGGGACCGCGACTACGGCGCTGGTGCTGGCGCCGTTCGCATGGCGCGGCACCCTGGGCAACATCGTGCCGTCGATTCTTGTGAACCTCCCGGATATGGCCTCCGGGCAGGCGGCCAACGTGTGGTGGGTGCTCACGTGGTGGGTGCAGCGATCCTCGGGCGACGTGGTCGGACTGATGTCGTCCGTTGAACTGGCCGCGAACGGTTATCCCTTCGTCAACACCATCGGTGTGGGCCTCGCGGGCGTGGTGCTCACAGCCGGACTCTGGCGCAGCCGGCGCGTCGCGACGTTGGCGGACGCGTCTCTGCTGGCGGCGTGGTGCGTGCACGCCTACGCGACGCTCTCGGTGAGCGTGCATGAAAATCATCTCGCGCTCGCCGTACCATTTCTCCTGGTGGCCGCCGGCATTCGGCGCGAATGGCGGGCGCTGGCGGCCGCGGTGTCCCTGATCGTCACCGCGAACGTGGGACTGTTCTACGGACTCGGCGAAAGCGGGTGGCGCGGCACACCGGGCTACCCGCACATCGCCATGCCGGTGCTCGGCGCCGCGATGTGCCTGCTGTGCGCGTGGTCGGCGTCGGCGCTGCCGCGCGCGATGCAGGCGGCGCTCGCCATCGCGGTCGCGGGGACCGCCGTGCTGGGCGTCGCGCGCGGAGCGCCGCTGTCGATCAACAGCATCCGCCTGGCCGCGGGCATCGATGTCACCGTCGTGCTGTCGCTCGTCAACATCATCGTCTTCGTCTGGCACACGCGAACGCTCTGGCGAATGACGGCAGTCGATTCTGCTAGCATCGACACGTGAGTCGCTTCGCCCCGTCAGGATCCACCGTGCAGTTCGGTCCCGGCCCCATCACGCCGGCCGTCCGCGCCATCATCATCGCGAACGTCGCGCTGTTTCTGCCCTCGTTCTTCGCGCCGGCGCTGATGCAGCACACACTCGGCCTCGTGCCGGAGTTGGTGTTCACCCGCGGGTTCATCTGGCAGGTCGTGACCTACGCGTTCGTTCACGCCGACGTCACACACGTCCTGTTCAACATGTTGATCGTGTGGATGTTCGGCGTTGAGCTCGAGAACCGCTGGGGCGCGGTGGCCTTCACGAAGTTCTATTTCGTGTGCGGCATGGGCGCGGGTCTCACCGTGCTGGGCGTGTCACTGCTCCCCTTCGGCCCCGCGCAGCAGATCTACATCGCATCCACCATCGGCGCGTCGGGCGCGTGCTACGGGCTCCTGATGGCCTGGGCGCTGCTCTTCCCCACGCGCGAGATCCTGCTGTTCTTCGTCTTCCCGGTGCAGGCACGGATCGCCGTGCTGATCTTCGGCGCGCTGGCGTTCTTCTCGGGTCTCGGCTCTGGTGGCGGCACCGTCGCGCACTTTGCCCACCTCGGCGGTCTGGTCGTGGGCTACCTCTACTTGAAGGGCCCGCGCGGGATGCGGTTCTCGCTGCAGTCGGCGATCACACGCTGGCGCTTCGCTCGGCTGAAGCGCAAATTCAAGGTGCACGACGGCGGCAAATCCGGCAAAGGCGGCTGGAATGTTCACTAACCAGCGGTCCCTTAGCTCCAGTCGGTTCGCGCCGGGCTGAACATGTCGATCAGCAGCGTGTCGTCGAGCGCCTCGATCTGATGCGGCACGCCGGACGGGATCACGACCACTTCGCCGGCCCGCACGATCACGTCTTCGCCATCGACGACGCAACGCAACGCGCCGTCCAGCACATAGCTCACCTGTTCGCTCTCGTGAACGTGCCGGGCGACGAGCGCGCCCTTCTTGAACCACACCTGGGCGACGGTCTGGCGCGCCCCGGCGATGACCTTCCGTGAGGCCATCTCGGTGATCTTCTCGAGGGCCAATTCGTCCCAGCTGATGAGGGCGGCGCGTCGGGCCATTTGGAGTGTTGGAAGTATAATTCCTTCAACATGAAGCGCACGACTGCCGTCGCCGCAGGTCCAGCCCTGGATCTGAAGGCCGCCTACCGCACGATGCTCTTGTCGCGCCGCATTGACGACAAGGAAATTCAGCTCAAGAACCAGAGCCAGATCTTCTTTCAGATCAGCGGCGCCGGCCACGAAGCGATCATGGTCGCCGCGGGCCTGACGCTCAAGGCGAGCCACGATTGGTTCTATCCGTACTATCGCGATCGCGCGCTGTGTCTGCAGCTCGGCATGACCGCGTACGAGATGTTCCTCAGCGGCGTGGGCGCGGCCGACGATCCCAACAGCGGTGGACGCCAGATGCCGTCGCACTGGGGGCACAAGACGCTCAACATCGTCTCGCAATCGAGCCCCACCGGCACGCAGTGCCTGCAGGCTGTGGGCTGCGCCGAAGCCGGCCTCCTCTACGCGAAACTGCCCGCCATGCGCGGCGACGATCAGGCCTTCAAGGATGACGAAGTCGTCTACGCGTCGATCGGTGACGGCACCTCGAGCGAAGGCGA
>CAYHEX010000279.1:0-5845 GCA_964355365.1 uncultured Solibacteraceae bacterium | reverse complement strand
CGCTGATCGGCATCGGCTTCAACCTCATTCTCGCAGCGATCAAAGCCACCGCCGGCGTCCTCGGTCATTCCTACGCGCTCATCGCCGACGCCGTGGAATCCACGACGGACGTCGCCAGTTCGCTGATTGTCTGGATGGGTCTGCGGTACTCGGTCAAACCGCCCGACGACAACCATCCGTACGGCCACGGCAAGGCCGAACCACTCGCAGCCATGGCGGTCTCCCTGGCGCTCTTTGCCGCCGCGGCGGGCGTGGCGATCGAGAGCGTCCGTGAGATCCGGTTGCCGCATCACGCGCCTGCGCCGTTCACGCTGGTCGTGCTCGTGCTGGTCATCGTGGTCAAGGAGGCGCTCTTCCGCTACGTCCTCAAAGTGGGCGACACGACACGCAGCACCGCGGTGAAGTCCGACGCGTGGCACCATCGCAGCGACGCGCTGACATCGGCCGCCGCGTTCATCGGCATCTCGATTGCGCTGATCGGCGGTTCGGGCTACGAAGCCGCAGACGACTGGGCGGCGCTCTTCGCGGCGTTCATCATCGCGCTCAATGCCTATCTGCTGCTGCGTCCGGCGCTCGACGAACTGACGGATGCCAGGCCGGATCCGGCCCTCGAAGCGCAGGTCCGCGCGGTGGCCCGGCAGATTCCGGAAGTGATCGGCACGCACAAGTGCCACGTGCGAAAGATGGGCTTCGACTACTACGTGGATCTGGATGTAATCGTGGACGGTGCCATGACCGTCACGCGCGGCCACGAGATCGCGCACGACGTGCAGAACGCCATCCGCGCGGCCAACCCGCTATTCTCAAAAGTGCTGATTCACGTCGAACCGGCCGCTACGCCGGCACCGGCACACTGACCGCGGAGAGCAGGTGCGCGATCACGTCGGCCGCCGTGTAATTGGCTCCGTCTGCGCGCAGGAACTGCTCCACGGCGGGCAGATCATCGCCGGAGGTGACGATGCCCTGTTCGACGTGCTTTCCGGCACGAATCTGCGGGTGCCCTGATGTGGCAATCAGCGCGTTGCAGATGCACTTGCGGCCGACCGTGTCCTGCAGCGCGCCGCCCTTGGAGACAAAGATGTTGACGGGTTCTGACGCGCAGCGCCACCCGACACTGCTCTCGCTCAGGCGATACGGTTCCCGCAGATAACCGAGATCACAAATCCGCGGGCGAGCCGCGTACACGTTTTCAGCGGAGATCGACGTCGGAATCTGCACCACCTTGAACGGGAAGCCAGTCGGCGATGCGAGCGGGTCGGTGTAGATCTCCGCCTCGCCGGCCGCGACCTGCGCCAACATCGCCGTCCGAAAATCGTCACGCATGCCGGATTCAGCGCAGAGCGCGAACGCGGTGCCCACCTGCACGCCGGCCGCACCGAGCGACAACGCCTCGGCGACCTTGTCCGGGGATCCGTAACCGCCGGCCAGCCAGAACGGCAAGCCCAGCGCGCTCAACTTCACGAGATCCACGCGGTCGCGTTCGCCGTACACCGGCTGCCCATCGGTCGTGAGCTGCAACTTGCCGCGCGGCGGCGCGTTGTGCCCGCCGGCCGTCGGCCCTTCCACGATGAAACCATCCACGCGGCCGTTGGCCTTGCGCTGCAGGGTCAATCCCAGCACGTCGGACGAAATGATCGCGAGAAACGACGGGCGTTGCAGCGGAGCCATGGGCTCGTCCAGGAACTGCTGCGGATCGAACTTGATGAGAAACTCTTCACCCGGGTGCGCGCCGGTCACATGCAGGGGATAGGTCGCTGGTTCGTGCTTGGCCAGGCGATCGAGCGCACCCGGCACCTTGAGCGGAATGCCCGCGCCCATGAGCACAAACGCCACACCGGCCAGCATCGCGCCGTACATGGACGGCAGGTGCGGCAGTTGGATTTTTTCGAGATAGTTGATGCCCACCGGGTGCGCGTGACCTTCGCGTGCCAGAAACACCTCGACGAAGTTCGCGACGATACACAGCTCGATGAGCTCGCGGGGGCTGTCGAGAAGGTGCTGGGGCAGTTCGACGTACGCCTGCCGCTCGGGCTTGCCGCCCTGGATGTAGTACCGCTGCCAGATCCGCTCGGCCATCGCACGAATCGGAAACGCGTCGAGACCGCGACGCATGTGCCCGCCGGGATCGCCATCCTGCAGCCGACGCATCAGCATCTGGTCCAATGCCGTGCCGGACACGACGCCCAGTTGCCCCTGACGGGACACGGCGTTGGCGAGCCGCCAATTCGAGATCCCGACGCCCATGCCACCCTGAATGATCTTTGGCAAACTCATCACCGCACGCACTCCAGCTTGTCAGCGTACATCCGTTCATCCGCCCGGCGTACAACCAACCCTATGTCCGTCGTGCCGACCGGAACCCCGGCGACACCAATACTCAACCCCACCATCGTCGGCCAGCCTCCGGCGTCAAGGGAGGCCGCAAACACCTGCTGCAGGCTCCGGGACTTCTTCGTGGCGGCAGCTTCGTCGCACGCCATGAGGATCACAAACTCGTCCCCGCCCCAACGGCAGAGCAGATCGAAGTCCCGGATGTTCGCCCGCAGCGTGTCGGCCACATGCGCCAGCAGACGATCCCCGCCGGCGTGTCCGACCGTGTCATTCACCTGCTTGAAGTGATTCACATCCACAAAAAGCACGGACAGCGGAATGCCGAAGCGATCCTGGCGCTTGAGTTCGCGGCGGACCACGGCGTCCCAATGGTGGCGATTGAAACATCCGGTCAGCGGGTCCGTCACCGCGAGCGTCTGCAGATCCGCCGCCACTTCTTCAAACACCAGCACCAGCATGCCCAGCGCCACCACCGCGTAGCACGCCATGTTGGCCAGCAGCAGATTGCGCGCCAGACCGCTCTCGGCAACCAGCGCGGGCACCGAGGCGGCGATGACCACGTTGGACGACCCGACAACGGCCAGCATGACACCGATCGCCGCGGCGCCAAACCACCGACGGTCGCGGGCCAGTCGAATGTACTCGTAACTGGCCAGCGACAGCAGCACCGCCAGCGCTGCAAATGACCCGGCAAACGCCGCCGACCGGCTGATCACCAACCGAGCCAGCACGTACCACACGATACACGCGAGGGTGAGCACGGCGTGGCGTCGTCGATTCCACACCACCGCCCGCAACGAGGCGGCGCCTTTGATCAGGGTAAACGCCGCGGCAATCGCGAACATGCCCGACACGGCCACCGACCGCCGCGAGGGTGACGCGGGATTCATCGCCGCCTGGACGAACATCGCGGCGGACAGGTACAGCCAGCCGCGGCCCCACTGAAGAATGAACGTGCGTTGGCGGTAGCAATACAGCGACAGAAATACGACCGCGAGAAACAGCGCGAAGAAGCCGGCCAGTTCGCGCGGATAGATCGTGGCCGTCTCGGGGATGGGGATCTGGTTTGCCGGGGCGGCCCCCACACCGGAGACGGTGTCGGGCAGGAACCAACGCTCAGTGACCTGCACACCAGTGCCGACAAGCGCCAACACCACCACCCCGGTGGCAATGCGACGACGGCCCTCGGCGGAAATGGACGGCACCCGTGGCCGATTATGCCGCCGAATCGACGGTGTGGCGCATCGACCGAAATATAATCGGGGGCACCGTCGTAAATGGTTCGACCAACTGGGGGACGTGTGAGGCAGCTGCTGGTATCGGTGTGTGTGGTGGTGGGAGTGGTGTCCGGCGTGCTGGCCACGCCGGCGCGGGCGTTCGCGCAAGGCGATGAAATCCAGGTCTACGACGCCAGCCTGGCGCCCAAAGGCGTCTTCAATCTGACCTGGCACAACAACTTCACGCCCAAGGGCATCAAGACGCCGTCGGTCCCAGGCGGGGTGACGGCGGACAAGTCATTCAACGGCGTCACGGAATGGGCGTTCGGCGTCAGCAACTGGTTCGAAGGCGGCCTCTACCTCCCGCTCTACACCTACGACAAGGACCTGGGCTTCGGCATCAACGGACTCAAGCTGCGCGGATTGGTCGCCACGCCGAACGGCAACGACCGCACGGTGGCCGTGGGCTTTGGCATGGAACTGAGCTACAACGCGAAGCGCTGGGACTCGAGCCGCGTGACGTCGGAGTTCCGGCCCATCATCGCGTGGCACGTGAATCCGAAGTTCGACGTGATCGTGAACCCGATCCTCGACACGGCCTACGATGGCCTGAGCAACCTGGTGTTCGCGCCCTCGGCGCGGCTCGCCTACAACGCGTCGGACGTGTGGGCCGTAGCACTGGAGTCATATGCGGACTTCGGCCGGCTCAAGGGATTCGAGAAGGCCGCGGACCAATCACACCAGATCTACGCCGTGGTCAACCACACCACGAAGAGCGGCTACGAAATCGAGTTCGGCGCCGGCGTGGGTCTGACCGATGGGGCCGACACGTTCGTGCTCAAAATGATCCTGGCGAAGGACCTCAACACGGTCAAGTAGACTTCGCGCGGATCTGTTTCAATCTGGCGGCCAGCGCCTCAACGATCTTGGGGTGCTGCGCCGCCACATTGGTCTTCTCTCCCAGGTCCTTCGACAGATCGTAGAGCTGCTCGGCCGTGTCGTTGCCGAGCTCCGTGTTGGTGCCGCGATTGATCTTCTCGCCCGCGTGCGGCTCGATGTACTTCCACTTTCCGACAATCAGCGCCAGCGCACCGGCTTGCTCGACCAAATGATCGCGCGCCGTGTTGGTGCGGCCGGTCAGGGCCGGCCACACGTTCACGCTGTCGCCAGAGTCGGCGGGCGTCAGCGGCTGCCCGGTCAATCCGGCCAGTGACGCGAGGACATCCACGTGGCTCACGAGCGCATCGGAGACACCGGTTCTGACGGCGGGCCCGCGCACGACGAAGGGCACGCGGGTGCCGCCGTCAAACGCGCTGTACTTGCCCCCGCGCAGCGGGCCGGCCGGCGTGTGCCCATTCAATTGCTCCACCGCGCGATCCGCGTACCCATCGTCAAGCACCGGGCCGTTGTCGCTCGTGACGATGATGATGGTCCGATCGGTCAGTTTGAGCTGGTCGAGCGCCCGCGTGATTTCACCAACCGACCAGTCGAGTTCGAGAATCGCGTCACCGCGGGGCCCCAGCCCACTCTTGCCGACGAATCGAGGATGCGGCACACGCGGCACATGGATGTCGTGCGTGGCGAAGTAGAGAAAGAACGGCGTCTCCTGATGCTTCGCGATGAACGACACGGCTTTCGTTGTGAGCGTGTCGGCGATGTCTTCATCGATCCATCGCGCCTTCTGACCGCCGGTCATGTAGCCGATGCGGCTGATGCCGTTCACGATGGTCTTGTCGTGCCCCTGCGTCAGTCCCATGCGCAGCAGTTCGGGATGGTCCTTACCGGTCGGTTCGTTGCCGACCGGCGCGCCGTAGCTCACTGAAATGGGATCGGCCGGATCGAGATTCGCGACGCGACCGTTCTCCACGTACACGCACGGCACGCGATCGCCGGTCGCCGGAATGATGAACGACTCGTCGAAGCCCACTTCCTTCGGGCCGGGCGTGATGATGCCGTTCCAGTCGAGATTGCCGGCACCGAGACCCACGTGCCACTTGCCAATGACGCCAGTGACATAGCCCGCGCGCTTCAGCATTGACGGTAACGTCGTGCGGCGCGGGTCGATGATCAGCCGCGCGTCGCCGGGCAGGACGTTCGTCCCCGGCTTGCGCCACGCGTATTCGCCCGTGAGTAGCGCGTAGCGCGACGGCGTGCACGTCGCCGCCGGCGCGTGCGCGTTGGTGAAGCGTCGCCCCGACGTCGCGAGCCGGTCGATGTTCGGCGTCTGCACCTTCGTCGCGCCGTAACAACTCACGTCGCCGTAGCCGAGGTCGTCCGCGTAAATGAGGATGATGTTC
>CAYHEX010000278.1:0-5867 GCA_964355365.1 uncultured Solibacteraceae bacterium | reverse complement strand
CGACGGATCCCAGCGCAGCGTCGCTGAGGGCACGCCTGTACGCGACTTCGCGGCCGGGGTGCTGCCGCTGGCCGTCGTCAAGAAGGCGATCGCGGCGTATGTGGACGATCGTCTGGTGGATCTGACCCATCCGCTCAACGCCGATGCGCGTCTCCGTCTGGTCCTGCCCGACGGTCCCGATGCGCTGCAGATGTACCGGCATTCAACGGCGCATCTCCTGGCCGCGGCGGTGACGAACCTCTTCCCGGGCACGCAGTGCGGCATCGGCCCGGCCACCGACGACGGCTTCTATTACGACTTCGTCGTCGAGCGCCCGTTCGTGCCCGAAGATATCGAGCGCATCGAAAAGAAAATGCGCGAGATGGCGCAGCAGGACTACGTCTACGAACGCCAGACCTGGCCGCGTGACGAAGCCATCGAGTTCTTCAAGAAACGCGGCGAGCCGCTCAAAGTCCAGCTGATCGAAGAGAAGACCGCCGGCCAGGCCGAAGTCTCCTGCTACACGATCAAGGACCGCGACACCTTTGTGGACTTCTGTCTGGGTCCGCACGTGCCGTCAACCGGCAAGCTCAAAGCGTTCAAGCTGCTCGCCACGTCCAACGCGTATTGGAAGGGCGATGCGCGCAATCAGCCGATGCAGCGCGTGTACGGCACCTCGTTCTTCAAGGACGACGACCTCAAGGCGCACCTGACCCAGGTCGAAGAAGCGAAGAAACGCGACCACCGCAAGCTCGGCAAGGATCTCGGCCTGTTCATGTTCCACCAGTGGGCGCCGGGCGGCGCGTTCTGGCTGGGCAAGGGCACGCTCGTCTACAACCTGCTCGCCAACTACATGCGCGAAGTGCTCTTCCCCGCCAGCTACGACGAGGTGAAGACGCCGATCATCTTCAACAAGGCGCTCTGGGAAACCTCGGGCCACTGGCAGCACTACAAAGAGAACATGTTCCTGGTGCAGTCACGGGATCTCGCCGATGCGGCCAAGCATTCAGAGGTCGCGAAGGCGGACGGCAAGCCGTCTGAGCCGGACATGGCCACGAAGGCCATGAACTGCCCGGGCCACATGCTCCTGTTCGGCAGCGAAACGCGCAGCTATCGCGATCTGCCGTTGCGGTTCCATGAGCAGACGGCGCTCCATCGCAACGAAGCGTCGGGCGTGTTGTCCGGCCTCACGCGCGTGCGGCAGTTCTCGCAGGACGACGCACATTGCTTTGTGATGGAGTCGCAGATCGGCGAAGAGGTCGAGCGGCTGCTCAACCTCGTCAAACGCGTCTACGGCGACTTCAATCTGCAATACGACGTGAAGCTGTCCACCCGGCCGGCCGAGTATCTGGGCGAGAAATCCACGTGGGATCACGCGGAGGCCTCGCTGAAGCATGCGCTCGACGCGGCGGGCGTCGCGTACGTCATCAACGAAGGCGACGGCGCGTTCTACGGTCCCAAGATCGATTTCGACATCACGGACGCGATCGGGCGGAAGTGGCAGTGCGGCACGATCCAGCTCGATTACCAGCTCCCGGCGCGATTTGGGCTGAAATACATCGGGGCGGACAACGCCGAACACCAGCCGGTGGTCATCCACCGTGCCATATTTGGCAGTTTCGAGCGGTTCATCGGCATCCTGATCGAGCACTACGCCGGGGCGTTTCCCCTATGGCTGGCGCCGGTTCAGGTCACGGTTCTGCCCATCGCGGACCGGATGAACGCCTACGCCGAGGCCGTGCGGGCCCAGTTGGCCTCGGCAGGCCTCCGGGTCACCATCGACCGACGCGTGGAGAAGATTGGTTATAAGATTCGGGAGGCCCAACTGCAGAAGGTGCCCTACATGCTGGTAATCGGCGACCGAGAGGTGGCCGAGGGGACAGTTTCTGTGAGAACTCGGGCGGGCGGCGATCAGGGCGGGTCCCCGGTTGACGTGTTCGTCGCATCGGCGCGCGATCAGATTGCGCGGCGGGCGTAGGTGCTTAAGGTAGGGGGTAGTTATCGCTTTTGATCGCACGCCGCGGCGAGACGATCGCACGCGGATTAACGAACGCATCAGAGTCCGCGAAATTCGCGTGATCGACGATGACGGCCAGCAGCTCGGTATCATGCCGCCGCCGCAGGCCCTGACACTCGCCAAGAGCAAGGGCCTGGATCTTGTGGAGATCTCGCCCACGGCCATGCCGCCGGTCTGCCGGATCATGGACTTTGGCAAGTTCCAGTACGAGCAGCAGAAGAAGGCGCGCTCGGCCAAGAAACACCAGAAGGTCATCCTGGTGAAGGAAATCAAGTTTCGTCCGAAGGTGGACGAGCACGACTATCAGTTCAAGAAGAAGCATATCGAGCGCTTCCTGGCTGAGGGCGACAAGGTGAAAGCGACGATCTTCTTCCGTGGGCGCGAGAACGCGCATCCGGAAATCGGACGCCGCATTCTGGATCGCTTGATGGACGAAGTGGACGACATCGCGGTGATCGAGTCGGCGCCGCGACAGGAAGGCAATCAGTTGCACACGATTCTCGCGCCCAAGCCCGGCGCGGCGAAGCGGGTGGCAGCGAAGCAGGCCGAGCAAGACGAACACGAACACGAACGCGAAGCAGAGTAACGACGAAAAGAGACGGACGACGATGCCGAAACTGAAGAGCCATCGAGGCGCGGCCAAGCGCTTCAAAAAGACCGCGACGGGCAAGTTCACGCGGACCAAGGCGTTCAAGCGCCACATTCTCACCAGCAAGCCCAAGCAGCGGAAACGTCACCTGCGTGGAGCTGTGGTGGTTTCCCCAGCGGATGCGCACAAGATCAAGCGCATGCTGCCGTACGCTTAGAAGGAACAGACCATGCCGCGTGTCAAACGAGGAACAGTACGAGTCGCCAAGCGCAGAAAGCTGCTCAAGCGCGCCAAAGGCTATTTCCTCACAAAGAGCAAGCTCTACCAGTCTGCGCAGGAAGCCGTCGCCAAGGCGGACAACTACGCGTTCTCGGGCCGCCGCCGCAAGAAGCGCGATTTTCGCGCCCTGTGGGTCGTGCGCATCAACGCCGCCGCGCGTAAGCACGGCCTCACCTACGGCAAGCTGATCAACGGCATGAAGCTCGCATCGATCGAGCTCGATCGGAAGACCCTGGCGGAGCTCGCGGTGAACCACGCCGCGGCGTTCGGCATGGTGGCCGAGCGGGTGAAGGACGCCATTGCCAAGGCCGCGCCGGCCAAGGCCGCCACGGCCAAGGGCAAGAACGAGAAGTCGATCGCCAAGGCGAAGGCGGAAAGAAAGTAACAAGTTACAAGTAACAAGTGGCAAGTTCCGGGGGGCGCCTGACAGATTGGGCGCCCTCCTTTTTTTTGCGACCGACCCTGTCGGCATTGGCCCCAACGCGACCAGGCACCCACCTTGACCCATATGCATCAGATGGCCATACTGATGCATATGCGCACCACCTTGAACATCGACGATGCCTTGCTCGGACGCGCAACGCAGTTGAGTGGACTCAGCGAGAAGACGGCCGTCGTCAGAGCCGGATTGGAGGCGCTGGTCGCTCGCGAGAGCGCGAGGCGTTTGGCTGCACTGGGCGGCTCTGACAAGACCGCTCGCGCCGTTCCGCGCCGGCGATCCAAGGTCGCGCGGAAAACCGCGTGATTCTGGTCGACACATCGGTCTGGATCGACCATCTGCGCGTGGCCGACCATCGGCTCGCCCGCCTGCTCATTGACACCCAGGTGCTCTGCCATCCGTTCGTCATCGGGGAACTGGCCTGCGGCACGATGAAGCAACGCCATGAAGTGCTCGACCTCCTGACGCACCTCCCCGGAGCCCCGGTCGTCGACGACGAGGAAGTGTTGGCGTTCGTGGAGGCCCACATGCTGACGGGAACGGGCCTCGGCTGGGTCGACGTGCACGTGTTGGCGTCCACCTGCCTCGGCGGCCAGCGACTGTGGACCAAGGACCGCAGGCTGGCTGCCGCGGCCCGCCGGCTCGGCGTGGCGGCCTGAGGCTCCACATCTCGTACAATTGCCGCGAATGATCGACACGATTCACTCCCTGCAACGCGAAGCGCTGGCCGATATCCAGGCCGCCGGCACGCTGGAACGGCTTGAAGACCTGCGCGTCTCGCTACTTGGCCGCAAGGGCCGCATCACCGAGATGCTCAAAGGGCTCGGCGCGGTGGACATGGCCGACCGCAAGACGGTTGGCGCGGCGATCAATGCGCTGAAGAACGAAGTCACCGACGTCATCGACGCCCGGCGCGCGGTGCTGATGGACTCGTCGTCGGTGCTGGCGCGGCCGATCGATGTCAGCCTTCCCGGCGTGGCGCCGCTCAACGGCGGACTGCATCCCACGATTCAGATGATGTACGACCTCAATGACGCGTTCGCCGCGTTGAACTTCGAGATCTTCGAAGGCCCGGAGGTCACGAGCGAACTCTACGAGTTCGACCACATGAACTTTCCGCCGGATCACCCCGCGCGCGAGAGCATGGACACGTACTGGCTTGAACCGGTCGGTGCGAGCGGGTGCGAGCAGGTGCGCGCAGGTGCGGCACGGGGTGCCGACCGTCTGTGCATCCGGCCGCACCTGACCGGCGCGAGCGTGCGCTACATGCAGCGGCATCAGACGCCGCCGTTCCGCTTTGTCTATCCGGGCCGCGTGTTCCGCAACGAAACGACCGACGCGCGTCACGAGCGCGCGTTTTTCCAGTACGAAGCGTTGATCATCGAGAAGCACTTGCCCTTCAGCGCGGGCCAACTCCTGATCCGGACGGTGCTGAGCACGGTGTTCGGACGTCCCGTGCGCACACGCATGCGCGCCGGCTTCTTCCCGTTCGTCGAGCCGGGCTTCGAGATCGACATGGAGTGCGTGATCTGCAACGGCGCGGGCTGCAGGGTCTGCAAGCAGGTTGGCTGGATCGAAGTGATGCCCGGCGGCGTGCCGCATCCGAACGTGCTCAGGGCCGGCGGCCTCAACCCGGACGAGTGGATGGGCTTCTACGTAAACGTCGGCCTCGACCGCCTGGTGATGATGCGCTACGGCATCGACGACGTTCGCCTTTTCCACAGCGCGGACCTGCGCTTTCTTTCTCAGTTCAGGTAGCGCGCGATGAAACTCTCACTCAACTGGATTTCCGACTACATTACGCTCCCGGCCGATCTCACGCCGATGGACTTGGCGCATCAGCTCACCATGTCGACGGTCGAGGTCGAAGGCATCCATGAGGTGGACATAGCCGACGAAGGCGGCGTCACACAGAAAGACCTCATCCTCGAGATCGACAACAAGTCGCTGACCAATCGCCCAGATCTCTGGGGCCACTACGGCGTGGCGCGCGAGCTCGCGGCCATTTTCAACGTGCCGCTCAAGCCGCTGCCGTCCGAAGAACCCCGCCTTCGCCCTTCGGGCTTCGGCGAGGCAGGCCCGCTCGTCGGCACGATCGATCCAGCGATCTGCCGCCGCTTTACGGCAACGCTCATCGAGAACGTGACCGTTCTCGAGACGCCCGCGTGGATGCAGCAGCGCCTCTTCGCGATTGGTCAGCGCTCGAAGAACCTCTACGCCGACCTGACCAACTACGTGATGATGACCGTGGGCCAGCCGACGCACGCGTTCAACGCCGACACGCTCGCGCTGCCCCTCTCCGTGCGTCGCGCCACCGAGGGCGAGCCGTTCGCGGCGCTCGATGGCTCGATGCTGACGCTGACCTCCGCCAACGGCGTCGTCTCGGGCACCAACGGCCCGGTCGCGCTCGCCGGCGTGATCGGAGGACTCGACTCGTCGATCCAGGGCGGCACGACGCGCGTGATCTTCGAGGCGGCCACATTCGACGCGTTGTCGATCCGCCGCACCGCGTCGGCGCAGAACATTCGCACCGAAGCCTCCACGCGCTACGAGAAGGACCTGTC
>CAYHEX010000277.1:0-5896 GCA_964355365.1 uncultured Solibacteraceae bacterium | reverse complement strand
GGGCCACGGGACGCAAGCAGGTGGCGCCGAAGGGCGTGGCGCAGCGCAACTATCTCGAGGCGATTGAGCGGCGGGACATGGTGTTTGGCGTCTGACCAGCCGGCACGGGCAAGACCTACCTCGCCATGGCTCAGGCCGTCTCGTTTTTGCTGGCGAAGCGCGTGACGCGCATCATCCTCGCGCGGCCGGCCGTCGAGGCCGGCGAGAAACTCGGATTTCTGCCCGGCGACCTGCAGGAGAAAGTGAACCCGTACCTGCGCCCGCTGTATGACGCGCTCTACGACATGATCGACGCCGAACGCGTGGATCGCCTGCTCGAGCGCAACGTCATCGAAGTGGCGCCGATCGCGTTCATGCGTGGTCGCACGCTGAGCGATGCGTTCGTGATTCTCGACGAGGCGCAGAACACCACGCCCGAGCAGATGAAGATGTTTCTCACGCGTTTGGGCTTTGGCTCGAAGGCCGTGATCACCGGTGACGTCACGCAGATCGATTTGCCGCCCGGCAGAACCTCGGGGCTGATCGAGGCGCTGAAGGTCGTCGATGGGATCGAGGGCATCGACGTGATCCACTTCGACGATCGCGACGTGGTGCGTCACCAGCTGGTGCAGCAGATCGTTCGGGCGTACGAGGCCTACGGGAAACAGGGAAGACCGGTGTCGTCGTGATCGACGTGGAAGTGACGGACGCCAGGGGCGTCCGGCTCAAGTCGCAGGCGCTGGCGCGCTGGATGGAACGGCACGCACCGGCCAAAGCGCGGGGCCGGATTGTTGTGGCCATGGTGTCGGATGCGACGATGCGCCGTTTCAATCGGCAGTTCCGGAACATGGACTACGCGACCGACGTGCTGTCCTTTCCGTCGATCGCGCCGGGTGCGCTCGGTGAGATGGCCATCGCCAGCGGCGTGTGCAAGCGCCAGGCGCGTGCGGCCGGCCACTCGGAACTCACCGAAGCCCGCATTCTCGCGCTGCATGGGTTGTTACACCTCATGGGCTACGATCATGAGCATGACGCGGGTGAGATGCGCCGGACGGAGGAGCGGTTGCGCAAGCGCGCCGGACTGCCGCCCGGTCTGATCGTTCGGCAGAACGCCGGCCTCAGCCGACGGCGCTCGACCCGATGATTCCGCTGGTCCTGTTTCTGGCTCTGGCCGGCATGCTCTACGCCGCTGTCGTCGAGACGGCGTTCGGCGTGCTCATGCGGTTACCCCATCGCCTCGCGGCTGAGCACGACGAGGACCACCGGCTGCGCGTGTTCCTGGAAGATCCGATCAAGCTGTTTGTACCCGCGCGCATCATCCGCGGCGGCCTGCTCGTGGGCGCGATCGTGCTCCTCGCGCAGGTGTTTGGCACCGGTCTGGAGGCGGGTCTATTCCTGCTCGTCACCGGCGTTGGGGTCAATGTGATTTTCGGTCAACTCCTGCCGGCGTGGTTCGTGCGGCAGTCGCCCGCGCGCGCGCTGCAGGTGTTGCTGCCGGGGTTCACCGTTGCCGCCAACGTCGTTGCACCGCTGACGTCGTTGATCGTCACCTGGCTCGGACCGCCGGCCGAGCCGAGGCGCCTGCTCAAGTCCGTGATGGACTTCGGCGAGACGCAGGTGCGTGAAGTGATGACGCCGCGACCCGACATCGTCGCGATTCGCGCCGACGCCACGCTCGAGGAGTTGCGCCGGCTCGTGCAGGAGCAGGAGTACTCGCGGTTGCCGGTGTTTACCGACAACATCGACAACATTGTGGGCGTCATTGTGGTGAAGGATCTGTTTCAGCTGCCGGAGCAGCCGGCCGCCGACCGGCAGGTCAGGGACTTCATGCGCGCGGCGGCGTTCGTGCCCGAAACGAATCGCGTGGCCGACGTGCTCCGCGAGTTTCAGCAGAAGCGCGTGCAGGCCGCGATCGTCGTGGACGAATACGGCGGGACCGCCGGCCTGGTCACCGTTGAAGACGTGGTGGAAGAACTGGTCGGCGAGATCCGCGACGAATATGACGTGGAGGTGGAGCCGATCGTGAACGAAGCCGACGGCGCCTGGGTGTTCAGCGCGAAGGTGGCGATTGACGACATGACGGAACGACTGGGTGTGACCATCGACGGGGACGGGTTCGAGACCGTGGGCGGCTTCGTGCTGAGCCGGGTCGGCCGCGTGCCGGCGGTGGGCGAGCGGTTCACGACGGATGGGCTCGAGGTGGAAGTGCTCGAAGCCGAGCGCCGCCGCATCCATCGTGTGCGCGTGAAGCCCGCGCTCGACACTCGTAGCGGTGGACCTGCAGGTCCACCGGAGGACCGGTCATGAAGGTTGGCTACGTCTCACTGATCGGCCGGCCAAACGCCGGCAAGTCCACACTGATGAATGCGATCGTCGGCGACAAGGTCGCGATCACGTCCGACAAGCCGCAGACCACGCGCAAGAAGATCCTGGGCGTCGCGAACGTCGAGGGTGGGCAGATCGCGTTTCTGGATACGCCGGGCATTCACAAGCCGGTGCATCGCATGAACCAGCGCATGGTCGATGCGGCGATCGAAGCGCTGCGCGAAGCCGATGTCGCCGTGCTCGTCATCGACGTCACCGAAAAGACCGGCGCCGGCGATCACTACGTCCTCGACATGCTCCAGAAGGCGCGCCGGCCCGTGATCCTCGCCATCAACAAGATCGATGCGGTGAAGAAGAACGAACTGTTGCCGATCATCGCCGGCTACGCGAAGGCGCTCCCGTTTCTTGCCATCGTGCCGATCTCGGCGTTCAAGAAGGAAGGCCTCGACGGCCTCACGAAAGAGATCCTGGCCGCGTTGCCGGAAGGAGAGCCGCTCTTCGACGACGACTATCTGACCGATCAGAGCGTGCGCTCGATGGCGGCAGAGCTGATCCGCGAGAAGGTCCTGCGCTACACGCGCGACGAACTGCCGTACACCACGGCGGTGGTCATCGATCAATTTGAAGAGGCTGAGCAGCCCGGCGGTCTGACGCGGATCTTCGCGTCAATCCTCGTCGAGGGCGACTCGCAGAAGCCCATCGTGATCGGCAAACGCGGACAGATGATCAAGGCGATCGGCACCGACGCCCGCAAGGATCTGCAGCAGCTGCTTGGCGGCAAGGTCCACCTCGAACTGCACGTCAAAGTGAAGAGCGACTGGCGCGACGACGAACGGGTCCTCGATCAACTCTAGGGACCAGAGAACGCCACTCCCGGTTCGTGAGGTGCGAGGGTTCGAACGGTTCGGGAGGTTCTGTTCGTAGGGTTTCGATGGGTTCGTTGGGTGCGTAAGGTCGGTTCGTGAGGTTCTGGAACCTCCCTCACGCACCTTCCGCACGTTCCGAACCTCCCGAACAGAACCTCACGAACCGTTCGAACCCCACGAACCCGTCGAACCTCACGCACGAGTCGGTCTACAATTACCCGATGCCTGCCCAGCGACGAATCGATCTCGTGCTCGAATCGGTCAAACGGCTGCTGCGGATGGGCGCCACGCCCAATCTGCTCAACCTGCTCCTCAAGCAGCATCCCGCGGATCTCGCGCAGCTCTTCAGCGAACTCGGCGACAAGGAACGTCACGCCACCTTCAACATCCTCGTTGAGCGCAACAGCAAGCTCGCGATGGAAGCGGTCTCCGAACTTGGCGCCGAAGGCGGCGCGGAACTTCTCGCGGTCCGGTCGGCCGAAGACATCGCCCGGTTGTCGCAGGAAATCGCCTCCGACGACGCGGCGGCCCTGATCGATCAACTGCCGGAAGAACTGTCGGCAGCGGTCCTCGAACTGATCAAGCCCAAGCCCGGTGGCGGCGTCAGCGAGTTGCTCGAGTACGAAGAGCAGACCGCCGGCCGCTTGATGAACCCGAACGTGTTCGCGCTGTCGGAGGATTTGACTGCCGGCGAAGCGATCACCGCGCTCCAGACGTCGCGCGACGTCGAGATGGTCTTCTACCTCTACGTCGTCGATCAGCGCCGGCATCTGGTCGGCGTCGTGTCGTTGCGGCGGCTGCTGCTCGTTGCACCTGATACGCCGCTCAAGCGGATCATGACCGCCGACGTCTACAGCGCGCGCGTCGACACGGACCAGGAAGAAGTGGCCAAGCAGGTCGCGTCCTATAACCTGCTCGCGCTCCCGATCGTGGACGCCGAAAACAAGCTCGTCGGCCTCATCACGGTGGACGACGTCATCGACATCATCAAGGATGAGGCGACCGAAGACGTGTTGCGCCTCGCCGGCGTGTCGGCCGATGACGGCGTGCTCACGCCGCCGCTCGAGTCGCTGCGCAAACGCCTGCCGTGGCTGCAGATCAATCTGCTGACGGCCTTCGTCGCCGCGTCGGTCGTTGGCCTTTTCACCGACACGATCAAGGCGACCCCGATCATCGCGGCGTACATGCCCGTCGTCGCCGGCATGGGCGGCAATGCCGCGACCCAGACGCTGGCCGTCGTGGTCCGCGGTCTGGCCCTGGGGGAACTCACCTGGGGCAACGCACGCCAGGCCGTGATGAAAGAGGGCCTCGTGGGCCTCGGCAACGGCGTGGCCACGGGGATCGTCGGCGCACTCATCGTCTGGCTGGTGAGCCCGGAGCACGACCTGATCCTCGGTCTGATCCTCGGGGCAGCGATGATCATCAACATGTTCGTGGCGGCCACGGCCGGCACCCTGATTCCGCTGGGGCTGCGCGCGCTCAAGGTCGACCCCGCACTCGCGTCCTCGGTGTTCATCACGACGTTCACCGACGTCTTCGGCTTCTTCTCGTTCCTGGGCCTCAGCACGCTATTTCTGCGGTTCCTGCAGCCTGGGTAAGGCGCGGAGTACAATTGACGGGATGCGCCTATGAAGGTCCACGCGGCTGACGCGCTGATCCTTCGGACGTATCGCTACGGCGAGGCCGATCGCATCGTCGTGTTTCTGACCATCGACCAGGGCAAGAAGCGTGGCGTGGCCAAGAATGCGACCAAGTCGCGAAAACGCTTCGGCGGCGCGCTCGAACCGTTCACGCGGGGCACGGTGCACTACGTCGAGAAGGAAGGCCGCGACCTGGTGCGGCTCGAGCGGATCGACGCGAAACGCTCGCCGATGCAGACGTTCACCGGCGGTGCGGGCGAAGCGGGAAGTGCGGGCGAAGCGGTTGGAATTAGGGACGACGCCGTGCAGGTGTTGGGGCACGCGAGTTACTTCGCGGAACTGCTCGATGAGTGGTCGCCCGACAATCAGCAGAACGAGCGGTTGTTCAGGCTCGGGGCGGGGGTCGGCGACGTGTTGGGGCGGGGCGGTTCGTGTGAGGCGCTCGCGCGGTATTTTGAGTATTGGTTGTTGAAACTCGAGGGCGTGTATCCGTCCGTGGAAGCCTTGGACTTGTCGGCAGACGCTGCGGCGTTTCTGACGCGGGCCAAACGGATGACTCCCCGGCAGGCGGCCCAGCAGTCACCGGGTCAGCGGGCGTTACGGGAAATCGAACGGATGCATCACCAGTTGATCTCGATGCACCTCGAGAAAGAACTGAAGTCAGCGCGGGTTGTCAGGGAGTTGAGACCAGAGTTGTGACACTGCAGGATCTGATCTTCAAGTTGCAAACGTACTGGGCGGCGCAGGGATGTTTGATCCAGCAGCCCATGGACATCGAAATGGGCGCGGGCACGATGCATCCGGAGACGTTTCTTCGCGTGCTCGGGTCGCAGCCGTGGAATGTGGCGTATGTGCAGCCGTCACGCCGCCCGGCCGATGGACGCTTCGGGGAAAACCCGAATCGCCTGTTCAAACATCATCAGTTTCAGGTCATTCTCAAGCCGGCGCCCGACGAGGTGCAGGATCTGTATCTGCAGAGCCTCGAAGCGTGCGGCATCGATCTGCGCGCGCACGACGTGCGGTTCGAAGAGGACAACTGGGAATCGCCGACGCTCGGCGCGTGGGGCATCGGCTGGCAGGTGCTCT
>CAYHEX010000276.1:0-5896 GCA_964355365.1 uncultured Solibacteraceae bacterium | reverse complement strand
GCCGACTACCTCAAGAAAATCCTCGTCGAGCGCAGCAGCAAGCCCGTGCACGACACGCCGTTCGCCGCCACGAAGGAGCACGAAGAAAGCGGGCTGAAGCTCGACGTGGTGCTGCAGTGGACCGAGAGCACGGACGAGCATCTGCGCAGTTACGTGAACGGCATTCCGACCGGGTCCGGCGGCACGCACGAGAACGGTTTGCGCTCGGGTCTCGGCAAGGCGATGCGCAATTTCATCGACACGCACAACCTCAGCCCGAAGGGCGTGACCCTCAGCGCCGAAGACATCCGCGAAGGTTTGACGGGCGTCCTCAGCATCTTCATCAAAGAGCCGCAGTTCCAGGGCCAGACGAAAGATCGCCTGAACAATCCTGAGATCACGAACATTGTGGACTCGATGGTGCGGCCGGCGATCGAACACTGGCTCAATCACAACAGCACGGTGGCGAACAGCATCGTGGCGCGCATCATCCTGTCGGCGCGCGCGCGTGAAGCGAGCCGCGCGGCCAAGGATGAAGTGACGCGCAAGAGCGCCACGTCCTCGCGACTCACGCTGCCGGGCAAGCTCAGCGACTGCAACTCCAGCGGCCGCGACGACAGCGAGATCTTCATCGTCGAAGGCGATTCGGCCGGCGGGTCGGCAAAGCAGGGCCGGGATCGCGCGCGTCAGGCGATCCTGCCGCTCCGCGGCAAGGTACTCAACGCCGAGAGCGCGTCGATCTCGAAGGTGCTCGAGAACAAGGAACTGTCGGACCTGGTGACGGCGCTCGGCTGCGGCATCGGCAAGGGCTTCGAGCTGTCGAAGCTGCGCTACGGCCGCGTCATCATCCTCGCTGACGCCGACTCGGACGGTCATCACATCGCCACGTTGCTGATGACGTTCATCTACCGTCATATGCCCGGCCTCATCACGGCGGGCCGACTGTATCTGGCGCAGCCGCCGCTCTATCGCATCGACGTCGGCAAGGAATCGCACTGGGCGCTCGACGAGAAACAAAAGGAAGACATCCTCAAGCGCGCGACGGGGCGCGGGAAGGTCGACATCACGCGCTTCAAGGGCCTCGGCGAAATGATGCCGAAGGTGCTGTGGGAAACCACGCTGAACCCGCGCACGCGTCGTCTGCTGCGCGTGACGATCGAGGATCAGATTGCCACCGACCGCATCATCAACGAACTGATGGGCAAGGACCCGTCGGCCCGCTTCAGATTCATCATGGAACACGCGGAAGCCGCCGAAGAGCTCGACGTCTAAGTTAGGGCCGGAGGTCAGCATGATCAGCAGGCGCGCCGGTCGTTTTCGAGCACAGCAACTGTCCGCGGTGATCGCGCTGCTGTTTGGTCTCGCGACGCTCGGAGCCGGAGGCGGCGTGCTCGCCGGCCGCGATCCGGGCTACGTTGTCTATCAACCGCTTCTGATGTTCAACACGCTCATGGGTGTGGGTTACATGGCCGCGGGGTTCCTCGCGTGGCGACACGTGCGGAGTGGGCGGAATGCGTCCGCCCTGATCTTCGCGCTCAACCTGCTCGTGCTGGGCGGTGTGTCCTATCGCTATCGCACCGGTTCCGACGTGGCTATCGATAGCGTGCGCGCGATGATCTTCCGCACCGTCGTCTGGCTCGCACTCGCATCCGTGCTCGCCTGGGCCAGCCGCGAAGCAGCGGGTTCGGGCGATCGACGCCGTTGAGGAGCCGGTATGACGCGTGGCCGGCGATGCTCGTCGCGCTGTTTCTGCTGCGCGGCCCGGTCGACGCGCAGTCGACCGTCACTCAGCCCTACCAGGGCATCACCTACACCGAGTCCTCGACGTCGACGCCGCGACCGATCCGCATGCACGTGGTGCAGGTCGATCTCTTGGCGCCAGGCATTCGCTTCACGCTGACGCCGCCTGGCGGATCACGCGAGACCGAGCGCCACACGACGACGGAATTCGTGACGGCACAGCGCGCGCAGGTCGGCATCAACGGCCATTTCTTCCTGCCGTTTCCGTCCACAGACACGTCGGCCTGGCTGATCGGGCTGGCCGCCTCGGAGGGCCGCGTCTATTCGTCGTGCGAGACGCCCGAGCAGAACTACGCGCTGGTCGCCGACGCGCCGACGATCAACATCGACCGTGCCAACCGCGCCTCAGTGGTGCATTGCGACTCGTCCGGCACCGATCGCACCCGAATCCGCGAGCAGGTCGAGCTCTGGACAGCGATTTCCGGCTCGGCGCAGATCGTGACCGACGGCGTCGTCACCATTCCGCAGTATCGCGACGCCACGCATCCGGATGCGGCGCTCACGCCCGGGAGTGCCCGCAACTACGCCAACGGCAACTCCTGGTACGACGTGGTGACCGCCAGGTCCGCAATCGGGCTCTCGCGCGATGGCAAGACGCTCACGTTGTTCACGGTCGACGCGCGCGGCGGCAGCGACGGCATGAAGGTCGGTGAAGTTGCGTCGGTGTTGATCGACACGTACGGCGTCTGGAACGCATTGAACATCGACGGCGGCGGCTCCACGTCCTTGGCGCTGGCCGATCCGGTCACCGGCGTCGTCTCGCTGGTCAACACGTCGTCTGACAACCCAGCCGGGCGATCGGTGGGCAGTTCGCTGGCGGTGTTTGCGGCGAAGCAGACGACGTCGGTCGGACGCTAGCTCGAGCAGGATCAAGAGCTTCTCAC
The DNA here is from genome assembly GCA_964355365.1 of uncultured Solibacteraceae bacterium. Lineage (GTDB taxonomy): Bacteria > Acidobacteriota > Vicinamibacteria > Vicinamibacterales > SCN-69-37 > SCUN01. The sequence goes on along the minus strand of CAYHEX010000276.1, from coordinate 3,233 downwards.
CATGGAGCGCCATGGAGGGCCATGGAGCTGCAGACTGCGGGCCTGGCGGCCCGGCTACGCCGGGCTAACGACGAGCGAGCAAGATCAAGAACGAGAGAGCCCGGATGATCGAGGGGCTTTCTCGTTCTTGATCTTGCTCGCTCGTCGTGCCGCCGCCTTCGGCAGGCTCAGGCCAGGGAAGGCGGCCGCCAGGCCCCGCGTCAGCTCCTCGCGGACCTAAAGGCCCACGACTACGGCTCTGTGCTTTGTGATTTCCTCCATGGAACTACGTGATCTCCATGGTGAAAGCTCTTGGTTTGGTCTTACTTGATCGCTTTGATCGTCGCGGGATCGAGCCGGAGCAGCTTGCCGCCCGCAAGGTCCGCGAGCCAGATCGAGCCATGGCCGTAGCGGACGGAGTCGCCGCCTTTGCCGAAGAACTGCTGGGCGACGGTGTTCGTCTTCGCGTCGATGCGTGTCAGCGGAAATTCGAACAACGTCACCCACACCGATCCGTCGCCGACGGCGATTTCACCGCCGCCGCCAGGCAGGCCCGCTTCGATGGTTGCGACGAGCGTGTTCGAGTTCATGTCGACACGCGAGATCGAGCCATCGCCCTGATTCAGTGTCCACACCGAGCCCTCGCCGACGGCAAGGAAGCGCGGCTTCGGCCCGATCGGAATCGTCGCGTCGACCGTGTTGGATTTCGGGTTCACGCGCGTGAGGACGTTCTGCTCAGTGCTGGTTACCCACACGGCGTCTGCGCCGAACGCCACTGCAAACGATCCGGGCGCGACCTGAATCGTGGCGATCACCGCGTTGGTGGCCGGGTCGATGCGGACGAGGGAGCCCTTGGCGTCCGCCATCATCCAGAAGCTGCCGGCGCCAACAGCGATGCCGCCCTCGCTGTGGCCGATCGTCTGCGGGAACGTCGCCGTGACCTTGCCGGTCTTCAGGTCGATTCGCGCCACGGTCTTGTCGCCGCAGTTGGGGACCCACACGCTGCCGAAGCCGGCGGCAAGACCCGAGCACGGCCGCTTGCCCGTCGCAATGTTCTCCACGATGCGATTGGTCTTCGGGTCGATTCGCGTGACGTCGCCCTTCGGTGAGTTGGAGATCCACACGTGCTCGTCGATCGCCATCCAGTCCGGCGTGCCCGGAATGTCAAAGGTGGCGATCGCCTCGAGCCGTTCGACGGGGATCTTGACGCCCGGCGTCGAGACACCCTGCGGCTTTGGCCGAGGCGCCGGCTGCGGCGGTGTCTGCGCGGTGACCACGACGCTGATGGCGAATACGACAAGGAGTCCAACCAACTCGGTGCGAAATATCATTTGCTGCGTCCTCTCCTGAATGGGCGCCGGCTACGCGATAATCTCGTGCAGCACGTTGCCGGACACGTCCGTGAGCCGGAAGTCGCGTCCGCTGTAGCGGTATGTGAGCTTGGTGTGGTCGATGCCCATGAGGTGCAGGATCGTGGCGTGCAGGTCGTGCACGTGCACGGGCTTGTCGATCGCCTTGAATCCGAAGTCGTCGGTGGCGCCGTACGTCATGCCGCCTTTGATGCCGCCGCCGGCGAGCCACATCGAGAAGCCGAAGGGGTTGTGATCGCGCCCGTTCTGCTGCGTGCCTGCGCCGCCGCCCACCTCCACGACCGGCGTGCGGCCAAACTCGGATCCGCACACGACGAGTGTGTCCTTGAACAGGCCGCGTGACTTGAGGTCCTTGATCACGGCTGCAAACGGCTGATCCGAATCCTTCGCGTTCTTGCGATGCCGCTGGATGTCGTCGTGGTGATCCCACGGATCGCCGGCGGCGTAATACACCTGCACCATCCGCACGCCGCGTTCGACCAGACGCACCGCCATCAGACAGCCCCGCGCGGTGCTGCCGGTGCCGTACAGATTGAGCGTGGCCTCGCTCTCCTTGCGGATGTCGAACACATCCGGCGCCTCGGTCTGCATCTGATACGCGACTTCCATGGACTTGATGGCCGCGTCGAGTTGCGGATCCGCCGTCTTCCCGCCGCCGTTGCGCAGCGCCTCGAGCTTCTCGATCAGATCCAGTTCACGCCGCTGCTCCGGCAGAGCGAACTCCTTGTTGTTGATGAACGACACGAGCTTCTTTGGATCGAAGTCCTTGCCAATGATCTGGTCCGCGCGCTCGACCTTGTCGCCGATGTACGTGCCCTGATGCACCGCCGGCAGAAACGCGTTGTTCCACAGCGGCGGCCCCACCGTCGTCGGCACCGCCGGGCACAGGACGACGTAGCCGGGCAGGTTCTTGTTGTCGGTGCCGAGCCCGTATGTCAGCCAGGAGCCGATCGACGGCCGGCCGACCTGGGTGTGGCCGGTGTTCATCATGAGCATCGACGGCTCGTGATTCGGGATGTCGGTGTACATCGACCGAATCACGCAGATGTCGTCGGCGCACGCGCCCACCATCGGAAACAGTTCGCTGACTTCGAGCCCGCTCTGTCCGTACTTCTGAAACGTGAATGGCGATTTCAGCAGCGTGCCGGTCTTGCGCTCGGTCGCCACCTCGCCGCTCGGCATCGGCTGCCCGTGATACTTCGTGAGCATCGGCTTCGGATCAAAGCTGTCGACCTGCGAGAGCCCGCCGTTCATGTAGAGAAAGATCACGCGCTTGGCGCGCGCCGGATGATCGAGCTTGCGCGGTCCGTCCTGCCCCTCGCCGGAATTGAGCATGCCGGCCGAGGCCAGCGATTCGCCGACGATGCTGGCGAACGCGAGCATGCCGAAGCCGCCGCCGATCTTGCAGAGGGCGTCGCGGCGAGTGACGGGCGGAGTGCGTCTATGCGACATGTCGGGTCCTAGCGGACAAACAGAAACTCATTCGAGCTCAGCAGCGCTTTCACGTAGCGCCCGAACACGGTGACGGGCAGCATCTCGCCCTCGTCCTTCTTCGCGCCCGGTTTGCCGGGCACGACGCCCGACATCATGTCGGTGGGCGGCGCGTCGGGCGTGGCGTCGGACTTCGCCTCAGCACTCTTGGCGCCGGCGGGCGTCTTGGCTTCGGTCTCCTTCTTGGCTTCCGCGGCCTTCTTCTCTTCGTACTGCTTCATGGGCTCAGCGGCGAGGAAGTCGAGCGCCACCTTCACCTCAGCCGGAGTGGCCGTGCGGCCAAACACCAGTCGATAGGTCTTCTGCACTCGTGCCGTATCGTCCACTTCACCGACCACGCGCGCGGCCAACCGCTCGGCGTGCTGCTGCATGAAGTCGCTGTTCATGAAGAAC
>CAYHEX010000275.1:0-5943 GCA_964355365.1 uncultured Solibacteraceae bacterium | reverse complement strand
CTGATACTGCCGATGGAAAGCGGCTTTGATCTCTTCCTTCTGGGTCCGGCTCAGCCGTTCTGGAACGCCGAAAATTGCCTCTGGACGCTTCATCGGACCGAACCGATATTGATCACCTTGGCCGGTTTTGTCGTTGCAAACTTCGCCCACGCGTTCATGAGGTCGCACCGTTTCTCGAACAGGTCCGAGCGCCGATATGCGGCCTCGACCTTGTCCTTGTTCGAGTGTGCAAGTGCCGCCTCCGCGACGGCGCGCGGTGTGTGTGTGCGCTCTTCCACCCAATCACGAAACGTCGAACGGAAGCCGTGGGCTGTTATGTTCTTGAGCTCCATTCTACGCAGGGCCATCAAGAACGCCATGTTCGAGAGTGGGCGTCCACGACGATGGCCCGGAAACACATATGCGCTATTACCGTTGATCGCTTTGGCTTCTTCCAGGATTTCCAGACATCGCGGGGATAGCGGCACACGATGTTCAACACCGGACTTCATGCGGTCGCCGGGAATGGTCCATCGCTTCTCGTCAGTATCGAACTCCGACCACGGCGCATTCAGGACTTCTGAGGTCCGACACCCGGTCAAGATGAGGAACTCAAAGGCCAGCCGAACAGCCACGCCGGCATCAGAGGACCGCAGCGCCTGGATGAACGCCGGCAGTTGCGTATAAGGCATCGCGGCATGGTGCTTGAGGTGCTTGGACTGTTTGGGGAAGATCTTCTCAAGCGCCTTCGTCGGGTTTTCACCTGAGCAGAACTGCTTCGCTCGCGCCCATTCAAAGACCGCACGAACTCGCCGCAGCGTTCGACGCGCCGTTTCTGGCTTACTCAACCAGCGCGACTCCAAGGCGTTGACCACATCGCTACTGCGAACCTCATCGATCGGCTTCGCGCCAAACGCAGCGAAGATGGGCGTCAGAGAGGACAGCCACTGCTTACGGTGCTTATCGTTGCGGAAGGTGTGCGACTGGAGAGCGTGACAGTCCCTCGCGGCCTTCTCGAACGTGGGCGCGAGAATGCGGGCCTTCTCGCGTTCGTTCTCGGCCCGCTTCACCGCAACGGGCGAGCGGCCCGCTTTCGCCTCGCTGCGCCACCGGCGCGCGGCCTCGCGGGCTTGCTCAAGAGACACATCAAAGACACCACCGAGGCCGACGTCCTCGCGCTTGCCGTGCTTCACCTTTACGCGCAGCATCCAACTCTTCGCGCCCGTTGGGCCGACGAGCAGATACAGACCGTGCCCGTCCGCGTAACGACCCGGTACAGACGTCGCGGCGACCTTGCGAGCGGTTAAGGCGTTTTGTGGGTGGCGCTTTGATGTCTTCGCCATTTGCTCCCACAATATATCTGCGCTCTTGTGACGCGTCAAGAAGCGATCTGGCGTGACAATAGGTGCTTCTTCTCTATGTAAATAGGTCGACTCGACGTGTTACGGCGCGTCCTGAATTGTCAGTTAGGCAGACTGCCTCACCGCCAACTTCACCGCACCCGCCCGCACCTGTTCGCACCTGTCTACGCCTTCGTCCCCCGAAGCCGGTTCATCTGCTTCACCATCAAGAAAATCGCAAACGCCACGATCACGAAGTTCAGCACCGTGTTGATGAACGACCCGTAGGCGAGCACCGCACCCTGCTTGCGCGCCTCTTCAAGCGCCATCCCGGTCTGGCCGTTCAGCGGAATGAACCGCTGCGCGAAATCGATCCCGCCGGTGAGCAACCCCACCACCGGCATGATGATGTCGTTCACGAGCGAGTCCACGATCTTGCCGAACGCGGCGCCGATGATCACGCCGACCGCCAGATCCATGGCATTGCCCTTGTCAATAAACGCCTTGAATTCACTGAACATCACAACCTCCAGCCGACACAATACGCCGACTCGGGTGTTTTGCCTTACGCTGTAACCGGTGTCCCTGTCAGTCTGGCTGGTCTCCGGCTTCCTGCTCCTCGCCAACGCGCTCTACGTGGCCGCAGAATTCGGCGCCGTGGGCGTCCGGCGCAGCCGCGTGCGGCGCCTCAGCGAAGACGGCCACCCGCTCGCCAGCCGCCTGCTGCCATTCGTTGAGGACGCCACCCAGCTCGACCGCTACGTGGCCGCCTCCCAGATCGGCATCACCCTCTCGAGCCTGATTCTCGGCGCCTACGCCCAGGCCACCGTAGCCGTCGCTATCGCGCCCTGGGCCGAACGCGCGCTGCACATGACACCCGAGCGCGCCGGTTCCGCGGCCATCATCGCGGTGCTCGTGGGTCTGACCGCCGTCCAGGTCGTGCTCGGCGAGCTGATCCCCAAGTCCCTCGCGCTGCAGTTCCCCACGCAAGTCGCCCTGGCCACGGTCCTGCCGATGCAATGGTCGCTGCGCGCGTACCGACCGTTCATCACCATGCTCAACGGCACGGCCTCGCTGCTGCTCCGCATGTTTGGCGGCGGCCCAACCACACACCGGCACCTGCATTCGCCGCAAGAAATCGCATTGCTGATCGCCGAAAGCCGCGACGGCGGACTCCTGGAAGCCGACGAACAGCAGCGTCTGCAGAAGGCACTCCAGCTCAGCCGCCGCACCGCGGGCGACCTGATGGTGCCACGCGCGCGCCTCTCCATGCTCAACGTCGACACGCCGTGGGACGACGTCGTCCGCGTGGTGGCCGCGAGCCCGTTCAGCCGGTTGCCGGTCTATCGCGGCTCGCCCGACAACATCCTCGGCGCCGTGCGCGTGAAAGATCTCGTCCGGCGATTTGTCAGCGCCGGCCCGATCCCGCTCGACAAGCTCGCGCGTCCGCTCCCGCGTCTCCGTGTTGACCTGCCGGCCGACCGCATCATCAGCGTGTTCCGCACCAAGCGCGCGCACCTCGCGCTCGTCGTCGATGCCAACGAACAGGTCGTTGGGTTGGTCACGATCCACGACGTGCTCGGCGAACTGCTCGGCCAGACCGCACCCGTAGCCAGGTTGGCGCCATGACACTGGGCACCATCCTCCTCGTCGTCGCGGTCTTTCTGCTCATCAATGGGTTCTACGTCGCCGCGGAGTTCGCGCTCGTGGGCGCGCCGAAAGAAGCGATCGAACATCGCGCGGACCAGGGCGACCGCATGTCGCAGCGCCTAACGCGGCTGATGGGCTCGTCGGGCGAACAGGACCGCTACATCGCCACGGCGCAGATCGGCATTACGGTCGCGAGCCTCGGCCTCGGCATGTTCGGCGAACACGAACTCGCCGACTGGTTCGCACCGCACCTCGTGTGGATGGGCGAGTACCGTTTCATCTCAGCGCACTCGATGGCAAGCGTCATCGCCGTGGCCGGATTGACGTGCGGACACATCGTGATTGGCGAGATGCTGCCGAAGTCGCTGGCCCTGCAGCACACGGAGCGCGCGGCCCGCTGGCTGTACTGGCCCATGCGGCTGTCCTGGATGCTCATGTTCCCATTCGTGCTGACGTTCAACACGATTGCCGACGTCTTTCTGCGCCTGATCGGCGTGCACCGCAGCGCCCACACCGAGGACCAGCTGCACACGCCGGAAGAACTGCGCCTGATCGTTGAAGAGAGCGAAGAAGGTGGCGCACTCCGTGAGGAGTCGGGCCGGTTGCTGCAGGAACTGTTCGAGTTTGGCGACCTGACCGCAAGCCAGGTCATGGTGCCGCGCGTGCGAGTGGTCGGCGTGCCCGTTGGCGCCACGCCCGATGACATCCGCGCGCTGCTGCTCTCGCGCATGCACACGCGCTACCCCGTGTACGCCGGCGACCTCGACCACATCGTCGGCATGCTGCACGTGAAGGACTTGCTGCGGCGCATCATCACCAACGAGGCAATCAGCACCGGGGATGTGCGCGCCATTCCGGTGGTGCCGGAGACGGCGCCGCTCGATGACGTGCTTGCCGTGATGCAACGAGCCAATGCGCACATGGCAGTGGTTATTGATGAGCACGGCGGCACGGCCGGCACGATCAGCATCGAAGATCTGTCGGAAGAAGTAGTCGGCGAGATCAGCGAGGACGCGAGCGACATTCCGTCGTTCGTTGAGGAATCGCCGGACGTGTGGCGCGTGGCCGGCACAGCGCGGCTCGACGAAGTCGGCCAGCGCTACGACCTCGACCTCGAGCACGACGACGTGGAGAGCGTGAGCGGATTAGTGCTCGCACGGCTCGGGCGGCCGCCGGTTGTCGGTGATGTGGTCGAATTTGGACAGATCAGGTTTGAAGTACTCGCGCTGGCCGGACGAGGCGTGCGCGAAGCGCGGGTTTCCGTGATATCTCATGCTGACTAGAGGACGGTCCTTTCCTATGAAGAAGGTTCTGCTGCTTTCCAGTGCTGTTGTGTGTGCCGCCACATTCGCGGCGTGTGGCCAGCCCGCTGCGCCTCCGGCGCCCGCGCCCGCGCCGTTGACCTCCGGCATCGACGCAGCCGGCCTCGACAAGGCCGTGCGGCCGCAGGACGACTTCTACAAGCACGTAAACGGCGGCTGGCTGACAAAGACCGAGATCCCCGCGGAGAAGCCGGCCTACGGTGCGTTTGACGAACTCTTCGACGGCGCGGAGCAGGACCTGCGCGACCTCATCGAGACGGCGGCCAAGGAACCCAACCTCCAGGCCGGGTCGGTGTCGCAGCAAGTCGGCGACCTCTTTGCCAGCTTCATGGATGAGGCCCGAGCGGAATCGCTCGGCATGACGCCGATCAAAGGCCACCTGGACCAGATTGCCGCGATCAAGAACGCCGCCGACATGGCGCGCGTGTCTGGCGAGTTGGCCGCAATCGGCATCGGCGGTCCGGCGAACGAGTACATCGAAGGCGATGCGAAGGATCCGTCCTCGAACATCGTGACGTTCGTGCAGGCGGGCACGTCGCTGCCGGAACGCGAGTACTACCTCAGCAAGGACGCGAAGTACGCGGAGGTCCGCGCGAAGTACGTCGAGTTCCTCACCAAGATCTTTGGCATGGTGGGCCGGCCCAGTGCCGCAGCCGATGCGAAGGCGGTTCTCGCGCTCGAAACCGAGATTGCGCGCGTGCAGTGGACGCCCGCCGAAAGTCGCGATGCGGTCAAGACCTACAACAAGGTGGCGGTTGCCAAGTTCAACAGCGAGTACCCGGGTTTCGACTGGGCCACGTGGATGAAGGTGCAAGGCCTCGACAAGGCGCCCAACGCCATCGTCTCGCAGCCGTCGTTCTTCAAGGGCGTGAGCGCTCTGGCAGCAAAGACGCCGATCGAGTCGTGGAAGGCCTGGCTCACCGCGCAAGTGGTCGTTGGCGAGGGACGGTTGCTCAGCAAGGCGTTTGTTGACGCCAATTTTGATTTCTTCGCCAAGACCCTGAACGGCCAGCAAGCGCAGCGCCCGCGATGGAAGCGCGGCGTGACGCTCGTCAACGGCTCGCTCGGCGAAGCGGTGGGCAAGCTCTACGTGGACAAGCATTTCCCGCCAGAAGCCAAGGTGCGGATGGAGAAGATGATCGCGAACCTTCTCGAGGCGTACAAGCAGTCGATCACCTCACTCGACTGGATGACGCCGGAGACGAAGAAGGAAGCGCTGGTGAAGCTCGGAAAGTTCACCACCAAGATCGGCTATCCCGACAAGTTCCGTAGCTACGCGGGCCTCGATCTCAAGCCGAACGATCTGGTCGGTAACGCCGAACGCGCCTACCGGTTCGAGGCAGATTTCCAGACCGCAAAGCTCGGCAAGCCGGTCGATCGCGGTCTGTGGCTCATGAATCCGCAGGACGTGAACGCGTACTACAACCCCGTGCAGAACGAGATCGTCTTCCCCGCCGCGATCCTGCAGGCGCCGTTCTTCAACTTCAAGGCCGACGATGCCGTGAATTATGGCGGGATTGGCGCGGTCATCGGCCACGAGATCGGTCACGGCTTCGACGATCAGGGGCGCCAGTACGACGGCGACGGCAAGCTGCGCGACTGGTGGACCAAGGCCGACGCCACCGAGTTCGACAAGCGCGCCAAGATGCTCA
>CAYHEX010000274.1:2682-5947 GCA_964355365.1 uncultured Solibacteraceae bacterium | reverse complement strand
TGGCGCGCAGGCCCATGCGGCCGACGTCCTTGAAGTGGCCGGCGCCGGCGATCCCGGCCACGAGCGTCGCGAAAATCAGCGGCGCGATGATCATCTTGATCAGCCGCAGGAAGATGTCGCTGAACACCTTCGCGTAGGGCGCGAACTCGGGATGCAACTTGTTGATGAGAATGCCGGCGATCACGCCCAGGAACAGACCGAGGAAGATCTTCTGAGACTGTGAAAGTCCGCGGCGGGCAGGAACAGCTTCTGTGGAGGTCATAGGCTGGCGGGATCATAGCAAACCAGCCCCCCTCTCGCGCCGTGACCGCGCTATCCTGTGCGGCATGCGCTATCTGGTCACTGTCGCCGCCTGCCTGGTCGGCACCTCTGCCGCGCTGCTCGCCGCCCAGCAAGCGCCGCGCCCGGCCGGAGCGGCAGGCCGGCCGTCCACCACGGTTGATTTCATCGCCGTTGATGCGAAGGGCCAACCGGTCACCACACTGACCGCAGCTGATGTCGCCATTCGGATCGACGGCAAGGCACGCGAGGTGCGCGACCTTCGGCTGGTGCGTCACGATCCGCCGACACCGCTGGGCATGGAGGCGCCCGAGCCGCTGCCGGCGCCGTTTGCATCGAACGCTGCCGGCAATCAGCGGCGGGTGTTCATCATCGTCGACAACGAGACCATGACGACGGGCCGTGAGCAGCGCGTGCGTGACGGCGTGCTGGCGCTGATCAACCAGTTGGGTCCGGGTGATGAGGTGGCGATCGTGACCGTGCCGCGCGGCGGCGTCGCGACCGAGTTGACCAGCGATCGCGCCGCGTTGCGCAGGGCCGTCGGTCAACTGGCCGGCGCGCGGGCGATCTCGGAGACAGCCGACGAGGCGGCCTGTCGGTCGCGGCTCACCGTGGAAGCGGTCACGAACCTGCTTGCGCAGCGCGCCGGAGGCGGAACGCCGATCGAAGTGGTGTTCGTGTCGTCGCATCTCTCCGGGCCGCGGTCGAACGTGCTCTCGGGCGCGACCTCGCTCGGGCGCGGCAGTGTTGGCGGCTGCGAACTGCCGAGTGAGGAGTTCACGAAGCTTGGCGCCGCCGCCGCGGCGGCCCGGGCGCACCTCTATATCGTGCAGCCGGAATCCGTCGGCACGGCCACGGCGTCCTCGGCGGCCGACACGTTGGCCGGCCTCGAGAACGTCGCGAGCGTGACCGGCGGGTTCATCTGGCACATGGCGGGCTCGGACGAGCCGGGGTTCCAACGCGTCGCGGCCGAGACGTCCGCCTACTACTCGGCGACTGTTGACCTCGACTCGTCCGATCGCAGCTCGGCCACGCGGCCGCTGTCGGTCAAGACCACAAAAGCCGACGTCGTGCTCCGCGCGCGGCCGACGATCGCGCTCGGTCCCGCGGCGTTCGGTGTAGCCGCCTCGTCGCCGAAGGACATGCTGCGCACGGCCACGGTCTATCGCGACGCGCCGTTGCGCGTGGCCGCGTTCGCGTCGCGCAACCCGGGCGACAGCAAGGTGAAGATCGTCGCGATCGCGGAATCCACGATGGGCGCGACGTTCTCGGCGGCCTCCATCGGCGTCTACGACACGTCGAACAAACTCATCGCACAGTGGTCCGCCGATGGCCCGGCGCTCGCGGCGCCGTTTCTGGCGACCGCGTTTGTGCAGAACGCCGGTCAATACCGTGTGCGCGTGGCCGCCACCGACAGCACCGGCCGTGGCGGCACCGCAGACTACCCGCTCAACGCCACATTGACCCCGGCGGCCGGCACGCTCACGCTGAGCGCGATGATGCTCGGCACGCCCGACAACAACTTCACGCCAAAGCTCCAGTTCACGACGGAACCGACAGCCGTCGCGTACTTCGAACTCTACGGTGGCAAGCCCGGCATGCCGGTGTCGGTCGCCGTGGAGTTGGCCACGACGCTGAATGGCCCGGCGGCTGCCACGCTCCAGCCGAAGATCGCGGCGTCGTCGGAGCCGGACAAATACCTCATCACCGTGCCGATCAACCTCAGCGCGCTTCCGGTCGGCGATTACATCGTGCGGGCGATCGTGGGATTGGACGGACAACCCGCGGGGAGAATTACACGGACACTGAGGAAGACACAGTAAAGGCAGAAGGCAGAAGGCAAAAGGCAGAAACAAGCCAAAAGGCAGAAACAAAGGCAGAAGACTAAAACAAAACCCGAGATGACCTCACACCGTAGGGTTCCCTTCGCTCGCTTTGTTTCTGCCTTTTGCCTTCTGCCTTTTGCCTTTCCGCCGCCTTTTGCCTTTCCACCGCCCTTTACCCTTCTCACCGACTCGCTCGACCGCTACGCGTCGGACCCTGTCGCTGTGGTCCGCGCGGTTGCGGCCGAGCAGTCTCTGTCTGCCTTGAACTCCTCCCTTCGCCGTGAGGGAACGGAGTGGATGCTCGCGAAAGCCGCGGGCGAAGCGAATCAGCGGCGGTTCATCGCTGCGACGTTTGCGCTCGATGTGGCCGGCGCGAAGTTCGAGGCCGAGTCAAACGACGTAGCGCCGCTCGTCGAATGGGGGTGCGAACAGATCCGTCGACGCATGCCGTCAGACGCCGAGCGGCAGTGGCACATCACGGCGCTCGCGCTGCTCGAAGGCACCGGCAATCCAGGGATCGTCGAAGCGCATCTCGCGCATGCGGCGGCGCGATTCAGAGACGAGCCGATGTGGACGCGCACGCGAATCTGGCTCGCCGACTCCCGCACGTTGAACATCCATCCGCGGCAACCGCTGTCAGCGCCGCGCATCACGTTTCCGGCAACGCTCGCCGCGCAGTACGAAACACTCGCGGCCACGCCGGAATTCGCCAGCGACGCCTGGCTGCGTATCGGCTTTCTGCATTTCCTCGCGGGCGAGTACCCCGCGGCCCGTCGCGACTTCACGACAGCGCTGCTCGTCGACACCACCAACGCGCGCACGCGCTATCTCACGCAGCTCTTCATCGGCTGGATCTTCGAACGCGAGCAGAAACACACTGAGGCGATCAGCGCGTTTCGCGCGGCCATGACCGCCGAACCGGCCGGCCGCACCGCCGCGATCTGGCTCGCCGCGCGTTACGAGATTGCGGGTCGTCTGAACGATGCCGCGACCGTGTCGACGCAGAGCCTGGGGGGCGCCGACGTTGGCAGCGATCCGTGGCGCACGTTCTACCGCGGCGACTGGCCGCAGTTTCCCGCGAGGATCGCCGCCACGAGAGCGTTCCTGAAATGACGCGCACGGTCGCGAAGGTCATCGGGTGCTGCGGCTCGATCGTCATC
>CAYHEX010000274.1:0-2582 GCA_964355365.1 uncultured Solibacteraceae bacterium | reverse complement strand
CGTTTCCGCAGCAATGTCGCGCTGGTCACCATGAACGTCGCCGTGCGGCTCAACGGCTCGCCGGCGCGAGGCCTGCAAGCCGCGGACTTCCGGCTCACCGACAACGACGTTGAACAGCGCGTGGAATTGACGCCGGCTGGCGCCATGCCGATCGACATCACGCTGCTCGTCGACACCAGCGGCAGCATGGACGGCACACTCGGCCACCTGCGCGCGCAACTCGTCGACGTGGCCAAGCAGGTCCGCCACGACGATCGCATTCGCCTCCTCACGTTTGCCGACGACGTGCGAGAAGTGTTCGGGTTTCGCGCGGGCGGCTCGGCCCCGCCGCTCGAGGCGCTCGCGGCCGGCGGCTGGACGTCGCTCTACGACGCGCTCAGCCTCGCGTTCATTCATCACCCCACCGTCGATCGGGGCCATCTCATCGTCGTCTTCAGCGACGGGGTTGACTCGTCGAGCACGATCGATTTGAAGACCCTCGCCGAGCTCACTCGACGATCGGAAGCGGTGCTCGACATGTTCGTGATCCTGCCGCGTCAGACGCGCTCGCGGGCGTTGCCGTCGCGCGAACGTCCGGTGCCGCCACCGGTGGGCGCAATTGCCGACCTCACCGGCGGCGCCACGCGGTTCATCCACGCCGGCGACGACATCCCGGCGAGCTTCCGAGATGCGCTCGAGGAGTTCCGCCGGCGGTACGTGCTGAGCTACGCCATGCCCGCCGGCGCGCCGGGCCACTGGCACGACGTGAAGGTCACGATCAAGCGGCCGGGCAAGTTTGAGGTCAGGGCGCGACGGGGATATGTTCAGTAACCTGAGCAGGGCAAAGGGCAGAGGTGAAGGGACTACTCGCCCTTGAGCCGTTCGATATCCGCGATGTCCTGGGCCCGGCCCGTCTGCTTTGATCGAACAAGGTCGTCGAGGTTCAGGTACGACACGCGAACACCGGCGATGCGTCGGACGACGCGCCGCGGGTAGGCCGCGTCAAAGGTCACGGTCGCCGCGACAGTCAGGATGTCGACACGCGGGTCGTCGCCGATGATTGTGAAGGGTTTGCGCACGACCTCAGCTGCATCCAGCTCGCGGGCGATCCCGTAGGGCAAATCGCCGAGCGCGTCGAGCATGCGCTCCATGTTCTTCAGATCGCGCGGCACCAGGAGATCAACATCTTTGGTGGCGCGTACCGAGCCGTGAAGGTTGGCGGCCACGCCGCCCACGATCACGTAGCGGACGCGGCGCCGATTGAGCAGGCGGCACACGCGAAGGACGCGGTTATCGGTACCAGGGGTTCGTTTGGGCACGTTTCCACCGCTCGTAGTCCTTGAACGTGTCGAAGGTCTTCACGAATGGTTTGAAGCGAAACGGCGTCAGTTCCACGAAATCCGCGAACAGCCTTTCGGATTCGAGTAGACGCGCGGCGGCAGACCGAGGCTCGGTCGCGCGTTTCGATGTCCGTCGTTGAAGGCCCGCCATACCGGTAGTATACGTTCGGCGCAGGAACAACCACCCGGGCGGTCAGCGCCGGTGGCTGGGCGTACAATCAGTCTCACGCGCCCGTAGCTCAGGGGATAGAGCATCGGCCTTCTAAGCCGAGGGTCGCAGGTTCGAGACCTGCCGGGCGCGCCACTTTCCCCCTCATTGTTGCGACGTCCAGTAATCTCCGACCATCCAGTTGGGCGCCTTCGCCGTTTGATCGGCGGTCACTGACCTCCCGGCTGAAGTACTTCCTTCGCTGTTTGATCGGTCACTTCACTTCGCGACGGACCAGTGGCACTGTCTGATCCAATGCCAGTCAGCGCTATCCGCACGCTACGACTCGCCACGAATTTGTCGCAGGCAGAGTTTGCAAAACGACTTGAAGTTTCGACAGAAACCTATCGGGCGTGGGATTCGAACCGACGGCAGCCGTCGTCGGAAATACTCGACAAAGCAAGAACACTCGCGGCTCGCGGATCTCGTGATCAACCGCTCGGGCTACCGGCGTTAGCCAAGATCCTCGGCGTGAGCGTGTACCGTTTGCGCGACGCGGCGCGTGACGGACGGTTGGCGGTGACGTACGACAACCGCATCGTCTTCGGGAGGCCGTTGCCGAAAGCCACACAGGCGGCCGGAGAGGCCTACAGGGCGGCTTACTACGGCAAGAGGGCGCGCTGGACGCCCCGACCTGAAGCGCCGCCCGTGCTGCCAACAGTGCCGCCGGACTACGACCGACAACTGGTCCACCTCAGATGGCGGCTAGGGCTATCGCAGGCGGAGCTTGCCGAGCGCGTTGGCGCCGCGAGCAAGGCCGTCGTATATCAGTGGGAATCAAGGCAGAGAAATCCGTCGCCGGTCTTTTGGCGGCGAGTTCTAGAAGTGGACTGCGCCTGACGTTGCGCCGCAGTCAGCGCGCTCTGGTCTGCGAGTGTGGGGGCGCGCGGGTGCGAGCCCGTTGGCCCTACCAATCGACTCCCAAAGAAGACAGAGCAGAGTCGAGCGATTCGCTCGCCACTGTTCACAAGCGTCGTCCGCCTAGGCGGTCTCATGGCTTTCTGGAGTTCCCAGGATTTAGTGGAGAGAAGCTAAAGCATCCGTTGAGGAGCGGA
>CAYHEX010000273.1:0-5955 GCA_964355365.1 uncultured Solibacteraceae bacterium | reverse complement strand
CATTCACTCACCTATTCCCCCACTCACCCATTCCCCCATTCCCCCATTAATATGCTGTCCCATGCCCCTACTCCTGAGTGAGCACGACATCCGCACCTGTCTCGACATGCCAACGCTGATCGACGCCATGTCCGGCGCGCTCGCGGAGTTCTCGGCCGGCCGCGTGACGCAACCCATTCGCACCGTCCTCGAAGTGGGCGCCGAGAAGAACTACTTCGGCGTGATGCCGGCCTCGATCGACGGTCGCGAGGCGGTGGGCATGAAACTGGTGACGGTGTACCCCGGCAATCACGCGAAAGGCCTCACCTCACATCTGGCAACGATCCTGCTGCTCGACCACGCGACGGGCGGACTGATGGCGATGCTCGACGGCCGCTACATCACCGAGGCGCGGACAGCCGCGGTGTCCGCGGTGTCCGTACAGAGGCTGGCGCGGCCGGACGCTACATCACTCGCGATTCTCGGCAGCGGCGTGCAGGCGCAGAGCCACCTCGAGGCCATTCGGCACGTGCGCACACTGAGCGACGTGCGCGTGTGGAGCCCGACGGCCGCGAATCGCGAGTCGTTCGCGCGCGACGCCGCCGCCGCGACCGGCCTCGCCGTGCGCGCCTGCGCGTCCTCGTCAGACGCCGTCCGCGGCGCCGACATCATCGTCCTCGTGACCGCCTCGAAGACACCGATCGTCAACGACGCGGACGTGGCGGACGGCGCGCACATCTGCGCGGTCGGCGCCTGCCGTCCGACCCAGCGCGAGATGCCGACGTCACTCGTGGCCCGCGCGCGAGTGTTCGTCGATTCGCGTGCCGCCGCGCTCACGGAAGCCGGCGAGCTGCTGATCCCGATCAGCGAAGGCGCGATCACCGCGGAGCACATCGCCGGCGAACTCGGCGAGGTCGTCAACGGCACGGTGGCGGGTCGCTCGGACCCGCGCCAGATCACCATCTTCAAGTCGCTCGGCATGGCCGTGGAAGACGTCGTGGCCGCGCAACTGGCTGTGGGTCGGGCGAAGACACTCGGCCTCGGCCAGAACGTCAACCTGTGATCGGAAGACACCTGAGACAACTGATCATTGTCGGGTTGGCGTGTACGACACTTGTCGGAGGTGTGCGGGCAAAGAACGCTGGTCGGTTGGAAGCACCACCCCAGGCGTATTCCCCCGAACTGGTCGCTGCGTTTGATGCGGCGTATAGCCTCGACTTCGCCGAAGCGCTGACGGCCGCGCGCGCGGTGATCGCCAAACATCGGGATGATCCCGCGGCCTATCGCGCGGTGGCCACGGTGACGTGGCTCCAGATGCTGTTCGCGCGAGGCGGCACGTTCATCGACCACTACCTCGGCAAGATCACGAAGACGCAGTTCAACGTGCCCAAGCCGCCGCCCGATCTCGACAACGAGTTCCTGCGCGTCGTCGACAAGGCGGTGGCCATCAGCGAGGCGCGCGTGCGCGCGAAGCCGAAGGACGCGAACGCGCAGTTCGACCTCGGCGCCTCGTGGGCCTTGCGTGCCGGCTACGCCGGCTCGGTGCAGGGCAGCGTCACGGGCGCCTTCGCGGCGTCCCGTCACGCCTACAACGCACACGAGCACGCGCTCGAGCTCAATCCGAACATCGTCGAGGCCAACTTCGTCATCGGCATGTATCGCTACGCGATCTCGACGTTCGGTCTGCCCACGCGCATGCTCGCCTACGTCGCAGGCTTCGGCGGCGGCAAGGAACGCGGCATTCAGATGATCGAGGTGGCGTCGAAGAGCGGCAGCGAGCAACCCGACGCGCTCTTCGCACTGGCCGTGATCTACAGCCGCGAGGGCCGGCACATGGACGCCGTGCTGAAACTGCGCGAACTGCAGCGCCGCTATCCCCGCAACCGCATCATGACGCTCGAAGAAGGCGCCGCGCTGATTCGCGCCGGGCACGCCGATGCCGCCGATGCCGTGCTGACCGCCGGCCTCGCGAAGCTGGACACCGACACGCGCCCGCGCGCGCTCGGCGAACGCGCCTACTGGCTCTACAAGCGCGGTCTCGCGCGCCTCAACTGGAACCATCGCGCGGAGTCGGCGGCGGATCTTGAAGCCGCGCTCGCCGCCAATCCCGTCGGCTGGGTGCGCGGCCGCATTCTCGTCACCCGCGGCCAACTCGCCGACGCGTCGGGGCGCCGCGCAGAGGCCCTCGCCGACTACCGCCTGGCCGCCGAGCTCTGCGGAAAGAACAACGATCCGTTCTGCGTCGCGGATGCCGTGCAGTTCACCCGCCGCGCATTCGCGCTACAGTAAGCCCGAACGGAGCCCGACATGGCGAAAGCGCGCACCTGGATTCTGGCCATCCTCGCCGTCATCGGCGGACTTGTCATCTGCCTCTTCGTGCTGGCCGGCGCCAGCACGTACTGGGTCATGCGGCACATCAAGACCACGCCCGCCACGGCCACCGCCGCCGTGAAGACCTTCGAGCAGGAACGCGCGCAGTTTGGCGCCGAGCAGGCACTGCTGTCGCTCGACGAATTGGAGAAGCCCGAGAACATCCAGAAGAAGATCGACGCCCTGCCGGCCGGATCAGCGCCCGCCACCAACATGGAGGTCCTCGTGTGGTCGCCGAACAGCGAGCGCACCGTGCGCATCTCGCTGCCCTTCTGGCTGCTGAAGCTTGGACGCAACAAGATCGACATCGCCGGCGCCGACTCGTTCGACTTCAACCGGCTGCAGATCGATGTCACCCAACTCGAACGCATCGGCCCGCGACTGCTCGCCGATCTCGAACGCCCCGGCGGCGAACGCGTCCTCGTCTGGACAAAATGAAATCGTGGACCTAAAGGTCCACGACTACGAGTGTCTGGCGGCAGCCGTCGTAGCCGGGGACCTTTAGGTCCCCGGAGTCGTAGCCGGGGACCTTTAGGTCCCTGGAGTCGTAGCCGGGGACCTTTAGGTCCCCGGAGGATTACAATCCCAAAAACACCCGCATCCGCTGCAACAACGAGGGGCCGTCTTTCGGCACGCTGGGCGTGATCTGACGCGCCGCGTCAATCGCCTGCTGACGCGCCTCGGCCACCAAGGCGATCGGCGCCAGCAGTTCCGGCCGGCTCTGCACGTATTCACGAAACGCTTCGACGCCGATCTCCACGAGCACACAGTCGGTCAGCGCCGTCACCGTCGCCCGTCGGGGCGCGCCGGTCAGGAGCGACATCTCACCAAAGTAGCCGCCCACCTCGGTGGTCGCCACGTGCTGACCGCCGGTCAGCACGACCTCGACCTCACCGCGCTCCACGACGAACATCGACGAGCCCGGCTCGCCCTCGCGGATGATGGCCTCACCGGCCGCGTACTGCAGGGTGCGCGCACCCACGGCCAGCTCGCGGTGCGCGTCCTCGTGCATCGCGGCGAACACGGGAACCCGGGCGATGAGCCGCGTGACCACATCACGCCGCGCCGAAGTATCGACCACGTCCTCCGCCCGCGTGTACTGCACCTGGATCGGATACGGGATCTCGATGTTACGCCGGCGGAACTCGTAGTAGATGAACGTGCGCACCTGATCGCGCGCGCGCTCGTCCTGCGAAAAGTCGTCGACCCAGAACCGAACGCGATAGGTCAGCGCCGACGCGCCGAAGTCGAGCAGCACCACGTCAGGCGCGGGCGTCTCCAGCACGCAGGTCGCATGTTTCAACGCCTCGAGGATCGCCGCCCTGGTTTCATTGGGCGGCGTGCTGTAACTCGCGCCGACCTCCACAAACAACCGCGTCGGCGCCTGCGGCTCCGAGTAGTTGATGATCGCTTCCTTCGAGACGATGTTGTTCGGCACCACGACCAGATTGCCGGACTTGGTCTTCAGCTTGGTCGCGCGCCAGGTGATCTCGGTGACGAGCCCTTCGAACGACCCCACCGTGATCCAGTGGCCGACGCGGAACGGCCGGTCGATCTGAATCGCCAGCCCGGCAAACGCGTTGCCCAGCGTGTCCTGTGCCGCAAAGCCGATGACGGCCGCGCCGACCGCCGAGGTCAGCGCAAGCGAGTCATGAAACCAGCTGACCGAGATGCCGCCAAACACGGCGAGGACGATCGTGTCCTGCAGAATCGACGGCAGCCGATCGGGCACGCCGTGCCGGAACCAGGGATTGCAGAGACTGACGCCGAAGCTGATCGACGCCAGCACCAGCAGCAGCCGCTCGAGCGAATCGCGCTGCGCCTCGAACTCCGCCGCGCCGGGCAACCAGATCCCGAGCAGATGCACGACGAAGTACAGCAGCGTCGTCCACAACGTGAATCGCATGCGGCGCCGCATGACGTCGTTGCGCACGACGGCGAACAGCGCGATGTTGGCCGCGACCAGAGCGGCCGCGCCAACCAGGTGCCACACATCCTGAGAGAAGGTCACGTCAGCCGACGATGCCCTTCTTGAACTCAGCGATCTCGGACGCGGTCACGGCGACACGGACGATGGCCGAGTTGCTGCCGCCCTTCGCGTCACGATCCGGCACGCCCCCTCGGGCACCGGCGGAGGCAACGGTCGATGCGCTCTTCTTTTCGCCGCCGAGCGCGCTCAACTTGCCGAGGCCGAGCTTGCTGCCGCCCGACTTCGAGTCCGTCGCTTTCGCGTCCTTCGAGCTGCCCCCGGCCAGACCGGACGCGCCGGCCGTGACCTGCGAAATCTCTGTCACCGCCACGGGCTTGTAGGTGATCGCCGCTTTGTAGCGCCCCGCCACCTTCGCCACCGACAGGAGCTTGGCGCTGGCGACCTGCTTGGTGAGCTTCTCGATGCGCTCCTTGGTTTCGGGATGCGACGCGAACAGGCCGTTGCGCTCGGCCTGATCCTTGTTGCGTTCCATGAGACGCGTCAGGAAGGCCGCGAGCCCGGCCGGGTCGTAGCCGGCCTTGTTGGCGAGCACGATGCCCTTCTCGTCGGCGTCGAGTTCGTCGCCGCGGTTGTACATGCCCTCGAACAGAATCTCATACGACTTGTCGGCGACGGCGCCGAGCACCTGGCTGCGCGACATCTCCGCGCCGAGCTCGACCATCTTGCCCTTCTTGATCGCGTTGATCGTGTGCCGCTCGGTCACGTGCGCGATTTCATGCCCCAGGATGTCGGCCAGCTCCGATTCGTTCTGCAGCAGCGACAACGCGCCGCGCGTAATGTGCACGAACCCGCCGGGCGCGGCGTACGCGTTGACGCCGTCCGTGTCGAGGACGATGAACTGCCACGGCAGCGCCGGCTTGCTGCTCGCCTGTGCGAGCACGGTCCCGACCATCGTCACGTACTTGTGGACGGCCTTATCCTGCACCACCCCGTAGCGCGCGCGCAGCTTGTCGCTGACCTGCTGGCCGAGCGTGAGTTCTTCGGCGTCGGTGAAGACCAGCGATTCGATGGTGTCTTTCGCCTTCTGGCCCTTGTCGAGCGCGGCTTTCGCTTTGCTCAGGCCGCCCAGCTGCGCCGAGGCCGGCAGGGCGATCAACAGCGCGCCGATCGCGACTACCGCCACATTCAAGACTCGCTTCATAGGTGTCACTCCGCAAAAGGTGCGTGCACTTCAAAAATCGCGACGGCCTGCGTCCGCCCCTTGACCGTCACATCCCCCAGCGGCGTGATGTCATCGGTCCGGGTCAGCTGTTTCCGGGTCGCGTCGCTGATGATGATACGCGTGTGGAAGTCCTTATTGAGCGATTCCAGCCGCGACGCCAGATTGACGGCATCGCCGATCACCGTGTAACTCATGATGGCCTCCGCCCCGATATTCCCGGCGATCATCTCGCCGGAATTGACACCGATGCCGATGTCGAGCGGGTGCCGCCCCTCGGCCGTCCACTTCGCGTTGAGCCGGGCCAGTTCCTTGACCATCTCCCGAGCGCAATTCACGGCGTTCTCGGCCTGATGCGGATCGTCCACGGGCGCCCCGCACACCCCCATGACCATGTCACCGACAAATTTGTCGTGTGTTCCGCCATGGTTGTTGGGAACTCGCACCATCTCGTTGA
>CAYHEX010000272.1:0-5967 GCA_964355365.1 uncultured Solibacteraceae bacterium | reverse complement strand
AGATCGACCTCGAAGCGCAGCTCCAGTTCCGGAGGCGTCGCGAACACCGAGGTCACGCTGCCGGATTCACTGACGACGTACCACATCATCGCGGTGGCGGGCGACGCGGCGTCGCGGTTCGGATCGGCGACGAGCGAGATTCGCGTGTCGAAGCCGGTGACGCTGCTGCCGGCGCTGCCGCGCTTTCTGACGGTCGGCGATCGCGCCGAACTCGGCGGCGCCGTGACCAACACGTTGACGACTGCCGGCAACGCCACGGTGACGATCAAGAGTCTCGATCCGGCGATTCTCGAGATCGCCGGCGCGCCGCAGCAGGTGCCGGTGGGCGCGAAAGAGACGCACGCGGTGCGCTTCGGCGCGACCGCGCGCGGCATTGGCGTGGCCCGTGTGCAGATGTCGGTGAAGCTCGGGGCCAACACGGATGCGTTCGAAACCACCGTGCCGGTCACGATCGTCGCGCCGCTCGATACGCTGGCCGCGTCGGGTGAGACCAAGGATCGCGCGATCCAACCGCTCCGCGTTCCCGTTGACGCGCTGCCCGGCGCCGGCGGCCTCACGGTGGATCTGGCCTCCACCGCGCTCGTGGGCCTCGGCGAAGGCGCCCGCTATGTGGATGAGTATCCGTACGCGTGCGCTGAGCAGAAAGCCTCGCGCGCGCTCGTGCTGCTGCTCGCATCGGATCTCGGCGACGCGTTTTCGATGAAGCGCGTGGCCGCCAAGGACTACAAGATCGAAGCCGCGTCGCTCCTGCGGAGTCTCGAGCGCTATCGCTGCAGCGACGGGGGCTTCACGCTCTGGCCCGGCGCATGCCGCGTGAGCTCGACGTATCTCACGGCCTATGTGCTGGACGTGATGCGGATTGCGGGCGCGCGCGGGATCACGCTCGATGCGGACGTCACGCGCGAAGCGCTCGACTTCCTCGAGCGCGAAACGGTCCGGTCCGCGCCGAAGGAACTGGCGTACGTGCCGGTCTGGTCCGCGTCGACCACGTTCGCCGTCAAGGTGCTCGCGGAAGCCGGGCGCAACCAGGACGCGAACATCACGCGTCTCGCGGCGGTCGTGGATCGCATGCCGATCTTCGCGCTGTCGTACCTCGCCGACGCGCTGGCCGCAGCGAAGGATCGCGGTCCGCGCTACGCCGATGTCATTCGCCGCATCGCCAACGCGTCGCGCGTGGAACGCGATCGCGCACATGTCGAGTCGATGGATCCGCAAGCGCTGGGCTGGGTCTGGGACAGCAACGTGAGCAGCACGGCGCTGGTCCTCGAGGGATTCGCCCGCCGTGGCGACGAACCGCAGACGCCGTCGCTGATGGCGCGGTGGCTGCTGGCCGCGCGCGAGAACGGCCGATGGAACAACACGCACGAGAACGCGCTTGCGCTGGCGGGACTCGTGGCCTACACGCAGGCGTTCGAGGGCGATGAGCCGAACTTCACGGCCACAGCGTCGCTCGGCGCGCGCGTGGTCGGCACCACCGCATTCAAGGGCCGCGGCACCACCGCCAGGACGTTCTCGCTGGCCTTGCGCGACGTGGTCGCTTCGGCCAACGCGGCCACGTCCACCGATCTCGCGATGACCGCTGCAGGCACCGGCACGCTGTTCTACACCGCGCGGCTGCAGTACGCGCCGAGCGGTACGGCGGCGGCCGTGGATCGCGGTATCAAGGTCGACCGCCGGTTCGAGACGTTCGTTGAGAACGGCACGGGTGCGGCAGCGACGTCGTTCAACGCCGGCGACCTCGCGCGCATCGTCCTCACCGTCACGGTGGGCGCCGAGCGGCGGTATGTGGCCGTCACCGATCCACTGCCGGCCGGGTTCGAAGCGGTGGATGGCTTCTTCCGGACGACGGCGGCGGACCTCGCGGCGGGGACCGACCTGCAAAGCGGCCCGGAGCCGGATCCGAACGGGTGGGGCGCGTGGTGGGACCATGACGGCTTCGACCGGATCGAGAAGTTCGATGATCGCGTGGAGCTGTTTGCCACCAAACTCGGCGCCGGCCAGTACAAGTTCTCGTATCTCGTGCGCGCGACCACGAGCGGCACGTTCAACGCCGCAGGCACGCGGGCCGAGGAGATGTACGCGCCGGATGTCAACGGACGCGCGGCTGCGGCAACGATCATCATCAAATGACCCGACGACGGCAGCTGGTTCTTGCGGCGCTCACAACGGTGACGGCCCTGGCGGCCGTCGCGGTCTGGGTGCGCGTTGGGCCGCTACCGCCGGGGCTGCTCGACCTGGCGGAGCCCACATCAACGGTCGTGGTCGACCGCCGCGGCGAACCGCTCTACGAGTCACGGTCGGCGTTCGGCACGCGCGGCATGCGCCTGACGGCCGACACGCTGCCGCCGCTGCTCTTGAGCGCCACGCTGGCCGCGGAAGACACGCGCTTCTTCAGTCACACGGGGGTCGATCCGGTGGCGATTGCGCGCGCGGCCTGGAAGAACCTTCGCGCGTTCAGGCGCGTGGAAGGCGGCTCAACGATCTCGCAACAGGTCGTGAAGTTGTTGCTCCAGCGACAGCGAGGCGGCGTCACCGCGCGAGGGTGGACCGCGAAGTTCCGTGAAGCCGTGCTGGCCGAACGGCTGGAACACACGCTCGCCAAGCGCGACATTCTCGCGCTCTACCTGAACCTCGCGCCGTACGGCAATCAGATCGACGGCGCCGAGCGCGCCGCACGGGAGTATTTCGGCCGCCCGGCATCTGCACTGACGCCGGCGGAGTCGGCATTTCTCGCGGCCCTGCCGCAACAGCCGTCACGCTACAACCCGCGCCGCGACCCGGCCCGCGCGCGCAACCGGCAGTTGGCCATTCTGCGCGTGGCGTCAGAACGCGGGTGGCTGTCGGCGGCCGATCTCGCCGTGGCGCGAGCCGAGCGGCTGTCGCTCGCGGCCCCGTCCGTGGGACGACTCGCACCGCACTTCGTTCAGCAGGTACTCGCCGCCGCACCGGGGTCCGCGCGCATCGAGACCACGCTCGACGCGGAGCTGCAACGGACGGTCGCGGGCATCATCGCGGCGAACCAGCCGGCGCTCAACGCCCACCATGCGGCCAATGTGGCGGTGGTGGTACTCGACAACGCGCGCGGGGAATGGCTGGCGTGGGAGGGTTCCGGTCACTTCGGCACCGAGGTGAACGGCGGCGCAATCGACGGCGTCATCACGCCGCGTCAGCCGGGATCTGCACTGAAGCCGTTCACGTACGCCGCGGCACTCGAAGCCGGCGAACTGCCATCGCAGATCCTCGCGGATGTGCCGCAGCAGTTCCCGACGGCGACACCGGGCATTCTGTACAGCCCCAGGAACTACGACGGACGGTTCCGCGGCCCGATGATGTTTCGCGCGGCACTCGCCGGCTCAGAGAATGTGCCGGCCGTCGTGCTCGCGTCCACGATCGGCGTCCCGGCGGTCGCACAGTTTCTGCGTCGCGCCGGCATCACCACGCTCACAAAAGACGCGGCCTACTACGGCCTCGGCCTCACGCTCGGCAACGCGGAAGTGCGGCTCGACGAGCTGACGGTGGCTTACGCGGCGTTCGCCCGCGGGGGACAACGGCTGGCGCCGCGCGCGATCCTGTCCGCCGACGGCGTCGCCACGCCCGCGGCGGTGCCAACTACGCTCATCTCCGCGCGCACCGCGTTCTGGATCTCGAGCATGCTGTCCGATGACGAGGCCCGCGCCTACATCTTCGGGCGCGGCGGGTCGCTGGAGTTTCCCTTCGCTGTGGCCGCCAAGACCGGCACGTCGACGTCGTACCACGACAACTGGACGATCGGTTACACACGCGAGGTCACGGTCGGCGTGTGGGTCGGCAACTTCGACCGCACGCCGCTCCGTAACTCCTCGGGCGTGACCGGCGCGGGCCCGATCTTTCACGACGTGATGATCGCCGCGATGGAACGCGCGCGCGGCCAGGCGCTGATCGACGATTCGACACCGATCGTGGCGCCTCCCTCAGATCTTGGCGAGGTCGAATTGTGTGCGCGGTCCGGCATGGCCCCCGGCGACGCCTGTCCGGCGCGCGTCCGCGAATGGCTGCCGGTGGGTTCGCCGAGAATCAGATGCGATTGGCACTTCTCGAGCGATGAGGGCCCGCAGACCGTGTGGCCGGATCTCTACCGCGACTGGGCGCAACGGGCGGGCTTTGCAACGACGGCGACGACGACGGGCGGTGACCATCAACCCGGCGACCGAGCGACCGGACCGACGATGGGCACGACCAGTCGTCGAGCCGCGACATCCCTCACGATCGCGAGTCCGCTGGCCGGCGCAACGTTCCTGATCGACCCAACGTTGCGCCCGGACTTTCAGGCGCTGCCACTGCGCGCCCTCGGTGCGTCCGGAGAAGTCGAGTGGCTGGTCGATGGCGTCCGTATCCCCGGCTCGCGCTGGCCGCTCGTCCGCGGCGCTCATCGCATCGCAGTTCGCGACGGCAAGGGCACCACCACCTCAGTGACAGTGACAGTTAGATAGAAGGCAGAAGGCAAAAGGCAGAAGGCAGAAACAAAGTTAGAAGCAAAGCTAGAAACAAAAACGAAAACAAAGACCAAAGGCAGAGACGCTGGAACGTGTCTCTGCCTTTGGTCTTTCCACTTTGTTTGTAACTTTGTTTCTAACTTTGTTTCTGCCTTGTGCCTTGTGCCTTCTGCCTTTACCGCGTCATCGCTTGATCTGCCGTTCGCGCTGGAGCTCGAGCATGTCGATGTCGTCCTGCGACACGCCGAGCAGCCACTGCGTGAAGTAGTCGATCCGGCGCCACGCCGCGTAGTCGCCGGCCGCGCCAAATCCGTGGCGTTGCCCCGGCAGCAGGATGAAGTCGAAGCGCTTGTTGGCCTTGATCAGCGCGTCCATCACACGGTAGGTGCCGGCCGGGTGCACGTTGTTGTCGATGTCGCCGGTAATCAGCAGCAGGTGGCCTTTGAGGTTCTTGGCGATGTCCTGGTTCTTGTCGATGTCGTACTCGAACTTGACCTTGCCGTCCTTGTCGACCACTTCCTTCACGCCGTCATGCTTCTCGCTCCACGAGCGGTTGTACACGCTGTTGTCGTGATTGCCGCTCTCGGAGATGCCCACCTTGTAGAAGTCGGGGTAGCCGAACATCGCGGCCGCGGTCATGAAGCCGCCGCCCGAGTGGCCCCACATGCCGACCTTGGTGATGTCGATCCACGCGTACTTCTTGGCCAGTTGCTCGACGGCCGCCTTCTTGTCGGGCACGCCGTAGTCGCGCAAGTTGCCGTAGCCGTAGTTGTGGTACCACTTCGACCGTGAGGGATTGCCGCCCCGGTTGCCGACTTCCACCACAATGAAGCCCACGTTCGCCAGCGTCTGGCTCCAACCGCGCGGCGAGAACGTCTTGGCCACGCTCTCGGTCTGCGGGCCGGGATAGACGTACTCGATGATCGGGTATTTCTTCGTGTCGTCAAAGTCGAACGGCTTGTACAGCACCCCATACAGATCCGTGATGCCATCGTCGGCCTTCACCATGAACGGCTCGGGGAACTTGAAGCCCTGCGCCTGCGCGGCGGAGAGATCGGTCTTTTCAAGTTCCATCACCTTGGTCCCGGCGGCGTCGTAGAGCGCGGACTCGGGCGCCGTGTTGACACGCGACGCGGTGTTCACGAAGAACGTGCTCTTGTCGTTCATCGCCACCGAGTGCGAGAAGTTGCCCGGATCCAGCAGTTTGATCGCGCCGGTGTCGATGCCGACGCTGTAGAGATGCGTGTAATACGGGTCCTCACCCGCCTCGCGG
Organism: uncultured Solibacteraceae bacterium; assembly: GCA_964355365.1. Lineage (GTDB taxonomy): Bacteria > Acidobacteriota > Vicinamibacteria > Vicinamibacterales > SCN-69-37 > SCUN01. The sequence goes on along the minus strand of CAYHEX010000272.1, from coordinate 222 downwards.
CCCGCGGCAGTGAAGTAGAGCATGCGGGTCTTCTCGTCGATGGACACGATGCTCGCGGCCTGAAACTCACCGCTCGTGATCTGCCGGATCAGCTTGCCGACGTTGTCATAGAGGTAATAGTGGCCCCACCCGTCGCGCTCGGACCAGTGAATCAACTGCGTCGCGCCCGCGGCCGTCTTGAGGGTGCGTAGCGGCTGTGTCTCGATATAGGTGTTCGATCGC
>CAYHEX010000271.1:2944-5991 GCA_964355365.1 uncultured Solibacteraceae bacterium | reverse complement strand
CCGCCCTCGAGATCGGGGCGCCGGCGCTGGATGTCCTTTGGGACCGGCTCCCGCTCGACGACTTGTCCATTGCCGCCCAGCTTGGTCTCACAAGGCAGCAAGTGATCAATCTGAGGAAGTCCGCGCGGGCCCGGCTGGCCCGCCGTTTACGGGGATCCCATGAAATCTGACCGCTTGGTAATACGGGCCAGCATCGTGCGTCGTCCCTGTCGTCTGGAGTTCGTGTGAAAGCCAATACCGACATTCGCCGCGCGGCAAGCGCACTCGACCGGGCCATTGCGGCCCGGCCCGGTGACTTTGACCATCCGGGCTACGAGCAACTCGAAGCGCTCGTTGATGGACGGCTGGACGATGCCGACCGCGAGATCGTGGAGACGCACGCCGAGCTCTGTGAGGTGTGCCGGCAGGATGTTGGCGACATGATTCGCGAGCGCGATGCCATGCGCGCGCCGGCATCGGCGCCGGCTTCCGCGCCGGCTTCCGCGCCGGTATTCGCGCCGGTATTCGCGCCGACGCGCGTTGGCCGCGCGTTCCCCATGCGCGCGCTGCAAATCGCCGCGGTCCTTCTTGCGGTCGTCGGCGTCGCGATGTTTGCGCGCCAATTCGTTGCGCGGCAATTCGTAGCCGGGGACCTTCAGGTCCCCGGACCTGACGCGGGGTCCCCGCCCGGAACTGACGCGACGGCCCCGCCCGGATCCGCCGCAACGTCGGCGGCGAACGCCCCGGCCGTCACCACCTCATCCACCCCCGTCGATGCCCTCACCGCCGACGAACGCGCGCTGGTCGATCGCGTGCTGGCGTCGGGTTCGCTCGAGATGCCGGCAGCGGTGCGATCGCTCACAGCTCCGGTCGGCACGTTGCTCGGCGTGTCGCGTGAAGCGTTGTCGCTGGAACCGCTGTCGCCGGTCGGCACGGCGGTCTTGTCGGTGACGCCTCGATTCTCCTGGACGGCCGTTGCGGGCGCCACGTCGTATTCGGTGGCGGTCTACGACGAGCAGTTCAAGGAAGTGGTGCGGAGTCCGCTCGTCACCGGCGCGTCGTGGACGCCGACTGTGGTGTTGTCGCGCGGTGCCACGCTGGCGTGGCAGGTGACGGCACATTTCCCGACGCACGACGTGCTCGCGCCGCAACCGCCGCAGCCGGAAGCGCGATTTGTGGTCGCCGATGCCGCGACTGATGCGGCGATCGCGGCGCAGCAGGCGCGGTTGTCGGAGCAACCGCTCGCGCTCGGCGTGCTGTTGGCGAAGGCCGGGTTGTTTCTGGACGCGACCCGCGAACTTCAGCGCGCGGCCGCGCAACCGGACACCGCCGATCGCGCGAACGCTCTTCTCGCAAGCCTCAAGAAATGACGATGGTGGTGTTCTCGATCGTGCTTGTGGCGGCCGGCGTCTTCGCCCTCGCCGCCGCCGGCGAACGCCGCCGCCGTGCCGACTTTGGCCGGCTGTCGAAGCGACAGCTACTCAAGTACAGGTAATTCACGGACCCTGGACGGACCCTGGACCCCGGACCCTGGACTGACCCTGGACCCCGGACCCCGGACTGACCCTGGACCCAGGACTCTGGACCCTGGACTACAGCGTCCCCTTAACGATGCGCAGATGTCCCGCGTGATGTTTCCCGTGCCACGCATACAGCTGGATCAGTGTGTCGATCGTCATCGGCCCACGTTCCGGGTGATGCAGTTGCCGGGCGAAGTCGTCGGGGCTCAGTGTGCGGAGCAGGGTGGCCCAGCGCGCGTGCAGGCCAGTCAGGATGGCGACGGACGGCGAGACGTCTGCGGCGATCGCGTCCGGGAACTCGGCCCATCGGTTCTCGTCGTACGGCTTCACGGTGAAGTGGTCTTCCGACAGCGCGAAGCGCGTGCGGATGTAGGCGTTCACGTGGCTGTCGGCCAGATGGTGCACGACCTGCGCGGCGGTCCAGCCGCCGTCGCGATACGGCGTCTGTAGTTGCGCCGGCGTCATGCCGCTGACGAGTGAGGTGATCACGTCCGGTGCGACCGCAATCGCGTCAATCCAATTCGCGCGCATCGCCGCGTCGGAGTCTTTCAGCGCTACGAATTTGCCCACGGGAAAGCGGAGACTGTCGAGAGAGTTGTCGGCCATGCGCAAAGTCTAACGTAGCGCGGCCCGGTCTTGCAGGCCGCGTTACCCTCGGTAGTTTCCGAACCGCAGCTCGCAGCCGAAGTCCTGTCCCCGCAGGAGCGCCATCGACTCCTGCAACTCGTCCTTGGAGTTCGACGACACGCGCAGCTGATCGCCCTGGATGTTCGCCTGCACCTTGCGCAGTTTCCGGTCCTTTAGAAACTGCACGATCTTCTTCGCGGCTTCGATGGGGATGCCCTGCTGGAGCTCGACCACTTTCTTGACGAGTCCGCCGCCGATCGTCTCGATCTCCGACAGCGTGAGGTTCTTGGCCGGCACGCCGCGCTTCACGAGTCGCGTGAGCAGGATCTCCCACACCGCGTCCATCTGCATGTTGTGGTCGGCGACCAGCTCGATCTTGTTCTCGGACTGCTTGAAGTCGATCGACGCCTTCGACCCTTTGAAATCGTACCGCTGCACGATTTCCTTTTTCGCCTGATTGACGGCGTTGTCCACTTCGGGGAGGTCCACTTCGGAGGTGATGTCGTACGAGACTTGTGCGGCCATGGCTGAGTCGTATACTCACCCGTTATGTGGCTATGTGGCAAATGCGGCGAGACGATTGAAGACGAGGCCTTCGATACCTGCTGGAAATGCGGGACCGGTCGGGATGGTGTCGCGGCTCCGGCGGAACCCGCGCCGCCGACCGTTGCGTGCACCCGTTGCAGCGTGCCCCTCGAGTACGTCGGCACCAAGGCCTTTCACGAAGGGACGCGCTGGGGCGTGCTCGGCGACCTCGGCGAGTTGTTCGTGAACAAGCAGAAACTCGATTTCTATTTCTGCCCGCGCTGTGGCCGCGTCGAGTTCTACGTTGACGGCGTCGGCGAGGAATTGCGGCCGCGTTAGGCGGGTCGATGGATCGCAAGTCCCACTGGGAGCGTGTGTACGAGACGAAGCCGGCGA
>CAYHEX010000271.1:0-2844 GCA_964355365.1 uncultured Solibacteraceae bacterium | reverse complement strand
CATTCGACGTGTGGCACGACCGCGCGGTGTTTCATTTCCTCACGGATGTCGGCGACCGCCGCAAGTATGTGGAGCAGGTACGCCGGGCTCTGAAACCCGGCGGCGTCATCGTCATCGGGACATTTGCTGAGGACGGACCGATGAAGTGCAGCGGCCTCGACGTCGCGCGCTACAGCGCCGAGCAGCTGGCCGCCGAACTCGGCGCCGGCTTCACGCTGGTCACGTCTCGGCGCCATGAGCACACCACCCCCTGGGGCGCGCCGCAGGCGTTCACTTTCTGCGTCGCCCGATTCCCGATCTAACCGACACGGCGAAGCCCGGACAGTCGCCCGATTCCCGATCTAACCGACGAGGCGAAGCCCGGACAGTCGCCCGATTCCCGATCTGACCGACGAGGCGCAGCCCCCACACCCCCGACGAGGCGCAGCCCGCACACCTCCGACGGCGAAGCCAGCACGCGACCGACCCCGCCCTTGCCCGTGAAGTAATCTGTAGTTGATGTCCTTAGACCCCAACGACCCCGCCGTGCTCGAACGCGTGCGCGAGGCCACAGAACTGCTCGAGATCTTCGGGGCTGACCGCCAGATCCTGTCCGACATGCCGTTTGAAGTGCGCAAGCGCCTGCTCACCGCAGTGACGCGCGTCTTCAACCCGAGCCCCAGCGCGCGCCGCAACATGGTGAAGGCCAGCAAGCGCCGCTGGAAGGCCGACCGCGCTGAGACGAAGAACGCGATCAAACAGGACGTCGGCATCCGCGTCCTCCGCCGCCAGCCCGTGTTCACCACACCGAACGTGTTTCCGCCGAAGGAACTGCACGAGTCCCGGCCCGAAGAAGACACCACCGAACTGCCCGAGTCGCAGCACTGCTACGTGTGCAAGAAGCACTACACGACGCTGCATCACTTCTACGATCAGATGTGCCCGGCCTGCGGCGACTTCAACTTCGCGAAGCGCACCGAGATGGCGAATCTGAACGGCCGCGTCGCCCTGCTCACCGGCGGCCGCGTCAAGATCGGCTATCAGGCCGGTCTCAAACTCCTGCGCTGCGGCGCGCACCTCGTCGTCACAACACGCTTCCCGCGCGATTCCGCGTCGCGGTATGCGGCCGAGCCCGACTTCGCCGACTGGGGCCATCGTCTCGAGATCTTCGGCCTCGACCTGCGCCACACGCCGAGCGTGGAAGCGTTCTGCAAGCAGATGCTCTCCACGCACTCGCGGCTCGACTTCATCGTGAACAACGCGTGTCAGACCGTGCGGCGTCCGCCGGAGTTCTACAAGCACATGATGGAGCTGGAGCGCGCAACGCTCATCGGGCCGGGCGATCCGATCGGCAAGCTCGTCGTCGCGGCCGCGCCGGCCGAGGCGCCGGGCATGACGCACGCGGCCGAACTCTCGCAGGTGGCGTTGCTGCCCGAAGATCTCGAAGTCGGCGCGGCGCTCTTTCCGCAGGGCCATCTCGATCAGGACCTGCAGCAGGTGGATCTGCGCGGCCGCAACTCGTGGCGTCTGCTGATGCATGAAGTGTCGGCGGTCGAGCTGCTCGAAGTGCAACTCGTCAACGCGGTCGCGCCGTTCATCATCAACGCGCGCATGAAAGAACTCATGCTCCGCACCCCCGAGCGCGACAAGCACATCGTCAACGTCAGCGCGATGGAAGGGCAGTTCTACCGCAACTTCAAGACCACGCGGCATCCGCACACGAACATGGCGAAGGCGTCGCTCAACATGATGACGCGCACGTCGGCGACGGATTACTACAACGACGGCATTCACATGAACGCCATTGACACCGGCTGGGTCACTGACGAAGACCCTGCGGAGATCGCCGCGCGCAAGGTGAAGGAGCAGTACTTCCATCCGCCGCTCGACATCCTCGACGGCGGCGCGCGCATCGTCGACCCGATCATCCACGGCTTCAACACCGGCGAACACATCTGGGGCAAGTTCCTCAAGGACTACGCAGAGACGGATTGGTAGGACACTTCAGGTGCGAACGGGTGCGAACGGGTGCGGGTGGGTGCGAACTGGTGCGGGCGGGTGCGAACGGGTGCGCCCTTCAGTCGTAGCCCCGGACCTTTAGGTCCGGGGAATGATGATGGCCTTTGAAGCGAATCGAGTTCCTTGTCTCGTAACCACCGATTCCGCGCGGATCGACTTCGAGGTGGCGCACGGCTTTCTCAGCCGCTCGGCGTTGTCTGTGCAGACGCCGCGCAGATCAGGCGACACCCGCGCATCCGAGCCGGCGCGTTCCCAGAAGCTTCGGGCGGCGAGCATCGCGTCATTCCACACATCCAACGTGTCCACCGTCGGTGAGGGCATCACCCAGGGACGATTGATCACCTGGCCATCCGCGGTCGGTGCATACGCCATCGACACCTGATCGAACGCCGGCGCAAGGCGCGGCCCCTCGTCGTCGGTGAAGAACACGACGTTGTGCTGATGGCGGTCGGTGTTGCCGATCAGTGCGCCAAACGCATCCAGCCACCGCAGGTGTCGCGCATCCGCTTCCGAGATTCGGCCGGCACGCGCCAGCGCGACGGCGGCCTGCGCCCAGGTATCCACCAGATCGTCGTGCAGCGCCGCAAGGCTGATGACGCCGAGTCGGCCTCGGTGACCGACGCGGTCGAATCGCTCGCTGTCCATGAAGACATGCGACGACGACTCGATCACGCGCGTGCGCGCGGCCGCGATGCCGTGCGCGGCGATCGTTTCGAGCGCCAGATGCTCCAACACGAGGAGGTCGCACCAGCGGCGTGCCGCCGTGTCGGTGCCGCTACCGCGTGCCGCGAATTTCACGAGGCGATGCTGGCCATCCACGGACGCGCAGAATTTCGGGCGCTCGCC
>CAYHEX010000270.1:0-6007 GCA_964355365.1 uncultured Solibacteraceae bacterium | reverse complement strand
CAACCTCACGCACCTTTCGAACGCCCGAACCTCTCGAACAGAACCCTTCGAACCGTTCGAACCCTTCGAACCCTTCGAACCCTTCGAACCCTTCGAACCTACGTCCACGTTGATCGATCGTAGAAGAGCGGTTTTTCCCCCGGATGTTCGCGGCGGAAACGGAAGTACTTCGCGCGCAGGCGATCGACGCGCACGGCGGATGAACGAATCGGCCGATGCGGGATGTCGTACAGGAGCCGCGACACCTTCCAGACATTGCCATCCGACAGCCGCCAGTTGTACCGCCCCAGCACGCGCAGGTCGACCGCGCCGTAGGCGCGGATGCACCCGGCGGTGTCGATGAAGGGTTCGAAGTAACTGAGCGCCAGCGCCCGCAGCGAGCGGAATACCGGTTTGCGGCCGTGCAGGCCAGGATCGCGCGACCGCGCCACGCTGCCCCAACGGCCGCGCGCCTGATACACAAAGACCACATGGTCGAGTCCGTCGATCGACTCGAGGCTCATGACCAGCGGCGGATAGCCGTGCTGCTCGAGGGCCACCGCCGCGGTGAGCGCGGCCTCGAGGCAATGCGCGGTGCCGGTGCGCACGACGCCGCGAAAGGTGCGGAGCGTGGCCGGGTCGGGCGGCGGTTCGGTGTTGTAGGGCAGCGCGTTCAGGTAGGCCTGCGCACGCGCCGGCGAAGACAGCCGCGCAATCAGGCGCCGCTCGGCGGCCGTGAATGCGGTCAGCGGTGGCGGCGGAACCGCCGCCCTACTTTCCGGGAGGAGCAGCGGCGGCACTGAGATCAGCCATGGCGACGGCCACGGTCCATTCGCTGCCGGTGTAGATCCTGAGGATCCTGCCGTCAGCGTCGATGAGCACCGTGCGGAGGTTGTGCGTGATCTCGCCCGGCGCGCCACCCTCTCGCGCGACGCTGACGCCGAACTTGGCGGCAAAGCGGTCGACGGTGACGGCGTCGGCGGTGAGGAATGTCCACACGGCGGGATCCGCCCCGAGCTTGGCCGCGTGCGCACGCAGCACCGCGGGCGTGTCGTGCTCCGGATCAAAGCTGACCGACACCAGCTGAATCTTGCCCTTCAACGACGGATCCTTCGCCAGCTGCCGTTGAATCGCCACGAAGTTCTTGTCCATGAGCGGGCAGAAGTTCGGCAAGGGGCACCGGGTGTAGATGAAGGTCAGCAGCGTCGGCTTGCCGCGCCATTCCGAGAAGGCGCGGCGCCGGTCCTGCTGGTCGATCAGGGCGGCGTCCGGCACGGTATCGCCGAGATCGAGCATGTTGGCGGCCATCGACGAACCGCGTTCCGGCAGCGGGGCCGTGCCGGTGCGCGTGATCTCCACGAGCTTGCCGGACGCGTCGTCCACTTCGAGCGTGCCCACGATGAGTTCGCCGGGCTCTCGCCCCTGCATCAAGTCCGGCCGCGCCACCTGAAACGTCATCGTCATCGCCGGCATGAAGCCCACGATGTCGTTGTGCTTGATGCTGAGCGACTGCTTCGCGGTGTTGACAACCAGAATCTGTCCGCTGATGGCGTAGCGCTTGGCGGTTGAGGCCGCCGCGGCATCGGGTGTGGGGGCCGGCTTCGCGCAGCTCGCGAGCAGTAGCAGGGACAGAGCGATCGCACGGCGTGTCATTGCACCCACCCGTCTTTCAGTTCGATGACGCGCGATCCGTAGCCCGCATTCGTCTCCGAATGCGTGACCTGAATCACCGTGGTGCCCGCGTCGTTGAGTTTCTTGAACAGCTCCATGATCTCGCGCCCCTGGCTCGAATGGAGATTGCCGGTCGGTTCGTCCGCGAGGATCACTTTCGGATGGGCGATCACCGCGCGCGCCACCGCGACCAGTTGCTGCTGACCGCCGGAGAGCTGATTGGGATACAGGTCTTTCTTGCCGACGATGGCGAAGCGATCGAGGATGTCGCAGACCATGCTGTCGCGGTCCGCTTTCTTGATGTCGCGGTAGGAGAGCGGGACGTCGAGGTTCTCGTACACGGTGAGGTGATCGAGCAGGTGGTAGCTCTGGAAGACGAAGCCGATGTAGCGCTTGTGCAGCGCGGCGCGGTCTTTCGGGCTCAGGCGATGCACGGGTTGTCCGTTGAAGACGTACTCCCCGGTCCAGGCGCTGTCGTGCATGCCGAGGATGTGCAACAACGTCGACTTGCCGGCGCCAGACGGCCCCATGATCGACACGAACTCGCCGTCTTTGATGTCGAGCGCGATGCGGCGAAGCACCCAGCTGCGGCTCGTGCCGTGGGCGTACGACTTCTCGAGATTGTTGAGCGAGATCAGCGGCTCGCCCGGCGCCAATTCGATCTCTGATGACGCGGGTTGTGGGGTGGAGCGGGAGAAGAACGACATCACGGACTCCTGAGGATCTGCTGATGGGGCGCGGCTAAGATTGTAACGTGACTCCCTGACCACCATTCACCGATACGCCGCCGCAACTGGCCGAGACGCCGCTGACGGCCGCGGCCGGTCTCCGTATTCTCAGTAGGCAGTATGACGAAGCCTCAGCGGTGGTTAACGGGTGTAGCGATTACGGGCGGTTTTGCGGCACTGGCCGCCGCCGTCCTGGTGTGGGTGTTGTTGTCGAAGCTCAGCTGGTAGGGCGGGAGAGACGATATGCGAGACGAACCTTCAGGGATGGGCGCGGGCATTCTCCTGGTCACGGTGGGGCTGCTGTTCATGGCCGATCGTCAGGGGTGGCTGAGTTTCGTCCACCTGTGGCCGGTGATTCTGATCGTGCTGGGTGTGGTGATGCTGGTGTTCCCCAAGGACGTGGTCGGTGAGATGGGGGATACCTTCGGTCGGCGGGGCGCCATTCGTCGCCGGCGCAGCCGGGCGAGCGGCGGGATCTGGATGATCTTCGTCGGCGGGCTGCTGTTGGCGAACCAGAATCACTGGCTGCTGTTCCGCGACTCGTGGCCGCTGTTCATCGTGGCTGGGGGACTGGCGATGATCGCCGGCAACATCAACCGGCGGCCGCGCAGTGGCGCTGAACCGGAAGCGACGAGCCCTGTGGGCGAGTCGGGGACTGACGGGGCGGGAGGTGGATCATGGCGATGAACGACGATCAGCGTTCGGGGTGGCACGTGTCGCCGCAGGTGGTGTTTGGCATCGCGATCGTATTCTTCGGGTTGCTGCTGACCGCCGAGAACATGGGCATCGCGAGGAGCGTCACGCGGGTGATCCACTTCTGGCCGCTGGTGTTCACCGCGGCGGGTCTGGCCATCGTCCTCGACCGTGACGCGGGGGGCTCGCGCAAGCTATTTGGCGCGGCGCTGATCGTGGCCGGAGTCTGGCAGACGGCGAATACCGCGTTTCACCTCAACTGGTACATCGACGACTGGTGGCCGCTGATCCTCATTGCGTTCGGTGTGTTCCTGATCATGCGCACCGTGCAGCGATCGCCGGTGCAGGACACGCGCAACGGCACGGCCGCGACGATGGCGGGCGCCGTGCCCGGATCGGGCGCGTTGGCGCCGACCCTGGCGGACGCGCGCGAGGACGTGGTCAACGCCTTTGCGCTCATGTCCGGGGTGAAGCGCGTCATTGCCTCGGCAGGATTTCGTCGCGCCAATCTCACGGCGATCATGGGCGGCGTGGAACTCGATCTGCGACAGTGCGCGGCCGTCGGCGGGGAATCAGTGATCGATGTGTTTACCATCTGGGGCGGCATCGAGATTCGGTTGCCGGCCGACTGGCAGGTCGTCTCCGAAGTGACGCCGATCATGGGTGGGGTCGACGATCGATCGGGTCACGCGCAGCCGTATCGTCATCGGCTCGTCATCAAGGGCATGGCGATCATGGGCGGCGTTGAGGTGAAGTCGTAACGCATGCCTCCCGTGCTCGGCGAGCGGCCGCGGCTGCTGGTGCATCTGGCGGCCTGGTCGGTGGTTGGCGTGATCCTCACCGCGTTGCTGCACGCGCTCTTCGACGTGCCGTGGATCGCGGCGGCGGTCTTCGCGCTGCCGCTGTCGCTGGTGGCTGCGCCGGCCTCGCTGTCCGGCTTCTATCTCTCGCGCGCGCTGCCGCTCACTCCGGCGACCGCACCGCGTGTTGGCGCCACCGCCGTATCGGCGGCCTTGGTCACGGCGGCCGTCTGGGCTGCGCTCGGGCATCTGTGGTGGCTGGGACTCGATCGTACCGGTGTACCGGCGCTGCACATGGGACCGGCCCAGCCGTCGGCGCTGGCGCCACTGCTGGTCACCGTCGGCGCCATGGCGTACATCGTGGCGATGGCGATGCACTACGTGTTCCGGGCCTACGAGCGCGCCGCCGGCGGCGAGCGGCGCGTGCTGCGTTCGGAAATTGCCGCCCGCGAGGCCGAACTGCGCGCGCTGCGGGCGCAGATCGATCCGCATTTCCTCTTCAACAGTCTCAATTCCATCTCGGGCCTGATCGGCGTCGACCCGGAACGCGCGCGATCGATGTGCCAGCGCCTGGGCGATTTTCTTCGGGACAGCCTGACGCTGGGCGGCGTGGGCCGTGTGCCACTGCAGCGCGAGGTCGCGCTGCTGCGGCAATATCTTGAGATAGAGCAGGTGCGATTCGGCGCGCGGTTGCAGGTGACGGCCACGGTGCCGCCGAGCGTCGCCGGTGTGATGGTGCCGGCCCTCCTGCTGCAGCCGCTCGTGGAGAACGCCGTGCGGCACGGCATCGCGGGGCTGATCGAGGGAGGCACCGTCAGCATCGTGGCCGAACGCGCCGGCGACGCCGCGGTGATCGTCGTCGAGAATCCACGCGATCCTGACGCCCGCGGCCGCAAGGGCACGGGCCTCGGTCTCGACATCGTGCGCCGCCGCCTGCGTGCGGCGTACGGCGATGACGCCGCGATGACCGTCGAGGCTGGTGCCGGGAGCTATCGCGTGGTGGTGACGGTGCCGTACACCGTCGCCGCGGCCCCGCACGGCAACGTGGCCCCGGACGGTCCTTCTACCGTCGCCGCGGACCGTCACGGCAACGTGGCCGCGGACCGCCCGGCCACCGTCGCCGCGGACCGTCACGGCAACGTGGCCGCGGACCGCTCGGCCACCGTCGCCGCGGACCGCCCCGCGAACGTCGCTGCGGACCGCCCCGCCAATGTAGCCGCGGACCTTCAGGTCCGCGGAGGAGTTTCGAATGGTTGATCTGTTGCGCGTCGTGATTGTTGACGATGAAGAACCGGCGCGGATGGCGGTGCGGCAGGACCTGGCCGCGATCGGGGGCGTCACGGTCGTGGCCGAATGCGCGAACGGATTCGAGGCCGTCAGGGTGGTCAGCGAGCAGACGGTGGATCTCTTGCTCCTCGACGTGCAGATGCCGAAGCTCGACGGCTTCGACGTGCTCGAACTGATCGGCAAGGATGTGCCGGTGATCTTTATCACCGCCTACGACGAGTTCGCGCTGCGCGCGTTTGAGGTGCACGCGGTGGATTACCTCCTCAAGCCGTTCGCCCGCGAGCGGCTCGAGGCGGCGCTGAACCGAGCCCGCGCGCGCCGCGAGCAGCCGCGACCGGATCCGTCGGCCGTGCGCGCCACCGCCCGCCCGGCGTCGGGGCCGCTCGATCGTCTGGTGATTCGCGATGGCCCGCAGGTGCATGTGGTGCCGGTGGACAAGATCGACTATGTCGAAGCGCAGGACGACTACGTCTCGGTGCACACGGCGGGGAAGTCGCTCCTGAAGGAGCAGACGCTCGCCGACCTGGAGCGGCAACTCGACGCCGGCCGTTTCGTGCGGGTGCACCGGTCCTACATCCTCAATATCGAACGGCTGGCGCGCGTGGAACTCTACGCCAAGGACAGCCGCATCGCGATTCTGACCGACGGCCGCAAGGTGCCGATCAGCCGGGCGGGGTATCAGCGGCTGCAGGAACTCCTGTAAAGACACAGACACTGGTCGGGGGTGTGCGGGGACAGCACTGGTCGGGGGTGTGCGGGGACAGCACTGGTCGGCGGGGTGCTGGAACAGCACTGGTCGGGGGTGTTCCGACGAGGGCTTCTGTGGGCACGCTACCGACAGGTGCTCGT
>CAYHEX010000269.1:0-6019 GCA_964355365.1 uncultured Solibacteraceae bacterium | reverse complement strand
CCGGGTGATGTTCCAGCGCAACTCGTCGTCGAGGCCCTTCCAGTAGGAGGTGCGCTCGATCGGGAGCGGCGAGCCGAGTGGCGTCGTCGCGAAGAGGTCGCGGTCGATCGGCCGGTCCCAGTCGATGTCGCGCTCCGCGACCCACTGGGCCTCGGTCGCCTTGTGGTAGAGGCTCCGCAGTTCCTCCACGTCGGGTTCGTAGTTCCACTGGTAGACGACCTTCATCGCCGTATCGAGGCCCGGCTCCTCGGTTCCCGTCGTCAGCTGGAATTCGCTCATTCTGGTACTCCGTCGTCGGTCGGCGGCTGGGCACGACGCCCGCCCCGGTTTCGCTCGGTTCCCAGCCGCGGCGCCGTCTTCGCCACGGCCTCCACCAGCGGTTTCAACGCGGGCGTGAGCAGCGTGCCGATCGCGAAGAGTTTGTCGTCGGGATCGCGCCCGATCATGTCGAGGTTGACGTTCGCCACGATCGACGCGGCCGGCACCGGGGGCGCGGCCGTGAACGCCATCGCGCCGCGCAGCCCCACTTCTTCGCCGTCACACGCGACGATGATCAGCGAGTTGGCGGGCCGATGCTTCGCGAAGTACTCAGTAATCGCCACCAACGACGCCGCGCCCGAGGCATTGTCATCGGCGCCGTTCATCACCACGCCGTTGCGCGCCGCCAGATGGTCGTAGTGCGCGGTGACGACGATGTAACGCGCGGGCTGCGCGCTGCCCTTGATCTGGCCTACCAGATTCACACCACGTCTGTCGGTCTGTGGCGCCCCGTTTCTCCCACCGGCCTTGAACGTAAACGGCTGCTCAAAGGTGTCGCCGAACGGCTGAAGACCCGCGGCCTTCAACCGGCCCGCCAGATACGCCCGGGCCTTCGCCCCATCGGGTGTGTCGATCGCACGCCCATTCATGTCATCCGAAGAGAGCACTTTGAGGTCGTTCAGCAGCGCCTGGCTGTCGAACATCTTGCTCGGACGGGCCGTCTGGGCCCCCAGCGTGGCCACGGACAGCACGAACGCAATCAAGACGATGTTAAATCTCTGCATTCCTTATCTTTACACCAACGAATTGGCGCCGAGCCTCGTCCAATGCCCTGAGCATGCGCACAATTCGATTCGCCTTCCGCACACTCTTCCGCACGCCCTTCGTCACCATTGTGGCCATCGTATCGCTGGCCTTCGGCATCGGCGCCAACAGCGCGATCTTCTCGCTGTTCGACCAGATGCTGCTGCGGCCCCTGCCGGTGACGCGCCCCTACGAACTGGTGGATCTGGGCGCGCCCGGGCCCAAGCCGGGCTCGCAGTCGTGCAGTCAGGCGGGCGACTGCGACGAGGTCTTCAGCTACCAGATGTTCCGCGACCTCGAGAAAGACAACGGCAACGCCTTCACCGGCATCGCGGCCCACCGCGGATTCGGCACCAACCTCTCCTACAAAGGCCAGACCCTCAACAGCCAGGGCATGCTCGTGTCCGGCAGCTACTTTTCTGTGCTCGGCCTCCAGCCGGCGCTCGGCCGCCTCATCGATCTGCGCGACGACCGCACCGTAGACGACGCCCCCGTGGTCGTGCTGAGCCACGACTACTGGCAGACGCGATTCGGCGCGAGTCCCGCCGTGCTCAACGACACGATGATCGTCAACGGCGTGACGATGACGATCGTCGGCGTGGCGCCACGCGGCTTCGAAGGCACGACGCTCGGCTCGCGACCGCAGGTGTTCGTGCCGATCTCGATGCGCGGCAAACTACAGCCGCCGTTCAAAGGGTTCGACAATCGCCGCAGCTACTGGATTTACCTTTTTGCCCGGCTCAAGCCCGGGATGACGGTAGCGTCCGCCGCCTCAGCGCTCAACACGCGGTACCACGGCATCGTGAACCAGGTAGAGGCGCCCCTGCAGGCCGGCATGAGCGAGGCCACGCTGGCCAAGTTCCGCACGAAGTCCGCCACGGTCAAGCCGGGCGCGCGCGGTCAGAGCTCGGTGCACAAGGAGGCGCAGACACCGTTGGCGATGCTCTTTGGCGTGACCGGAGTCGTGCTGCTCATCGCCTGCGCGAACATCGCCAACCTGCTGCTGGCCCGATCGGCCGCGCGGGCGGGCGAGATGGCCGTCCGCTTGTCGATCGGCGCGAGCCGCGCGCAGCTGGTGCGCCAGCTGCTGGTCGAGTCGTGCCTCCTCGCCATGATGGGCGGCCTGGCCGGCCTCATCGTCGCCAAGATCACACTGCAGTTCATCTGGTCGCTGCTGCCGGCCGACGCCTCTCGCACGATGTCGTTCACGATCGAGCCGTCGATCGTGCTGTTCGCTGCAGGCTTATCGATCGGCACGGGCCTGATCTTCGGTCTCTTCCCCGCGCTGCACAGCACGCGGCCGGATCTGGCGAGCGTGCTCAAGGGCGTGTCCGGGCAGCCGTCGGGCACACGCGCCGCGGCCATGTTTCGCTCCGGACTGGTCACCGTGCAGATCACGCTGTCGACCGCGCTCCTGATCTGCGCGGGACTCTTCGCCAAGAGCCTGATCAACGTGTCGCGCGTGGATCTGGGCGTGAAGATCGACAACATGCTCACGTTCACCGTGTCGCCGCGGCTCAACGGCTACACGCCCGAACGCTCACTGGCCTACTTCCGCCAGGCGGAAGAAGCGCTCAGTGGCGTGCCTGGCGTCGCGTCGGTCACGACCGCGCTGGTGCCGATTCTCGCGGGCAACAACTGGGGCACCGACGTGCAGGTGCAGGGATTTGCCAAAGGCGCCGACATCGACAACAACTCACGCTTCAATGAAGTGGGCGCCAGCTACTTCAAGACCATGGGCGTGCCGCTCATCGCCGGGCGCGAGTTCACGCAGAGCGACTCGAAAGGCGCCGCGAAGGTCGCCATCGTCAACGAGGCATTCGCCAAGAAGTTCAACCTCGGGCGCGATGCCGTCGGCAAGCTGATGACCTCCGAGGGGGACACGCTCGATACGGAGATCATCGGCCTCGTGCAGGATGCGAAATACAGCGAGGTGAAGGACGCCGTGCCACCGCTGTTCTTTGCGCCGTACATGCAGGACGACCAACTGGGCGAGATGACCTTCTACGTGCGCTCGAATGCCGATGCGGCGGCCACGATGAAGGCGATTCATGGCGTGATGGCGTCACTCGATCGCGACCTGCCGCTCGAGGATCTGCGGACGATGACGGATCAGGTGAAGCAGAACGTGTTTCTGGACCGGATGATCAGCACGCTCTCCACGGCCTTTGCGGTGCTGGCCACGCTGCTCGCCGCGATCGGTCTGTACGGCGTGCTCGCCTACACGGTCTCGCAGCGCACGCGCGAGTTCGGACTACGCATGGCGCTCGGTGCCGATCCGTCTCGCGTGCGCTTGATGGTCCTGAAGCAGGTCGCGGCCATGACCGTGGTCGGCGCCATCGCCGGTGTGGCCATCACGCTGTATGTGGGGACGCTCGTGCAGTCGCTGCTCTACCAGATGCAAGGTCGCGATCCCTGGGTACTGGGCCTGTCGGTCGCCATGCTGGCCGCGATCGCCATGCTCGCCGGCCTCGTGCCGGCGATGCGAGCGTCGAAGATCGACCCGATGAAAGCGCTCAGATACGAATAGCCCATTGGAGGAATGGGGGACTGAGGGAATGGGGGAATAGATGGGCTATTGGGTGAATTCAGGAATTCACCAATTAAACAACCTATTCCCCCATTCCCCCATTCACTCAATCCCCCACTAACGGGCTCCCACTAACGGGTGGCTGTCGTGGCCGCGATCAGGTAGCACGCACATCCCACCAGCATCGCGGCCTGGAACCCGAACAGCAGCGCGACGAACACGGTCGTCACGGAGCCGATCACCGACAGGATGCCGTTGAGGCCCCAGTAGAACGGCGGCGCGGGCAGCGAGCCCTGCCCCGTCGTGCGGAGACCGCTCGGGAACGGGACGCCCATCAGCACGCCGAGGGGCGCGATGAAGCACATGGCGACCGCGACGCGCGCGGCCAGGCCGAGCGGCAGCAGCGACGGCACCACGCGCGGCAGCACGAACGACTCGACGATGCCGATGACCGCGACGCCGATGCAGGCCACGCGGGCGGAAATGCGACCGGTCATCGAGCTGCCGATGCCACCGGCCGCGAGCAGCGTGAACAGCAAGACCGACAATGTGAAGATCGGATGCCCGACGAGCAGCGTCAGGTTCTGCAAGAGCGACAACTCCACCGCGATGAACCCGAAGCCGAGCGCCGAGAAGTAGACCACCGATGAAACGTACGGCGCCACCGGTTGCCCCTTCGGCTTGCCCAGGCCCGCGAAGAGCAAGAGCAGCCCAACCGCCGGCGCGAGCAGCCACGAGAAGAGGCGCGAGGCGATGCCGGGCGGCATCCCCCACGGGCGTTCCGTCGCGAAGTAGAACGGGCTGTCATCGAAGACCGGCCCCACCAGCGACGCCGATTCCGCCGTGTACTGCGCCAACGTCGTGCGGCCGCTCAGCAGCGCATCGTACGGAGGCGGCGCTTCGCCCGGCAGAATCATCGGCGTGGCCAGCGTCCAGTCATTCTTGATGGTAGACAGTTCCTGAGCGTTGAACGCGCGCTTGCGCAGCATGAAGAGCATCTGCGACGGGTCCACGGCGGCCCGCGCGTCACCGCGCTTCTCCATCAGCACCGCGATGCGCTTCGAGGCTTCCTCCGCGCCGAGCACGGCCACCGAGTTCGACACCAGGCGCGGCACGTCGAGGTCCCAGCGCAGGATCACGAGCACGCCGTCGTCGGTCAGGTGGTCGTAGTAGTCCTTGAAGGCCTGCGACGTGTAGAGGTAGTTCTCCGACAGCGAGAGGCCACCCGACGCCACCGACGCCCACGAGTCGACGAAGCCGAGGAAGATCACGTCGAACTTTCGATCGGAGCGGCTGATGAAATTGCGGCCCTCGCTCTGCACGATCTCCACGTCGGGACGCGAGTAGATGTTGCCGGCGCGTTCGCCGTAGTGGCGCACGAACTGAAT
This sequence comes from uncultured Solibacteraceae bacterium, assembly GCA_964355365.1. Taxonomy (GTDB): domain Bacteria; phylum Acidobacteriota; class Vicinamibacteria; order Vicinamibacterales; family SCN-69-37; genus SCUN01. The sequence continues at coordinate 1,039 of CAYHEX010000269.1, read as the reverse complement.
CATGAGCGGGTTGAGTTCGACCGCGGTGACCTTGCGCTGCCCGGAGGCCAGCGCCGCGAGCACGTCCGAGCCGCCTCCCGGTCCGATCACGAGCGTCTCGCCCTTCGGCGTGAGTTTGAACGGCAGCGCGCGATACGAGTCGCGCAGATCCGTCGCGTGCTCGATCTGGCCGTCCCACGGGTAGATGCTCGTCCACGCGTCCGAGTCGATGTAGAGCCGCGCGATGTACGGCGGCGGAATCGGCTCGACCGCCGAGATGCGCGAGTAGGCGTTCCAGCCCTCCTGCGTCACCTTCGCGTTGGGATTCGCGTCCAGATCCTTGCGCATCGCCTTGATCGTGCCCGGCACGACCCGCATCAACTGCGTCGTCCCGTTCGTGAGCGCCGCCACCGTGAGGACCACGGCCCCGAGTGTCGCGGCGGTACGAAGTGGTTTCGACAAATACGCAGCCGCAATCATCGGGGCCACGGCAGAGAGCAGCAGCGTGGCTTCGCCACCAAACCGCTGGAGGAACACCGTCACGACGAGCGCGCCGAGCGACGCGCCCAGCAAGTCAGCGAAATACAGCGACCCGCTCTCCGCACGGTTGAGGTCGAAGACCATGGACAGCGCCATGCCGGCCAGCAGGAACGGGACCAGCGGCGTCAGGAAGTAGAGCGACAGACGCGACAGCTCGAACGGAAACTGCACCAGCACCCACAGCGCGGCGGGAATCGCCAGCGCGTAGAGCATGCTGAACACCGCCGCACGCTCGGTGGACGACGGCATGCGCTTCTTCAGCAGGTGCACCGTCATGCCGCCGAGGCCCCACCCGAGCAGCGCGACCGAGATCGCGACAAACGCGAAGTGATACCAGATGGTGGCGGAGTAAATGCGGGTCAGGCCGATTTCAAAGACGAGGCCGGAGAAGGTGATCAGAAAAACCGCGGCGCGTTGACGCATGCGGGGACATTCTACGAGATTTGTTAATGGGGGAATGGGGGACTGGGGGAATGGGGGAATAGGTGGGTGAATGGCGGAATGGGGGAATGAGTGAATG
>CAYHEX010000268.1:0-6053 GCA_964355365.1 uncultured Solibacteraceae bacterium | reverse complement strand
GGGTTCGGAGGGTGCGTGAGGTTGGTTCGTGGGGTCGAACCTCCCTTACGCACCGTTCGAACCCTGAGAACCTTTCGAACAGAACCTCTCGAACCGCACGAACCTTACGAACCCTACAAACCTTACGATCTGCCGTTCGCCTCTTTGTCAGCTCGCTAGGTTCGAACCTCCCTTACGCACCACGCGAACCTTAAGCACCTTTCGAACAGAACCCCACGAACCGCGCGAACCTTACGAACCTCGCGATCTGGGGTTCGCCTCCTTTCGAACAGAACCTCTCGAACCGCGCGAACCCTCGAACCCTACGAACCTCACCAACGAACGACGGGTCTCTGTCTTTGCCCTTGAGATATCGTGGCCGCGTGACAGATCTGTTCATGCGCGCGCAGGCAGGACGCTGGGGGCTGACGCCCGAGCGGTTCGGCGTCGCGCTCGACGCGTGCGTCACTAAGGGCGTCGATCCCGAGTCGTTGCATCTGCAGGATCTCGCGCTCGCTGTCGCCTGCGCCGACGGCGTCGAGGCAGCGTGGGACCACTTCGTGCTGACGTATCGGCCGGCGCTCTACCGGGCGGCCGATGCGATCGATCGCACGGGGAGCGCGCGCGAAACAGCAGATGCGCTCTACGCCGACCTGTTCGGCCTCCGCGAAAAAGACGGCGTCCGCCAGTCGCTCTTCCGCTACTACCACGGCCGCAGCCGGCTCGACACGTGGCTCCGCGCCGTGCTCGCGCAGCGACACGTCGATCGCCTGCGCGCGCAACGCGCACTCGACCCGCTGCCGGATGACGATGGGCCGCGTCCGTTGGAGACGCGGGAAGCTGCACCGGATCCGGAACACGCGCGGTTCGCCAACGCGATGCGGCCCGCGCTCGCGGATGCCATCGCTACGCTGCCGCCGCGCGACCGTCTGCGTCTGCGCCTCTACTACACGCAACAGATGAAGCTCGCGGCGATCGGGCGGCTGCTCAGTGAGCATGAAGGCACGGTGTCGCGACATCTGACTCGGACACGCGCAGATATCCGTGCCCTTGTCGACGCCGCACTTCGGCGGCGTCATGGCTTCGACGATCGGGCCGTGGCCGAGTGCTTCGCGCAGGTCTCCGCGGACCCCGGCGAGCTCGACCTCGGACGGTTGCTGGCCACTGACGACAGTGACAAGAAACCCGCGTCCGCACGTTCTAATAGACAGGAGACCCTGTGAGCGACCGCGATCCGTCGATCGACCGAGCCTGCACTGACGCCGAGACGCTGGCGATGTGGGCGGATGGCGCACTGCCGGCGTCGCAGGCCGTGGCCATGGAGGCGCACGTCGCCGACTGCGCGCGCTGCCAGGAACTGGTCGCGACGTTTGCGCTGACCGAGCCGGCGGCCGCCACAGCAACCGCCTCCGTGATGCCGACGCGCGCGCCGTGGCTGCAGCGCTGGTGGCTGCCGCTCGCGGGCGGGCTCGCCGCGGCGTCGCTGCTCATCTTCTCGGTGGCACGCCGCGACGGTGTCTCCGAGTTCCAAGTCGAGACGCAGATCGCGAAAGTTGAGGCGCCGGCGACGCAGCCGACCGCGCCACTACCGGTCGCGCTACCTGAACCTCAGCCACGATCGGGGATCGCTGCAGGCGTCGGCGGACCAGCGCCGAAGCCGTCGCCCGCGCCAGCGAGAAAGCGCGAGTCCGCGCCGAAGATCACCCTCCCAACCGAGCCCCGAGGCGTGACGGAGACGATGACGGCTGCGGCGCCTGCAGCAATCCCCACACGAGCGCCCGCGCCAATGCCCGCGCCTCCACCGCCACCGCCCCCACCGCCTGCGCCCGTGGCGATGGCGCAACAGCTGCCACCTCAAGGAGTGGCTGGCGGCATGGTCGGCGGCGTCGCGGGTGGCGTTGCAGGCGGCGTGGTTGGCGGCGTCAGCAATAGCGGCGTCGCCGGAATGCGCATGGAGCGCAGCGCCTCGGCGCGCGACACCTCGACGGCCACACCCATCGTCGAGTTCGCCTCGCCGGGCAACCGTCCTGCCTCGAGTCGCGGCGGAGGGACCGCGACGATGACGTTGAATGTGACGTCGTCACCGGCCATCACGCGATGGCGCGTCACGACGGCGACCAGAGTGGAACGCTCAACAGACAACGGCCGGACATGGACGACGGTCGACCTGGGCAGCGCCCCCGTCACGATCACCAACGGCGCCGCGCCATCTACTCAAGTCTGCTGGCTGGTCGGCCGCGGCGGTCTTGTGCTTCGCAGCGCCGACGGCGTCGCGTTCGCGCGAGTCACGTTCCCCGAGCCGATCGACCTGGTCGCCATCACCGCCACTGACCTGCTCAATGCCACCGTTACCGCAACGGGCGGTCGTCAGTTCACGACCGCCGACGGCGGCCTGACGTGGAAGTGACAGCTGGAAATGACAGCTCGCTATTTGTTGGCTGGTTAGCTGGTTATTGGATTGGGCAATCGAGTAGCTCGCTATTGGGCGCAAGCTTTCCGACCAGCTCCGTTCTAAGGACATGGAGGCACTTGCCATGTCACGACGGATCGGACTTCTCGCCCTCGCGTTCTCCCTTTTCGCGGCTGCGCTCACCGCGCAGTCTCGCGCCATTGTCACCGGTTCGGTCGTCGACGCGCAGCTGAAGCCACTCGCCGGCGTCGTCGTCACGCTCGAGCGCGACGGCCGGTCGCAGGCCACGTCAACGACCGATGCCAACGGCGCGTTCGCGTTCAGGGACGTGCAGCCGGGCAGCTACCTCGTCCGCGCGACGTTCAGCGGCTATCCCGTGTTCTCGAAGAGGTTGACCGTCACCGCGCGAGCGACGTCGCTGCAACTGCCGCTCGTGCTGATGCGGCCGCAAGACACGGTCGCGCCGAGGACCGCGAACGACAACGTCGGCGCCAAGACGACGGCGCCGCAACCGGTCGGCCTGCCCCTTCCATCGCCGCCCCCGCCACCTCCGGCCGCACCGTCTTCGCGCGGCGGCGTTGCCGGGGCGCCCGCCGGCATTCCTGGCGGCGTCGCTGGCGGCATGGTCGGTGGCATTGCCACGATGCGGATGGAACAGCAGGCCGTCTACGGCCGCCCTGTGATGGAGCGGGATCCGTGGACGATGTATCCGACACCATCGGGCGAGACCTACACGGACATCGAGCCGAATCGCTTTCAGCGCACGATCGATCGCCCGCTGTCCACATTCGGCGCGGACGTGGACACCGCGTCGTACTCGAACGCGCGCCGCATCCTGTCGAGCGGACAGCTGCCGCCCTCGGAAGCGATTCGCGTGGAGGAGTTCGTCAACTACTTCCGCTTCGGGTACGCGGCACCGCGTGACGGCAGGCCGATGTCGATCACGACTGAGATCGGCGACTGCCCGTGGGCGCCGTCGCACAAGCTCGTGCTGATCGGCGCGCGCGCGGCCGCACCGGCACCGCGCGAGGTCGCCGGCCGCAACATCGTGCTGCTGATCGACGTGTCGGGGTCGATGCAGCCGCAGGAGCGCCTGCCGCTGATCAAGACCGCGCTCGGACTCTTCGTCGACACGCTGTGTGCGGACGACACGATCGCGATCGTGACGTATGCCGGCACGAGCGGCATCGCGCTCGCGCCGACACCGGCGCGGCAGCGCAACACGATTCAGCGCGCGATCGCTGAGCTGAGCGCCGGCGGATCCACGAACGGCGCGTCGGGCCTGATCATGGCGTATCGCACGGCGCGCGAAGCGTTCGTGCCCGGCGGCGTCAACCGCGTGATCCTCGCGACCGATGGCGACTTCAACGTCGGCGTCACAAGTCAGCAGGACCTGCTCCGCCTCATCGAACGCGAGCGCAACTCCGGCGTGTTCCTCTCCGTGTTCGGCGTGGGCAGCGGCAACCTCAAGGACGCGACGATGGAGATGCTCGCCGACAAGGGCAACGGCAACTACTCGTATCTCGACTCGTTGAAAGAAGCGCGGCGCGTGCTGATCCGCGAGGCCGACGCCACACTCGAGACCGTGGCGAAGGACGTGAAGTTCCAGGTGGAGTTCAACCCCGCGATCGTGTCGTCGTGGAAGCTGATCGGCTACGAGAACCGCAAGCTCGCCGCGCGCGACTTCAACAACGACCGCAAGGACGCGGGCGAGATGGGCGCGAACGATACCGTGACGGCGCTCTATGAAGTGATTCCGGTCGGCGCGAAGGACGATGACGCTGGTCGGGTGGCGGTGGATCCGCTGAAGTACCAACCGCAGGCGGCGACGTCGCGACCCAGGCCGCTGGCGACCGATGCGGCGCACAACGGCGAGTGGCTGACGGTGAAGGCGCGCTACAAGGCGCCGGACAGCGACACGAGTCAGTTGATGACGCAGGCCGTGCGGCCGCTCGCGCGCGCGCAGTTCCTGCCGCTCGCATCGGCGGTGGCGGAGTTCGGCCTGCTGCTGCGCGATGCGCCGGACGACATCGCGCGCTGGGACGCACTGACGCGGCGCCTCGCCGCAGTCGACGTGCCAACCGCGATCGCACCGGAAGTGGCTGAACTGAAAGAGTTGATCGCGACGGCGCGAGGACTGGCAAAGTTGCGTTAGGTCCAGTTCGTGGGGTGCGGGGGTTCGGGAGGTTCGTGAGGTTCTGTTCGTGAGGTTCCGGGGGTTCGTGGGGTGCGTGAGGTTGGTTCGTGGGGTTCGAACCGCCCTTACGCACTCTACGAACCTTATGCACCTTTCGAACAGAACCTCTCGAACCCTGCGAACCCCCGAACCTCACGAACGAGGGGTTCTGTCTGTGTATCGATCGAAAATCCTACCGCTTCACCGGCCAGATCACGAGCAGACTCGTCGCGGCCTTGTAGCGCTGGTAGGCGGGATCACTGCCCCACTTGCGCTCGGCGCTCGCCTCGAGCTGCGGCACGCCGGTGAGAAACAGAATCACGCCGGTGATCGAGAGCGGGCCCAGCAGGCCGAGGAAACACGACCCGCCGGTGAGGTCACCCGCCACAAACACGAACACGCCCCACCAGCAGAGCAACTCGCCGAAGTAGTTCGGGTGGCGGCTCAGGCGCCACAGGCCTGTGTCGATCCACTTCGCGCCGGGTCTGCGCTTGTGCTCGAATTTCTGCGCATCCGCAACGGTCTCGATCGCCAGACCTGCGCCCCACACAAGTAGACCGGCGGCGCTGAAGAGCGACCACGTGCCGGGTGCGCGAAACCAGAGCGTGACGGGCAGCATGATGAGCCACACGGCCAGTCCCTGGAAGAACCAGAACTTGAAGAACGGCCAGAAGTGCTCGCGGATGCCGTCAAAGCGCGCGTCGCGCTTCATGTGGAGGATGCGCGAGAACAGGTAGCCCGCGAGCCGCACGCCCCAGGCGACCACCATGCCGGCCAGGATCAGGGCCGCGACGTTGAACGGCGGCAGGCTGAGCCGCCACAACAGGATCGCGACCGCGATGAACGTGAGGCTGTAGGAGAGATCGGTAACTTTGTCCGTCTTCAGGCTGGCCGCAAATACAAAGAACACGGCCTGGATGCCGAGACAGATCACCAGCGTCAGGGCAACCAGATTATCCATGTCAAGAGTCCCAGATACACGGCCATGTAGATGCGAAACCGCCACGCCATGCGGCGTTCGTCGTCGGTCACGAAGTAACGATTACTGAAGAGTGCCATCGTATCGTGACCGAACCACGGCAGCACATTGATCTTCCACGACGTCATCCGATACACGGTCGATCGCCACTGGTAGCGCAGCTTCCAGAGGGGGATTCCGTACAGCAGGAAAATGACGACCAGCGTGGTTTTGAGCACCAGATACCTAGACGCGTTCGACGGCCCAGACGTCTCCGTTTCTGATAGCCTCTGCTCTCCCCGTGCCGCGTCGCTTCGATGCTCTGACCCTCCGCTCAGGCCTGTTGCTGGCCGCGCTCGTTGTCGCATCGCCGGCGGCCGCGCAAACCGTTGCGGCGCCGCGCACAGACGCTCCGGCTACGACCCCGGGCCCCATCGTCACCGACATCACGAAGATCGATCACGAGACCTTCGAAGCCATCGCCGCGAAGCTGCCGGCCGGACGCGCGCCGAAGATCGACGGGAAGCTCG